>DATAOU010000068.1:0-52755 GCA_036265575.1 Pyrinomonadaceae bacterium
CCAGGCTGTGGACTGGCATATTGTGGGTCGACGAATACAGAGCGACCGGGTCTAGAATTCAACATTGTGGGTCCGCAGTACGCGAACCAGGCGTTGTTAAACTGGAGGGTTTTAGTGTGTACAAAATACCCGAGCGATTGAATTCCCGCGTTGAGTGAATGACCCGGTCGCTACCGCTCCCGGTTCTGTATTCGTCGACCCACGACAAGGTAGAGTTCTGACACCAGCACGATATTTGTTCTCGTCTCGCCACTGCGCCAATGGTTTTTCGGCAAAGCTTGCTTAATTAAATTATGCCAATACCCGAACAGGCTGTAACGGTTTTTTTGAAGTCGCAAATTCTTTATATTGAATCACGACTTTTCGTTGCTCTTTGGTTTCCAGCCCGCCTGCCGCAACGCTTTGACGCCGGCCGCGATAGGAACCGCAAAGTTCGATGCGCGGTCATCAATCAAAACTGCGAATGTGATCCCGACGACCTCACCTGACTCGCCTAACATCGGCGTCCCCGAAGCACCCGCGCTCGTGCTCGCATCAAACACGATGCGGTTTTTGTACAAATCGGTAATGTGCCCCTGGGTTGTCAGCGGCCTGATGAGTTTGCGCCTCGCAAGTTGATCCAGCAGAGTGAAGAGCGAGCCGCCATACTTGTTCTGAACTCCGGTCGCCTCTGCTTCCGGCAAAAGGGCCAATAGCCGGTTTGGTCCAGTTGGGTATCCCATCATCACCACGGCTTGTCCTATCTGAGTCGCGCCCGGCCGCAGATCCAGGGGAAGCGCGGGAACGTTTGCCGGTACTGCGTGAAGCTTACAAACCGCTACGTCGTCATTGGCAGAAGTTGTCTTGACACTTAGATCAACGGGCTGCAGATGGCCCGGGAAAAATGCCTGCAACTTTTCCAAATGAGGAACAGCGCCGGTTCGGGAAATGAAATACTGCGCTCGCTCGTCCGCCTCCCAGGGTTGGCCGGCAATATGACGGTTCGTTAATACGTAACCATCACCAACGTAAAACCCAGTACCCAAAAATTCCAGCTCAAAGATCTTACCCTTTCCATCTGCCGTTAGCGGAACCTCGGTGCCAACCACGAGCAAGCGCTCCTCATCACTCATCTCGCTATCGGGATACCTAAGCGGCAGACCGGTCGGACGATCCAACAATCGATAAGTCCCGGCAATGAGGCACGTACCATTGCTGTATGAATTCCAAAGCGTGTTAGGCAATGACAAAGCGGTGAGAACTGAGGGCCTGCTTGAGGTGGGTTCACTTCTAGTTTTCATCAAGTTCGAGAGCTGTTCGCTTGTTTGGTTCGTCCGCTCATTCAAATTGCCAAGGAGCTTTTCCTGTTCATCAATACGGTTTTTCAAACCTTCCGCCCGACTCAGACTCTGTTGCGATTGCGCTCTGTAACGCAGCAACCCGGCCCGTCCCAGGTAGAGCAAGCCGCTGGCGAGCAGAACGACTCCGGCAAGGGTGAGAATTTTGGTTGTAGTACTAATTTCCCGTATCAATTCCCGCGCGAACTCACGAAGAAAAACTTTTGCGTGATCGCGGCGAACCGGAACCTTAGATCCCGTTGGAACGAGTGAAACGGAATCCGCCGGCTCGCTGAAATCAGGCTCGACAAGTTTTGTTTTGCTGAGAGTCATTTTATTTTATCGCTCGCTACCGGGTGATTTAGAATTCCCTTGTTTGTTTGAGTCCTGGTTCCTAATTGCTAATTTTTCTGCCGCGTCGTCTTCCGATCGGTAAACAATCACTTCCGTACCCACCGGCAACATACCGCTCAGCTCTTTCGCCGCGTATATCGGAACGCGAATGCAGCCGTGACTATCAGGATAGGGAGGTATCGACAGACTTCCGTGTATTGCAATTCCGTTTACGATGTAACTTGGATAATAAAGAAGTCCGAGGGTGCTCACGCGCCAGCCATTGATCTTTCGCAAAACCTTGAAACTTCCTGTCGGCGTGTGTGCGCGATGCAGTTGGCCGCGGTCTCTATATAGCTCGCCGTTGCCACTTGAGATAGGCAGAATCCGGGTGACGGTGCCGCCCTCATCGATAAGAAACAAAACCTGCCGGGTAAGATCAATTTCGACGTGAACAAATTCCGTTTGCCGTGTCAATGGACGGCTGGCGTTTTCCAGTGCCCTTAGTTCTCCCCAGGTAAGGACTCCGGTACGGGGACGTCTTTCGACTTTCTGAAATGCAACCAGTGCATGCCGTGAGGCCACATCAAATTTGCCGTCAATTGGTCCGGCCCAATAACCTAGTTCCCAAAGACGTCGTTCTGCTGCAAGCCGCTCCTTGACTCCTATCTGCTCTCGTGACCGTTCCTTGCCACCGGCTGCTTGAGGACAAGCCAGAAACACAGCAGCAATAGCCAAAAGTATTATCCATATGCGAATGACCTTCTTACGCTGATCTTCAGGATCGACCGCGACCTTCGGTTGCCCGAAGAGGGCGGAATCGGACTGCAAATTTTCACGTGGCGATCGCATCGACCATCTCCGGCATGACTGCCGAGCGGAAGCGCAGCAGCGCTGTGGCTCCGTCTTTGCCTTTAATTTCCAGCGCCATGTCGGCGCCTTCATCCGTTTGCTCGAGACTGACTCCAGTCGGGTAAGTGATGGAATGGGTAATATGATCGTTGGGCTTCGCACCCATCGTGATTATGATTGTGTTGCCTTCCGTCCCGTTCCTTTCATCGGTTATTCCTTCCAGAGTCAATTGACGCTCTGCTATTTGCGCGCCGATTTCCGATCCGAAGATCTCGAGATTCACCAGCCAGCCTTCGTGCTGACGAGTGAAGGAGTCAAAGAACTTCGGCCATTCGGTTTTTGGGATTTCTTTCGTTTTCATAATTGAACTCTCCTCTTAGATTCCGGTTGGGAAGGTTTCCGGCACTTCGCCGGCCTCCCATTCAGTGCTGCGCTCGAGCGGTTCAACGGCGCGCGTCTCATCAAAATGGACCACCGCGTTAAATTGTTCTGCTAAGCGAGCGCGAAAATAGTGACTCGCACGTTCCGTTTCGGGTCGATATATGACGCCAATAGCTCTTTCGAGTCGTGGCTCGCAAAGCGCCGCCGTCGCATGATCTGAGTGGCGGAAGGTCACGAGAAAGCGTGGGATTTGGACCTCATGAAATAGTTCTTCATAACTACCCGGTAACGCCGGTCGAACAACCTTGCGTTCTGCAGGACCGTCCCAGTTCGACGCCGCCGTCACTGTTCCCGAGTGCGTTGTCAGCCCGATGAGAACCGCATCTGTACCATGGCGCTCGCGAACCAGTTGGCCAACGTTCCACTCGCCTTCTTCTCCCATGCGAGTTGCTCGAGCGTCACCCAGATGTGAATTGTGTTCCCAGACGACGATCTTCGCGGATCCCCTGGTGTTGCCGAGAAACGAACGCAGTGACTCAAGCGTATCTGCCATGTGTGCATCTCGCAGGTTCCACGACGAAATACGCCCTCGAAACATCGAGCGATAATATCTCTCGGCGTTCATCACCAGGCGCGCGTTCTGTGCGGCGTAGAAGTATGAATCCGCTGCGACGCGCCCATCGCGATTGGCATATTCGGCGCCACGGCGTTGCAACTCCAGCAGTTGGGTAACTACCTCGTCTTCGCAGGATTCTGCGATACCCATGCCTGTCGCATAACCATAGGCCTGTTCGTCTTTTCCAAAATGATCAAAACAGGCGTAACGGTTGCGTGCATGGCGCGCGGCCCCGCGATCGATCTTGTCGAGATAATCGAGAACTGCCTCAATCGAGGTATGCAAGCTGTAGAGATCGAGTCCGTAGAATCCGACTCTCGGTGCGTTGTCTGGAAGCTCGTCATTATGAGTGCGAAGCCAACCGACGAAGTCCAGCACATCAGCATTGCGCCACATCCACGCCGGAAATCTCTTGAAACCTCTGAGTGCTTCGCTGGCGTCTGCATCCCGGCTCACACCACGGACGTACCGATTGATGCGATACGCATCAGGCCAATCTGCTTCGACTGCGACCGCAGTAAAGCCTTTTTCTTTTATCAGTCTCTTCGTTATTTGCGCCCGCTCGCGGTAGAACTCATGCGTACCATGTGACGCTTCACCAATCAGCACCAGCGAAGCATCGCCGACTAATTGGATTAAGGGATCGTAATCAGTGATGTCGCCGACGAGCGGATGTGCGGCTTCGTGGACAACATCAGTCAGTAGGTTGGTGGTTTCAGTTAACATGGAATTTAGGCGACCCGCTGGTGTGGCAACTGCCTGGCCCGTTTCAGTAAGTAGCAAACCTCTTCGTCGGTCGTTTGCGAAAAGTCGCGGTACCACCGGCCTACTCCAGCGAACGGCTCCGGACTCATGACACACACGCAGGTGGAATTAAAATCCTCATTGAAGGATTCACATGTTTCGCGCGCCGCGACCGGAGCAGCCACAATAATTTCTTTGGGGCCTGCTTTCTTTAAAGCAGTGACTGCCGCGCGCATCGTCGAACCGGTAGCCAATCCATCGTCCACAACGATAACGGTGCGGCCCTGCACCGAAAGCGGTTTAGAGCCCCCGCGATATAGAGCATCGCGCCGGGCGAGTTCGCGTTGTTCACGCGCGATAACCTGATCCACCCATTCACTTTTAATGCCTAAATCGGTAATGAGCTTTTCGTTCAGGACGCGCACGTTTCCGGTCGCCAGGGCGCCCATTGCCAGTTCCTCATAACCGGGCACGCCCAGTTTCCGAACTATAAAAACGTCGAGCGGGGCGTTGAGCGCTCGCGCCACTTCATAAGCGACCGGTACGCCGCCGCGCGGCAGCGCAAGAACGATTACATCGGAACGGTTAGCGTAGCTCGCCAGCTTTTTCGCCAGTGCCTGGCCTGCACTAACTCTATCTGCCAACTGCATTGCTCAAACCTCTCGTCATTGCAGGTATTTTCGAAACCACGCCGCAGCGAAACTGGCAGCCGTTTCCAGCTTGCCTGGTTCCTCAAACAAGTGTGTCGCGCCCGCTATGATCTTAAGTTCCTTAACACAGCGAAGTTGCGTAAAAGCATCCTCATTCATGGCAATGACTGGTCCATCGAGACCGCCGACTATCAATAGCGTGGGTGCTTCCACTTGTCGCAATGCTTCACCGGCTAAGTCGGGTCGCCCGCCGCGAGAAACCACAGCGCCGATTTGTTGCCCAATTGTGGCTGCGGCTATTAGCGCCGCACCGCCTCCGGTGCTCGCTCCGAAATAACCGGGCCGCAATTTACTGGTTTCTGGTTTCGCGGCAAGCCACTTGGTTGCGGCCACCAGCCGCTCTGCAAGTAAGGGAATGTCAAAGCGATACTCGCGCGTGTAGTTGTCAATTCTCTCTTCATCACGCGTGAGCAAATCGAAAAGCAAAGTTCCGACGCCGGCCTCTCTTATTACCTTGGCGACATACTGGTTCCGCGGACTGTGACGGCTGCTGCCGCTGCCGTGAGCAAACAAAACTACTCCGGTTGCTTCTTCGGGCACTCGTAGCTCGCCGGCAAGCTGAACTGATCCGGCGTCGATAAGAACTTCGGTGTCGCCCTTTGCCACCGTTGCTGCTGTTGCTGTCATTGTCTTCACTTCGCCACCCGTCTGTCACAAAAGACGCGACTGGGAGTTCACTCCCGCTGCCAACTGACCCGCGCCAATTTGTTCTCGTGCGAGAAATCGTAATCAGCCGAGCCGCCAAAGGCCTTTTCCAGCGCATGGCCCAACCGTTGTGCCAGGTGTTCTGTGGTCGTAGTAACAGTAAGCTGATGGCCCTCACCCCGTTTGGTTTCCATAATCCGAGCTAGCGGATTGTCTTCGGCAGCGCGTTCGCTCTCGTTGAAGAGAAGCTGTTGAATTTCTTCATTGTGTTTTTCGAAAAATGCTCCGTCCACAAAAACAAATCCGCGCGGTTCCCCAGTGCGAATCTGGGCGCAGGCGGGGCAAACGGTTATTTCGGCGGGACGCCAATGATCGTGGCGCTCAGTAGCTCGCGCGGCAGACGATGTGGTCCAGCGCCGGTTTGCGTATATAGCGCCACAGCCTTCGCAAACGGCAGGCTCGCTCGGCGCGCGCAATGTCCGATGGCGGCCCGCCTCATGGTCCACGCGTTTGGTAAAGGTCGCATTGGTATATTTTCTTTTAGCAGGCATCTCAGCACACTCACTTTCCCCCATTTGAAACAGCAATGCCCATGCCTTCCGACAGCGTTCCTGGCGGTTAAGTGACGCGGGAAAACTTAGTAAATTGGCTGGTTTTAGAAAGGTAAATTTCGGTTTAAAGGCCCGCCGCAGGAAGCCGCGAGCTTTGACGCAATAGGTTGTGTAAGTTTCCGCAAAAAACTCGCCGTTGAGCGCCGTCGCTAACCCCATTGGGCTCCAAAATACTGGTTGTTGGCGGAACACAGATTGCCGCTTTCTAGATCAATTGAGTCTTATGATGGCGGAGGGTCGGGGCGTGTTTATTCACGAGTTGAGCTACCAGGAGTGTCGGCAGGTTCTAAAGCGTGCCAGCGTGGGCCGGCTCGGGTGCGCGCGGGACAATCAGCCTTATGTTGTTCCGGTCCATTTTAATTTCAATGACACCTATATCTACGGATTCACAACCCTCGGGCAAAAGGTCGAGTGGATGCGTTCCAATCCTTTGGTGTGCCTGGAAGTTGACGAAATAATTAGTGATCAGCAGTGGACAAGCATTATTATTTTCGGCAGATACGAGGAACTACCGGACACGCCCGAATATTTCGAGGCGCGGGCCCACGCTTATGAGTTTTTACAGAAGCGTGCGATGTGGTGGGAGCCTGCTTATATGTCGCAAGCGCATCGTGACCAGCCACATTCCCTGGTTCCCATTTTCTATCGAATACACGTCGATAGCATGACGGGCCACCGCGCCACCGCGGATGTAAGCGAAGCGGTCAATGGGGAGCAACCGCCCGCAATTGAACGCGGATGGCTGAACAAGCTATTACACCCCAGGGAATTGAATTAGGAGGAGAAAGATGAAATTCAAAAAGTTAATGCTAGCGGCCGCCGTGGTCGCCCTGGTAATGAGTTTCGGACCTTGGGTGAACAAGTCAACCGCTAGTCCGAAAGGCGATGACGAGACCACCAAGCGGCTTAACGCTGCAGCTGACGTCATGAGAGACATCATGGCTGCGCCCGACAAAGGCATACCGCACGATCTCCTGGACAAGGCAGCTTGCGCCGTTATCGTGCCGAACGTGAAGAAAGGCGCCTTCATCCTGGGGGCAAAGTACGGCCGGGGCTTTATCCTTTGCCGGAACAGAAACGGACGCGGCTGGTCGGCGCCCGCCGGAGTGAAAGTCGAAGGCGGCAGTGTGGGGTTTCAAATTGGAGGATCGGAAACCGACGTCATAATGCTGCTTATGAATGAGAGCGCTATCGAGAAACTTCTCTCGAGCAAGTTCACGGTTGGTGGCGATGCTTCGGTAGCGGCTGGTCCAGTAGGCCGTACCTCTTCTGCTAAGACAGACGCGCAGCTTCACGCTGAGCTTCTCAGCTACTCACGATCGCGCGGATTATTCGCCGGCGTGTCGCTTGACGGCGCCACCTTGCGGCCCGACGACGATGCCAATAAGGACATGTACGGCAGGCCAATGTCGAACAAAGATGTAGTGATGGGAAGTGTCAAGCCACCGGCGGCGGCGGCCAGACTGATGGCCGAGTTGAATAAATACGCGATTCGTAGAGTTGGCGATTAGCCACCTCTGTTGCGCGAGTCCGAACCTGCGAGCTTTTACTCTTCGGGATGCGCGAGAGCATCTGCTTTCGTGGCATGTACCACACCGTCCGGATGTTCTGGTGGTGAGTAAACAGTGAACAGTTTCAAAACTTCATTACCGGTGTTTATGAAGTCATGTTCCGTTCCGGCCGGAACAGCAAACATATCGCCAGCGCTGATGTCGTGCGCTTCGCCTCCGATTTCGGCTCGTCCTGCGCCTTTAACAAAAACGAGGACCTGGTCAACGCTCTTGTGGACTTCGCGGCCAATGTCCTCGCCCGGAGAAACACTCATCAAGACCACCTGAGAATGTTTGTTGGTGAAGAGGACTTTCCGGAAGTTATTGTTCTCTAAAGCCGACTGTTCGACATTTTTGTATTGCATCATAATTGGTGCGCCTCCATCTCAATGATTTTGACCGCCGTTGATTTACCCCACCAGCGTCGTCTCAATTTTCATCCTAATCAAATTCGTGACTTATAACTTGTGACGTCCGCTCTGCCGTCTCTTCGTTCAGTTGTGTCGTTTCGACGATCGTGTTGCGGCCGCATGAAACGGCGGCGAAGCATTCCGTGGTAAGTAATCAAGAACACGAAACCGCCGACGGCCGCTACGAACAGGCTATAACGATCGAAACCGGCGGTCTGACTCCTACCGAGCAGATTCGCAAGAAAGCCGCCAAAGAGGGCCCCGAAGATACTCAAAAGCACATCGCGAACGAGGCCATGGCCTGTCTTGTTAATGACTTTGCTACCAATGAAACCAATTATCCCGCCGATAAAGATCCAGGCACAGAAAGACAAGATCGAACCGCCCTGCAGGTCAGTTACTAACGTACTTAAAATGGTTTGCATGGCTTTGTATTCGTTCGCGCGTTGATGGACCAGTCGCGTTAGTCAGTTTGTGGTTCAACGAACAATCTCAACTGAGCACTTCGCGTGATGGACCACGTTACTCGACACCGAACCCAGCAACAGCCGGTTCCAGGTACCCAATCCACGCGAGCCCATAACAATAAGATCGGCGCCCCAACGTTCAGCCTCTTCAACGATCGATTGCGCCGGAGATCCCTCGATAACTTCGCCGCTGACCTCCAAAGTTTCACTGGCAATGGGTTTCAATTTCTCCAAAGCTGCATTGACCGTAGCCCTCGCGCCATCACGGACAGCTTTTTCCAATTGATTAAAGTAGTTTGGCGTCGCAGCCCAGGGTTCAATGCCGACCATGATGGGCACTTCAAATGCCGTAATGGCTCTTACTTCTGTCTTTGGCGGCCAGGGCCGCTTGAGAACTTCACTGATCGCAGCATCACTGCATTTCGAGCCATCCACCGCTATGAGTATCTTCATTGCAACTCCTCTTCGCCGCCTCACCTGCTGACTCAAACGAGCAGCTGGGGAGACTCATACCGTTACAGAATCTTCTCAGCTGGACGGCGAGTCTTGTCCCAGGGATCCGACGGTGCAAAATCGGACATGACCATTCCATTATCCGCTTTCGTGAGCATCGTAACGGCGGGCAAAGAACTCGCTTCGAATTCGGCAACGCTTCCCCTGAAAACAATCTGTCCGCGGTCAAGCACTACGACACTGGTTGTGGGCGCTGATTGAGAATCTGCGTCCTCAATCACCACACCATCCTCCGAAAGCCTCGCTCGATGTGTCGCTAAGTAAGGAATCTCGTCCAATTTTTTTGTTACGTATAACGAGGAGATGCCATATATGTCGCGGGCGCGAATAATCAGATCCAGCACTTGAATGGCGGTAAGCGGATCCAAACCCGATGCAGGTTCATCAAAAAGCATTATTGATGGCCAGCCAACCAGCGCCCTTGCAATTTCGAGACGGCGACGCATGCCACCGGATAGCTCTGCAGGTAGCTTTTCCGCATCGCGCTCTAATCCCACGAATTGCAGCACATCTCGTACAGCTTTTTCGATCTCCTCTTCCCCAACTCCGTGCTCCACCAACCGGTAAGCCACGTTGTCGTACACCGTCAGTCCGGTGAAGAGAGAGTCCTCCTGAAAAACAATGCCCATGCGATTCCCTCGCACATCAAGCAACTCTGCTTCATCCAGCAATGCCAGATCGCGTCCTTCGACGAGTATTTGCCCGCTGCTGGGAGACTCCAACGCTATCGCCAGCCGCAGCAGTACCGACTTGCCTGAGCCCGAAACGCCGGTGATGAAAATCATTTCGCCGCGTCCCAGCTTGAGATCAATATCGCTCAAGACTTTCTTCTCATCGAAGCTTAGCGATACGTTGCGAAACTCCACCGCGACTGGATTTTTAGTTTCCGTTCCCATTCGTTTTATGTTTCCGTTTTCTGGTGCGCACAATTTCAACCGAACAATGAGCGCGTGCGGCTACAGCGCCGGCGACACTGCCCAATAGGAATCTCTCAACACGATTACTCAAACCAGTCGCTCCGAGAAAAATGCAGTCCGCTCGCCATTCTTCTGCAAGCTCGACCAGCGCGCGTTTTGGTTCTCCGTTTATGGCCACCGCCTCAGCGCGCAGTCCCTTGGCGACAAGACGTTTTGCCGCCGCATTAGCAAGCCGCAACGTTGCTTTTCTGTCTTCGGCATTGCATTCGTCAACGGTTCGTTTGATGGGAGGAACCAACCCGCCGATAACCGTGGGCTCGAGCGGTTGATTGACTGCCACCGTCCGAAATTCACTTCTCGCCGGCCAATTGCGCCTGCCAATTTCATTCACTGCTGCGTTCGCGTTTCGCGAGCCGTCCACGCCGACTATTACACGAACGGGAAAGTCGGGCTCGTCGACGTGCCCGCGCGCAATTCGTACCGAACATTTCGCTTCATTAAGCAGCCACTGCGAGATACTGCCGAGAAAGACGCGGCCCAACGCTGAACGTCCATGTGAGCCGGTAACGATTAGATCCGCTTTCCATTCCTCCGCTTTCAAGAACAACTCGACGTTGGGAGAGCCCCAGCTACTTTCGTGTTTGACCTTCCAATGAGGAAAGTTAGCCTGGAAACGCGCGGCCGCTTTTTGTGCCATCCTATCCGCTTCGACAACACCTTGAGACGCAGCCATATACTTGCGCTCGAGACCCATTGGGCCCTTTACGTCAACTGCTAACTGCACAATCTCCTCGGCAGAGGGCGGCGGCGGCGGCAGCCAAACTTCGGCTACACTCATGACGAGCGCTTCGCCCTTCGCCGGTAAACCGGCATGCGTCAGATCATCAAGCGCGGATTCGGCACATTCAGAACCGTCATAGGCTATTAGCAATTTCATGGTCGTTCGATAGTCGAAAAAGCGGACTATCCCTCCCTTTGCTAACGTGAATTCGCAAGCCTCATACCAGCCAGAGACTACGTTTCGAAAGGTGATTTTGAGGTATGCCCGCGAGAGTTGAGTAATAGTGCGCAGTTCAACATCGAAACTACACAATCACCCGCGACGGTACGGGATGTGATGAAGGTGCTGGTTGTTAGGGCAACTTTCCGACGGCCGCTCAATCCGCCTGAGGCTCAGTGCGCCAGTTCTTCGCCATCGGCCTCACATTCATCGCAGCAAAAAGGATTATCAAGTCCCTCAGCCAATGCGGTGATCGCCTGGTGGAATATCACGTCATCGACATAGAAAGTGCGATTGCAGAAGGCACAAGCCAGGGCTGATTGATTTGGCCCCTTTCTTAACAGAGTGGGTCCCTCAATCACATTAGGCTGTTCTTCCGGGTTCAATGATGATCTCAGTCTCATTTCCACTCCTTTTAAGCACGCACTGGATCGTTAGTGTGCAACCAGTTCCAAATCGCGCCCAGCACCCAACCGATGACGTAGCCGAGCACTGAGGTAATAAGGATTAGCGCGATTGCTAGGCTCAGTCTAAACGGCGTTATGGTGTAAAGCGGCTTGATGAAGTGCAGACGAAAGACCCAATCGATGAGCCATTGAGCAATTCCCGAAGCGACAAGCAAAGACCAGGTAAGATGCCACAATCCCAACAATGAACCTACCACGATGCCCAACTTATTCTTGCTGATCACTGTAACAGCTCCTTCGTCAAAGCTGGGCTGGCGAGAATCAGCCTTCGCTTCGGCATCCTACAAACATGGTCTAACTTGTCCTGCCTCGGCCCAGGGGAATCGTGCACTTTTCCCTCGACGCGCGAATCGTTTATCGATGGTCGTAAGATCAGGTTTGATCCGAACGTCGTTAATTACACCGTGAATTTCATCGGCTCGATAGGCTGCTGCTTCCGCCGCTGATTTGTTTCTGTAGCCGGGGACGGTGCCGCTTAGCCTTACGACTCCATTTGAAGCAAAGACGCAAATCTCCGCGGAGCCGACATTGTCATTCACCCGCAACTCTTTCAAAACCCTTTGCTCGATTTCACTATCGGTCTTGCTGCGCATTGAGTCTCCTTTTTGACGATCGTTGAAAGTCGTTCACCTGACCCAATGCTCGCTAGTCAAATAAAGTGGAGCGACGAATCGCCGAGTGGCTGTCCAGCCTCACTTCTGTGTGAACGCTGGACAGCCCCTGCGCGACGCTCCGCTTACGCGGTCGCTTTCATTGCTTTCGCTACTGGTCCTTCTTTGATTTCGAGTTTGCGCGTGCGTGGTTCCGTTTTGGGCGCCGGCATCGTAATTTCCAGCACGCCATTGTGGAACACCGCATGAGCGTTTTCGGTCTTCACGCCTTCCGGCAACGGAATCTGGCGATAGAAATTGCCATAACTCCGCTCGCTGCGATAGAAGCCCTCGTGCTTCTCTTCCTTCTCCTGCTTCCGTTCCCCGGAAAGCATGAGCATGTCGTTAGTCAATTCGACTTTCACATCATCTTTCGTCATGCCCGGAAGGTCCGCCCGCACCAGGAGATGCCCGTCTTTCTTAAGCACTTCGACTGGCGGCAGCCATTCGATCTTTTCAAGCTCCATCGGGAATGGATCAAAATCCTTGCCGAAGAAGAGTGGGAAACGATATCCCTCAAAATCTTCGAACAGGCGTTCCATGTCATTTGTGAAACGGCGCACCAGGCTCAACGGATTGAATTGCTCCGGAGTCTTTCGCGCCAATTCCATACCTTCTTTTTTCTCTTCTTTCTTCATCGTCTTTTCCTCTTTCATTTAATAGCAAATTAGATTTAAAAATAAGGATCAATCCGCAAATGATCCTTCACATCAGTCACGCCCGGTGCGTGACTGATCGAGCCAACTACGGCCCGTTTTTCCTGCCAGGAATGCACCCGGCCCCACAGGTCCACGGCGCCATCATGGACATCGACGCGCAGTCGTTCCGCTTCGCGATCGGCGCGACGTTCCAGCGCATATTCAATATGTTCGCGTAGTTCATTCGGATCGACAGGACGCTTGCGAATGGTGATCTGGTTGGTGACTCCCACCACGCCGGCCAGCCGCAGAATGGCGCGTTCAGCGTCTTCACGTTCGCGCCAATAGTCGACGTCCCCTTCAAGTGTCACCCAGCCGTTACTTACGGTTGACTGGATCAACTCATTGGGAACTAACGCATCCCACTCGAGCGCATTACGAACGGCACTCGCGATTTGAGTGTCCGTTCGCGCAAAGCGATCGATCGCTTTGACTTCAATGTCATTTGCGACATCGAGAATACCGACAACTCGGTGGGCCGCTTCCTGCGCGGCGACCTTTTTAGCGTAGCTGGACACTGTCCCCGTCAGCGTCGCTACCGCATCGTTCACCTGCACATTGATCGCGGCCCACTCGATCCGCGAATCCCATTTCAATTCGCGCATTATTCGCTGCGCGAGTTCATGGTCACTTTTCTTTTGCAACATAAATCCTCCTACCGGACCGTCTGGACTGGTCCATAATCAAACGAGCAGGCCCTGAATCAACCTGGGTTAGGTTGTGGGCGCGGCCGCCGTCGTCATCGGCAAAGGATGCTGACATATCGCCTGGTAAGTCTCGACGACATCTGCATATTTGATCTGCGCTTTACCGTTACTTCCTTTGGCCTTGAGCACAATGTCATTCATCGACAAAATACCGGCCAGCTCGCCTTCAGCAGTTACGACCGGCAGCCGCCGAACTTTATGCGCCTTCATCATTTCCAGCGCTTCTTCGACGTCCTGGTCCGGTTCGGCAGTGAATACCTTTCCGCTCATCACCTGCTCGACGGAGATGCTGGAGGGATTGGTATCCATCATCGCCGTACCCATGCAGATGTCGCGATCGGTAATCATGCCGACTACTTTTCGACCGTCTTTAATGATTGGCAATATTCCGCAGTCGTTTTGCCACATCGACCTCGCCGCGTCGGCCAAACTTTCCGTAATCCAAATCGTCTTGGGATCTGGATTCATCACTTCTTTTACTTTCATGGCTATCTCCTCGCTCTTTCAAAGAAACTAATCCGTCCGTCTGAACTCTCTGCAGTCCACACCACCGAGCACACTTCGCGCCTCTTTTTCCGATGCCTTTTGATCGCAATGAACGTGCCGTTCGTCTTTGCTGAGAAACTCGGTTTTAAAGCGCTGTTGGCCCAGCTTTTTTGAGGAAACTTGCGCATTGCATTGCGTGGAAACGCGCTCAGGACACACGCCGGTAAAACAAAAAGAGCCCGATTCTTGCAACAGGCGCCGCGTTTTTCCCTTTGTGCGGTCGGCATAAACATTGCTGTTTTCAACACTGTCCAGCATCACGATGCATATATTCGTCCTGGCAATCGGCAATCACCCCAAATGAGGTTACGAAGATGAAACACAAGCTTATTTACACTTTGGCTTTCAGCGATATTACTTTGCAGGATGTCCCGCGAGTCGGCGGTAAGAACGCTTCGTTAGGCGAGCTGTATAACTCGCTGAAATCGAAAGGAATAGGCGCGCTTGATGGCTTTGCGACCACAGCCGATGCGTACCGTGCAATGTTGGCCCAGGACGAACTCGAGTACGAGTTGCGCTCCCTGCTATCGGATTTTGATCCCGAAGACGTAGATGAGTTACGAAGGCGCGGACATGCGGCCCGCGCCGCGGTCCTCGATATGCCGTTACCTGATGAACTCCGGACGGCCGTGATCACTGCGTATTACCAACTTTGCGAACACGTGGGGCATGAGCCCGAACTAGCCGTGCGCTCCTCTGCTACCGCAGAAGATCTGCCGGAAGCTTCTTTTGCGGGAGCGGCCGAGACATTCCTGAACATTCGGGGGCCTGAAGCTTTGTTGCGCGCGATTCATCAATGCTTTGCCTCCCTCTTTACCGATCGCGCCATCAGTTACCGTGCGCGCCTTGGTTACGATCAGTTGCAGGTTGCCATCTCGGTAGGTGTTCAGCCGATGGTCCGTTCCGACAAAGCCAGCGCCGGAGTGATTTTTACCCTTGATACTGAGTCCGGCTTTCGCGACGTTGTACTGGTAAGCAGCTCGTACGGCCTGGGTGAGTTTGTCGTTCAGGGGGTCGTTACACCTGACGAATGGACAGTCTTCAAACCGACTTTGAAGCAGGGTTATCGCTCAATAATCGGGCGGCAACTTGGAACGAAGGAAGTGCGCCTGGTTTATGGCGACGGCACGCGCACCACGCGCAACGAACCTACGCCGTTAACTGAACGCGCTAAGTTCTCACTAACTGACGACGAGGTTCTCAAGCTATCTCGTTGGGCATGTTTGATTGAAGATCACTATTCGGAACTTGCCGGCCACTCGCAGCCAATGGATGTTGAGTGGGCCAAGGATGGCATCAGCGGCGAGTTGTACATCGTTCAAGCGCGCCCGGAAACTGTTCATTCAAGAAAACCGAGAACCGTGCTGGCGGAAGTTTATCGCTTGAAGGGTGAGCACGGGCTGCCTCTCGTAAAGGGACAAGCGGTCGGGGAAAAGATCGGGACAGGTCGCGTACGAATTGTGCGCGAAGCGGGAGAACTACAGAAGGTAGCGGCAGGCGACGTCCTGGTTGCCAGACTCACCGATCCCGATTGGGAACCGGTAATGCGGCGCGTTGCCGCCATCGTTACAGACCAGGGCGGACGCACCGCTCATGCGGCAATCGTCTCTCGCGAGTTTGGTATTCCCTGCATTGTTGGAACTGGGAATGCCACCGAGGTACTGCACGACGGTGATGAAGTTACGATCGCCTGTTCGGAAGGATCCGAAGGACATGTCTACGCGGGAGCCGTAATTTTCGACATCGTGAAGACCGACGCGGCGACAGTTCCGCAGACGCGGACACAAGTGATGCTTACCACCGCGGATCCTGCTCAGGCCTTTCACCTATCTTTTATTCCCAATGCGGGAGTGGGTCTCGCCCGCACTGAGTTCATAATCACTAACCACATCGGCATTCATCCGATGGCCCTGGCCCACTATCCAAATCTCAAAGACCAGCTGGTCGTACAACAAATCGCAGCAATCATTAGAGCTGAAAATCCGCGAGAGTTCTTCGTGCGCCGCTTCAGTGAAGGTGTAGGCCGTATTGCCGCTGCCTTCTATCCGAAGCCGGTTATTGTTCGCACCAGCGACTTCAAAACCAATGAGTACGCTCGTCTGCTGGGCGGCAGTGAGTTTGAGCCGCAGGAAGAAAATCCGATGTTGGGCTTTCGCGGGGCTTCTCGTTACTACGACGAGCGCTATGCCGATGGCTTCGCGCTCGAATGCGCGGCGCTGCGGAAAGTACGCAAGGACATGGGCCTGACGAATGTCAAGATCATGATTCCCTTCTGCCGCACTGTGGCTGAAGGACAGCGAGTAACTGAGGTAATGGCCCAGCAGGGATTACAGCAAGGCGACGACGGACTCGAAATCTACGCAATGTGTGAGCTTCCTTCCAATGTCGCAAGAGCAGAAGAGTTTCTAAGGGTCTTCGATGGCTACTCAATCGGGTCAAACGATCTGACGCAACTGATTCTAGGTATTGATCGCGACTCCGGTACCGTCTCGCATTTGTTTGACGAAAACGATCGGGCTGTACTCAATTTAATTTCAGAGGTAATCGACGAGGCCCACCGTGCCGGAAAACCAATCGGCATTTGCGGCCAGGCGCCGTCGGACTTTCCGGAATTTGCGCGCTGGCTGGTAGAACAAGGCATCACCTCTATCTCGCTAAATCCGGATGTCGCTATCAAGACTCAACTAGTGATTGCCGATGAAGAAAAGCGGCTGGGTGTAATGCCGCCATTTGAACAGGAGTTGCCATTCCCCGGTAAAACTTCGGTGGCCGGCGCAAGCGTCATGTGATGAAAAGGTAACGCCATGCCTTCAGGACTCTTTATTGGATTGGTGCTGCTGCCTTCGATGCTGTTTGCTTATGTGGTGCTTACAACATTCTATGGCGCTAACAAGGCGTACATCGCCATTTCGTGGGTTCCGCTAACATGTCTCCTGGTGATTTGGATGTTCATGCTGATGCTCGATTTCCAACATTTACCGGATGAATGGTGGCATGGGTTGGCCACGAGTGTAGGATGGATCGGACTATGCCAGGCGGGACTAGGCATTGCATTGATTGTGCGTGCATTGTCGCAACGGAGGGGCGCGATTGGTGTAGCCCTCGGTACATTACTCTCAGCCGCTCCCTTCTTTCTGCGCCTGGCTCAATAGCTGGCAAGTGCAGCACAATTCGATGATCGGTTCCCTTATACCCGCTACAAAAAGTGCGAGCCGCGCGAACAGATGAAAGCCTGGGTTCTCAATCAACCGGCGTCAATCGACAGGCATCCGCTTGTAAGTTCAGACGTGCCTGATCCGGTTCCTGGCGACGGTGAATTACTGTTGCGAGTCGCGGCCTGCGGCGTCTGCCGCACGGACCTGCATGTCGTCGAAGGCGAGTTACCCGTTCGTCGTTCGCCATTAATTCCCGGGCATCAAATTGTGGGTCGCGTATCTGCTCTCGGGGCAGCAGTGAAAAGTTTTGCAATCGGCGATCGAGTGGGAGTCGCCTGGCTCAATCGCACCTGCGGTGTGTGTAAGTTCTGCGTATCCGGACATGAGAATCTATGTGAACAGGCAATGTTTACTGGATGGACTGTCGACGGTGGCTATGCAGAATACGCAGTCGCGCTGGCCGCCTTCACTTACCGCCTACCTGACAACTTCGATGATATTCAGGCAGCGCCACTGCTCTGCGCCGGCATAATCGGCTATCGCTGCTTGCGTCTGACCGGGCTTGGTTTGGATGAATGGAAAGGTGCACGACTTGGACTCTACGGCTTTGGAGCCGCTGGGCACGTCTGCATTCAACTGGCGCGGGCGCGTGGGGCAGAAGTTTACGTATGCACTCGCGATCGTGAACGACACCAGGCGCTGGCTCACGAATTGGGCGCCAGTTGGGTTGGCGATGCTCAGGATGAACCGCCAGTCAAACTTGATGCCTCCATCATTTTCGCGCCGGCCGGCGAACTCGTTCCCGTTGCGCTAAAAGCAATTCGCAAGGGAGGCACAGTGGTGTTAGGCGGAATCCACATGAGTCCAATTCCGTCTTTCGATTATTCGCTCATATATGGCGAACGCGTGATTCGCAGCGTTGCTAACAACACCCGCGAAGACGGTCGCGAATTTCTGGCTGAGGCGGCGGCGATTCCCGTGCGAACGCACACACAAATTTTTTCTTTCGATCAGGCGAACGAGGCACTCATAGCTCTTAAGAATGATTCGATTCGGGGCGCAGGCGTCTTGTCGGTGAAGCAAGACGATTAGGGCTCCAGCGGAGCGCCTTACGTCTTGAAATGAAGAACACGAGCCTGCGCGCAAGTCCAAGGAGTCGCTGCTTCCTTCCAACAGAGCCTTCTGCGGCTTTCTCCCGGCCGCTGAGGAAGTTTTCGCAGTTCCTTCTCACGCTCGTTGGACCACCTAAGGCAATACAAGCGAAACAAACGAATATCCATTAGGAACGGGCGTTGCAGGTTCGAGGTGTTTTTCTGGAGCACACGCCAGGGAGACACTGATTTAGTTGAATAAGGAGACCATCATGCGAACCTTTGTATTGTTCATAGCCTTTCTGTTTGTCGTTATTTTGAGTAACGGCCCGGGCACATCTGTCACATCCGCCAACGCTGGAAAAAAGCAAAAAGCGGTCGTGAACTTTGACCAACCGGTCCGTCTCATGAACGTCACGTTGAAGGGCGAGTACCTCTTGGTCCACGACGACGCCGCAATGGCGCGTGGCGAGGCTTGCACTTTCATCTATAAGGGCCTTAACGAAACGCCCAAAAAGCTGGTTGTTAGTTTTCATTGCACTCCTTCACCGCGAGAAAAAGCTGATAACTTCAGAATGCGGCTTTCCCGGCTCGCGTCTGGCGAGTACGAGCTGACAGAGTTTCAGTTTGCCGGCAGCACCGAAGTTCATTTCGTACCCTCGAGTCAACTCGGAGAGCATGTGAACGTCGCCCTGAATTGAGCAGCCAGCGCTACATTTGCTTAGGGTAAGAAACAGTCGCGTTAGTGACTGGGCATGAAAGGGACATCAATTGATGGCTCTGAGTGTGTTTGTTGATAAGTCGAGGCCGCCGGACGAAACCGATCTGGCAAGAGCGATGCAGGACTCGTTTGTCTTTTGGAACGAACTCAGGGAACGCATCGCGGCAAGGTTTGCACCGTTGAGTTTCGAATGGGGGTTCACCAGCAAAACGACTGGCTGGGGATTACGCCTCAGGCACAAGGGGCGAATCATTCTTTACATGACTCCCTGCGCCGGTCATTTTCTGGCGTCCTTTGCGTTAGGTGAAAAGGCGGTTCGGGCAGCTCATGAAGCCAAACTGCCGAGCTCCCTGCTGAAGATCATAGACAGCGCAAAGAAGTACGCTGAAGGCAGAGGAGTCCGGCTAAAAGTCACCAGCGCTCGCGACGTTCGGAACATTGAAAAACTTGCCGTCATCAAAATGTCGAATTGAGTTCATTGTGACCTTGTGTCAAAGGAATGTTAGCCATGACTACGTCAGTGCTGGACCTCGTTGAATCGGAAGCGCAGTTCACTTCAATTACCGGCCACCAACTGCTCGACGATCCGCTCCTCAACAAGAGCAGCGCCTTTCCCGAAACAGAACGCCGCGAATTAGGGTTGTTGGGATTGCTGCCACTGCATGCATCGACGATCGAAGAACAACTGGAGCGGGTTTACGAGAATTACCAACGCAAAGATAACGACCTCGAACGTTACGTCTTCCTTACGGCCCTCCAGGATCGAAATGAAACACTCTTCTACCGGTTGCTGCAGGATCATGTTACTGAGATGATGCCGATCATCTACACACCGATCGTCGGTGAAGGCTGCCGCCAATACAGCCACGTTTTTAGACGGCCACGTGGTCTGTACATCTCTTATCCTTATCGCCACGAAATATTTTCGCTGCTAAACAATGCGCCGGCGCAAAACGCGAAAGTAATTGTGGTGACAGATGGCGAGCGCATCCTTGGCCTCGGCGATCTTGGCGTGGGCGGCATGGGAATTCCGGTGGGCAAACTGTCGCTGTACACGCTCTGCGCGGGAATTCATCCAGCTACAACTCTGCCGATTCTGCTTGACGTTGGCACGGACAATCGCGAATTGCTTGACGATCCGCTGTACCTGGGTTGGAGGCATGAACGTGTGCGCGGCAAAGAGTACGACGACTTTATTGAAGCCTTTGTCTCAGCTGTTGAGCTAAAGTTTCCCCATGTGCTGCTGCAGTGGGAAGACTTTTCAAAGTACAACGCTCCGCGAATACTCGAGCGATATCGGAATCGACTTTGCACTTTCAATGATGACATCCAAGGGACTGGCGCCGTCACCGTTGCCGGTCTGTTGGCCGCGACTAAGCTGGCCCAGGTAAAACTCAGCGAGCAGCGAATTGTAATTCTGGGCGCCGGTTCGGCGGCAATCGGTATTTCTGACCAGATCGTCGCTGCAATGGCGCTGGAAGGGACAACGGAACTCGAAGCACGCGCGCGGCTATGGTTAGTTGACAGCCAGGGTCTGGTCCATAACGAACGAACTACGGTTGAACCATTCAAACTAAAATACGCTCAGCCCTTCGCTGGAACGCGGGATTGGCAGGTTGCAGATCCTGCAAAACCTGACTTCACGGAGGTGATCAAGAACGTCAAGCCAACGATTCTCATCGGCACATCGGCGCAGCCCGGAGTGTTCACTGAAGAAATCGTTCGCGAGCTGGCAAAACATGTGGACCAGCCGATAATCTTTCCGCTTTCGAACCCCACCTCAAAAAGTGAAGCCAATCCGTCGGACCTAATCGAGTGGACTAAAGGAAGAGCGCTGATCGCTACCGGCAGCCCCTATCCAGCCGTCACTTACGATAACCGCGTGATTCAAATCGGCCAGTGCAACAACTCGTTTATCTTTCCCGGTGTCGGCCTCGGTGTGATCGCATCCGGTGCACGCCGCGTGACTGATGCTATGTTTGTCGCCGCCGCGCGCGTGTTGAGTGAATTCGCCCCCATCTTACGAGACCCCGCCGGACCACTCTATCCGCCGCTGGAACGAGTGCGAGACATCTCTTTCAAAGTGGCGCTTGAGGTTGCGCGCGAAGCGCAACGGGCCGGCCTGGCAGCTGAGGGCCTGGAGGATCTGGAGAAAACTGTTAGAAGCAATATGTGGAAACCGCACTACGTTTCTCTAAGACGAGACCAGGCTGATCGCTACCACGTTGAATTTGACGGTGTCTGTAAATGGTAGGTGATGACGATCGGCACAAATAGGCTTGTGCCCTGGTCGTTGAAAAGGATCTCTACGACGGAAAATTTGATCTCTCAATTGTGATTTTCAGAAACCAACTAAGTGTCACTCGCCGGCGCCTTCACGAGGGGGTTAGTTATCGTCTCCGCACGTTTGCCGGCGGCCGGTTGTCGTCCTACTGTCGGCCAACCTCAATCGTTCTGTCTTTGACTGAGCGGTGTAATGCTCGTTGTATTCATTGCGACATCTGGAAAAATCGCGGCAAGGAAGAACGGCCTTCTTTGCTGCAATGGCAGAAGTTAATTGCTGACCTCAGAGAGTGGCTCGGCCCCGTCCAGGTAACTTTCAGCGGTGGCGAGGCATTGCTGAACCGTGACACGATCCAGTTGCTGGCGTTTGGTAGTTCGCGTGGTTTGTTTATGGAGCTATTGACTCACGGCTTCTGGGAAGATCAATCAAGGATTGAAAAGTTGGCGTTGGCGCTACCGGCAAGAGTAACAATTTCACTCGATGGTATAGGCGAGACGCATGACCAGGTTCGTGGGCGAGCGGGATTCGCAGAGAAAACGGGAAGAACTATTGACACGTTAAAACGGATCCGCCAAGAACGCCACCTTAAGCTTGGCATTCGACTCAAGACTGTCATCATGCGACAGAATCTTGACGACATTTGCAAAGTGGCGCGCTTCGCCCAGCGGGAAGACCTTGAAGTCTTCTATCAGCCCATAGAACAGAACTACAACACTTCGGAAAATCCTGCCTGGTTCACCGACAGTGAGACATGGCCTTCAGATACCGAGAAAGTGGTTCGTATCGTGAAAGAATTGCGCTGGTTGAAACAGGAAGGATTACCGATCGCGAATAGTTACGCCCAACTCGACGCGATGATTCCGTACTTTGTTAATCCCGCAGTCTCGCGAGTCGCTATTCAATCACACACGGCTCATGAACTTCGGCAAGTCTGCAGTGCTTTAACTATGCTCCAGTTTCAAGCCAACGGCGATGTCCGCGTGTGCAACGGACAACCCGCCATTGGCAATATCAAGTCGCAACCGATTCGCCACATCTGGCAAAACAGACCCAGGTGGTGGGAAGAAGCCTGCTGCCTGGAACGGCGACTTAACAATTCGCTTCAATAAGGATCAATTCTCATTACGCGTGTTGGGGCGAGCGCAAAAAATTCTTCAAGCTCGCGAGAGTATCACTTAACGCGGCACACCCCACCACCGGTAAGTCAGTCCATCAGAAACATTCCTGAAGATGCCTTGTAGTTTGTTGTCGACGATCACTCCTTCATAGAATTGATGGTAAGTCCTGGGGGAGCGCGTGAATCGCAATACCCCATTGGAGTAGCTGACGTCGAGCAGATCCTCCCATTGGCTTCCCACCCGGAAAAAACCTACTAAACCGTTGCCTCTTTGAACGATCACCAATTCTCCTCGGTTTTGCACCACGTTTTCGTTAGCTGTACCGACCGGACCACCGCGCCCGCCAAAACTCAAATACCAGCGACCGACGATGTTGCCGGTGCCGGGTCCGCCCGCGTTTGGAATTGGTCCGACCCCAAGATCGCATTGCTGCGTCACTCGTTGTTGCAGGGATTCCCAGATGCCGCGCATCTCCTGATTAATAGCAGACAACCCTCTGGGGTCACTGTTCAAGAGATTTGTAATCCTCTCCTGGAGACTGAGGTCTCTAATCTCCGAGCAACCGGTAAGGCCGAAGTATTCAGTCAATACCTGAAGCGATTGCCTCAAGGCTCCATGAGCATCGCTGATCGGTGCGCTCCAGTCATTGCGGCCCTGGGCCATGCGTTCCTCGGCTATCGCCAGGGTCTGTTGTGCGTAGCCGAGCAGGAATCCCAGCTTAAAATACTTCTCTGCACAGGTATCGTGTTCATACGGCTGTTGGTCGAGGACTCGCACGCGAAGTGCCTGCCCCCACTGGTAGGTTGAGGCAACGCTTCCCGCGACACTCCTGCGGGTCGTTGTGTCTGGTTGT
The DNA here is from genome assembly GCA_036265575.1 of Pyrinomonadaceae bacterium. Classification (GTDB taxonomy): domain Bacteria; phylum Acidobacteriota; class Blastocatellia; order Pyrinomonadales; family Pyrinomonadaceae; genus PSRF01. The sequence continues at coordinate 23,356 of DATAOU010000068.1, forward strand.
TGTCGTATGGCATTAACCTGGCCTGTCAGATATTGCTGGCGGTTGGACCAGTCGAGCCAAGCTGGGTTGATCTTCGAACAGGTTTTGCAGGCAGCCTCAACATGCTGACCAGCTCGCAGCATATTTTCGAAGATCGTGTTATCAGCGGGCTCAAGTCGCATTCGGACGAAGGTGTAATTAAGTAGGGAGCTTGCCCACCCTAAATTTGATCCCACCGAGTAAATATGAAAACAGCAATCAGCGCGAGGAGGATCTTGTTGGGCATTAGCAATTTTCACGGGTTTCATGAGCGCGAGAATGACGATTCCTGTGATCGCACACAGCATTAGTATCTTCTTCATAACGGACTCCTTCCTCTTCAATTCTCAACTACTGCGTCGCCCAAAGCAGTCACAACACCGCGGCAGGCGTTGCCGAATACAACGCCTTTCTGATCGCCACGTCTCGCGGATCACCGCTAAGGGCTACGCTTTTGCGGTTGGGAATATATCCGTAACCGATTTGGGCCTGCGGATCGGCGAAGCCGAGTGAACCGCCTGCGCCGGGCATGCCGAACGAGCAGGGACTGCCGAACGAGAAACCTGCATTCGTTTTCATGAAGCCCAGCGAAAACTCCACCTCAGCCTTCATGCACTCGTCGTAAAAGCCGCGCGTCGCAGGAATCGCCGGCGCTGTCAATTCCGCCAACGTCTCGGGACGTAATCCGAGTTCCTTTCCTCCAGTTGCGAAAAGGCTGTAGGCACGCGCAATCGCTCGAGCTGTGCCGACGCCGCCGCCGGCAGGAATTTCGAGGTTGCGTGGATAAATGCGTTGTTCGTCATGGGCCAGCTCAGATCCCTCGAGCGCCCTGCGAATATTCGAGCGAGCATTCCAAACCGACGGCATCAATCGAATCGGAAAACCGAAAAGCATTTCGGAAAGACTCGCATCAACGAGCGGCGCAAGTCTCCAATCCGGGATTGATTCGGGCAAACGAATATAAAACTCCAGGCCCAACGGTGTAGCGATTTCCTCCTGAAAGAACTGTCCCAGGCTACGGTGCTGCGGATCAACTCGCCGCAGCAGTTCGCCTTCGTAGAATCCGATCGTAACGGCGTGATAAGCCTGTCGCGTTCCTGGTTCCCATGCTGGTTTCTGTCGCGCCAGGACGGTCGCCAAGCGATCAAGATCTCCCACTACGCTTCTGTCAACCGTTTCGTCCAGAGCAAATAGTCCCGCCTGGTGGGCCAACAACTGCCGGACAGTAATTTTGTCTTTTCCATTTTGAGCAAACTCTGGCCAGTACCTGCAGACGAGTTCATCGTAATCGAGCCAGCCGCGCGAATGCGCAATCGCCAGAGTCATTGCCGCCATGCCTTTGGTTGCCGAGTAAACCAGGGCCATCGTGTTCTCTTCCCAGGGTTCCCCAGTCGCCTTGTTCCGCGCGCCACCCCAAAGGTCAACGACCTTTTCACCTTTGTGATAGACGCAACACGCGGCGCCCACTTCGCGCCCGCGAGCAAAGTTTTCGGCGAACGCGTCCCGCACAGCTTCATATCCGGGACTCACAAACCCGTGGACAGCGAGGCTCTTCTCAGCTTCGTCTGACCTCGCATGTCTTATTTTTTGAATTCCCACATAAGCCGCGCCCGCTGCCGATAAACCGAGGGCCGCCTTCGTTAGTGTTTTCATTTCAATTCCCTTTCAACCTGTCGAGCCGATTTCTGTTTAGAAGCCTTCCGTTAGCATTTACTCATCCATCGTTACGCGGAGCGATTCATTAGCACCGCGGCTTTAGCCCGGTGACAATAGAGTCTGCCAGCTGGTCCACGTCTTAACGGTTTACGCTTGTCCGGGGAAACCGTTGAAACGGTTCAAGCACACACGTTTCAGAGTTTTCGTCACCGGGCTGAAGCCGCGGTGCTAATGAAATCGCTCCACGCTGCAGCGTGCAGCCATTTTTTTTCCAAGCGTGACCGGTCAAAGACCCCACTCATTCATAGGCTTCGGATTGCAACCTTTGTACCCGCCGTTTAAATGAACGGACCGTATATTTCCAGCGGTTTACTCGAGTAGCTTTTTGACGTCTGAGGAAACTCCCGTGGGTTTCCTCTCATTCCAGTGCGGAAGTTCTCGCAGGTAGCCCGCCGATTGCTGAGATTTAGCGACGAATTTACTAGCGGCGTATCGGCACATACATTGCTCCTCACCAATATGAATGTGCGTTGCAAGAACCTTTTCTGAACCCATGGATGCAGCCCGATGGCAGGATGCATCGGGCTGCGGCGTTCCAGGTCCAGGGGACTGGCATGCGCTGAATGCGGATGTGTTGCTCGCGCAGTTGGGAGTGAACCCGGAATTGGGTCTGACAGCGTCAGAGGTCGAGCTTCGACTTGCTCGCTATGGCCCAAACGCGATTCAGGAGATTCGACCGCGATCCGCCTGGCGAATTTTTCTCGATCAGTTCGCGAGCATTGTGGTGGCGTTGTTGGCCGTCGCTGCAGCAGTCGCCTGGATTACGAGTGATGTGCTCGAAGCCATGGCCATTCTCGTTGTGCTTCTCATCAACGCGTTAGTCGGTTTCCTGACTGAATGGCAAGCCAATCGCGCGCTGGATGCGTTGCGCCGGCAAACGCTCACAACTACCCGGGTGCGGCGTGAAGGTATTGAAACAACCGTTGATGCCAGAGAACTGGTTCCGAGCGACATCATCATCCTCAACGCCGGGGATCGCATTCCGGCTGACGCGCGATTGCTTGAAGCATCGCGATTACAGACTGAAGAGTCCGCGCTTACTGGAGAGAGCACGGCGGTCGACAAAGAGATTGCACCCGTACCGACCGATGCGCTTCTGGCAGAGCGACGCTCAATGGTCTATCTCGGCACGGCAGTCGCCGCCGGCCGTGCGCTCGCCGTCGTTGTGGGAACCGGAACCAATACCGAACTCGGTCGGGTTGGCCGTCTGGTCGCGAGCTCAATCAAAGAACGTTCTCCACTTGAGACTCATTTAGCGAAGCTGGGCCAGCGACTGGTCTACATCGTCCTTGCGATTGCACTGGTTGTGATGTTCGCCGGGTGGCTGCGCGGTGATGGACTCTGGATGATGGTCGAGGTTGGAATAAGTTTGGCAGTCGCCGCCGTACCTGAAGGATTACCGGCAGTGACAACTCTAATCCTCGCGCTTGGAGTTCTGAGAATGGCGCGGCAACGCGCAATCATGCGCCGTCTCCCAGCGGTGGAAACGTTGGGCAGCACCACTGTCATCTGCGCCGATAAGACCGGCACACTAACGGAAAACCGCATGACGGTGCGTGAATACTACCTCTCCGATGGACGCATGTTGCAGGTCGATGAAGATGGATGCTCAGTGTCAGGCGATGAACTGCTCGAGCGAGCCCTGCGCATCGGCGTGCTCTGTAACGAAGCGGCCTTTCGAGCAGATGGAAAGGCCGACGCGATAACCGTTGGCGATCCCACTGAGACGGCGTTGCTCGTAGTTGCTGATGCCCTCGTTCTGGATGTTACTCACGAGCGCGCGCTCCATCCGAAACTGGCCGAGCAGCCATTTCACGCTTCAACCAAGCGAATGACGACACTCCATCGCCGCCTTGATGGACAACATTTCGCTGCTTTGAAAGGCGCACCCGGTGTGGTGCTCGAAGCCTGCTCAACTTATGAAACCTCCGGCAGCATTGTGTGCCCTATGCGCCCCGAGGATCGCGCACGCTTCGAAGCCATCAATGAACGAATGGCTGATCGCGCGCTGCGTGTGTTAGCGCTTGCCGTCAAACATTTTGATGGCGAGGTCAGTTCCCTCTCGGATGAAACGCTCGAAAGTGGCTACACATTTCTTGGCCTGGTGGGAATGATTGATCCGCCGAGGCCAGGAGTAGCTGAGGCGATCAAGCATGCTCGCATCGCCGGTATTCGCACTGTCATGCTCACTGGCGATCAAATGAATACCGGTCGGGCAATTGCGCGCGAGTTGGGTTTGGGCGGAGACGAGCCGCGCGCCCTGCACGCTCGCGAGCTGATTGGCGCAGACCAGAAGCAGCTCGCCGAACTTGCTCGCAGTACGGACGTGTTTGCCCGCGTTTCACCCGAAGACAAGTTACGAATTGTTGAAGCACTGCAACAGGCCGGCGAAGTTGTGGCGGTTACCGGTGATGGAGTGAACGACGCGCCCGCGCTGAAGCGAGCAAACATTGGTATCGCCATGGGCCAGCGAGGAACGGAAGTCGCTAAAGAAGCGGCCGATATGGTGCTGGCCGATGACAACTTCGCGACCATCGTGCGCGCAGTTGAAGGTGGCCGGGCAATCTACGCCAACATTACCAAGTTTGTACACATGATGTTCTCGCACAACCTGGGCGAAGTGCTCGTGATCTTCACCGCTATCGTCGCAGGTTTCCCGTTACCGCTTTTGCCATTGCAAATTCTCTGGATGAATTTAGTGACCGATGTGTTTCCAGCGCTGGCGTTGGCGGTTGAGCCGGCCTCGCCCGACATCATGAAGCAGCGTCCGCGCGATGCGTCCCGCCCGCTGCTGTCAACCAGATTGCTGATATTGATCAGTTGGCAGGGAATGATGATCGCTGCCATTACTCTGACTGCTTACATCTGGGCGCTGGGCCTTTATGGACCAGGAGCCCATGCACGCACCATTGCACTCTTTGCTCTTATAGGCGCGCAGCTCGGCCACATGTTCAATTGTCGTTCGCGTACACGTTCGGCTTTCACCGGACTGTTGCGAAATCCCTTCATCTGGATCGCGACCGCCATCGTGGTCGGTCTTCAGCTTCTGGCAGTCTATGTGTCTCCGTTGGCTCGAGTTCTCGACACGGTGGAACCATCTCAAACTGACTGGCTTGTCATAGTCGCCTGTTCATTCGCTCCCATCGCGCTTGTTGAGCTAACAAAAGTCGTTACGCGTTGGAAAACTACTGCAGCTCGGAAACAGGGGACACAAGCTTTCACTGGGTTTGGTGAAGTATGAAAGAAGCAGTCAATCAGGCACGTTGGATTGGAATGCTTGCAGCCACGGCACTCGCACTTTATCTGTGCTGGCTAATGCTCAAACCGTTTATCGGAGTGCTGGAATGGGCAGCGGTCCTGGTAATAGTTTTCTATCCAGTTCATAAACGATTGGCCAAAAAGATCAGACGCCGCGGCTTGAGTGCTCTGCTCTCTTGTCTGCTCGTGGTAGTCGTAGTCGTTTTGCCGCTTGCGCTCCTTACGATGGCGCTCGCAAACGAACTAATGCAGGTCATTCCTACTTTACCCTCGCAGCTTTCTGAGTTGCGGATTGCGCAGACTCCCGTAATCGGGAAACTCTCCAGGTGGTTTCACGATCATGCGGGAGTCGATGCGCAACGTTCGCAAGAGTTCTTGCTCGAGCAACTGAAACGTTCCGGCGAAATAATGCTGGGACTATCTTTGAGTCTGATGACGAACATCGTGGGCGGCATTCTCAAAGCTATCTTCGTCGTCTTTACCATGTATTACCTGTTTCGCGATGGCGACAAAATCGTGAAGGCCCTTCCTGGAGCATTGCCGTTAAGCAGCGGCCAGAGCAACGCGATACTCGCAAGAATCAGCCAGGTTGTTAGCGCGAGTGTGTATGGAGTCGTAGCAATTGCAATGCTGCAGGGATTACTTGGCGGTCTCGCTTTTTGGACCCTGGGCGTCCCGTCTCCGATTCTTTGGGCCGTCTTGCTCGCATTCGTCTGCATGATTCCGGTAGCCGGCTCCTTCTTTGTTTGGCTCCCCGCCGCTATCTATTTGTTGTCAATGGGTCATTGGAGCAAAGCTCTGCTGCTCGTTCTTTGGGGAGCTTTCGTGATTAGCACGGTCGACAACTTTCTGCGACCGAAGCTAATTGGAAACCAGACGAAGCTACACGAGCTGTTCGTGTTCTTCTCCGTACTGGGTGGCATGAGCGTGTTCGGTTTACTGGGCATCGTGCTGGGTCCCGTGGTGCTGGCGATTACGCTCGGTCTGCTGGATTCATTCAAGCACGACAGCAGGGACGAGCCTTTGGCTTCTGGTCCGGTGTCGTTTGAAATTCGCCGGCCCAATCAACAGAAGCCGGCGTTGGTTAATACGAAATCATTATGAGGAATCCCCAGGAACTTTTGGCGAATTAACTGGAGGGCATATGTCAACACTACGATCTTATTTTGATCCGGCAAACCAAACAGCAACCGGTCCAACGTCATTCATGACGGAACGCAATGAACGCGAAGCCCGGTGCGGCATCTGTGCCAGGCTGATATATGTGGACGAAGAGACCTATCGCTTTGGTAACGATGAAAAGAATTCTGTTCTCGAAAATCCGTTTCGCTGTGAGATTTGCGAGGCTGAGGACAACGAATTTCTTTACCTCCACTGAGTCGAACTCTTTAGCGACGAACGCCAAGTAAAGGACGCGGTTCCACTGAACTTACGTGGATCCGCGCATCTAAGATTGTCGCCCCTCGTTCATGTACCAGAAATGGATTGCAGTCGAGTTCGGAGATCTGAGGAATATCCTCCACCATAGCGCTCACGCGAAGTAACCCTTCCTCAAGCGCGGCTACATCACAAACTGGCGAGCCGCGAAAGCCTGTAAGCAAAGGATAAGTTTTCAAGCTGCGGATCATTTCGGACGCATCTTCTTTTGATAGTGGCGTGAGGCGTATGGATACGTCACGCAGCAACTCGACTTGAACGCCGCCGGCGCCGCAGGCCACCACGGGTCCAAATTGCGGATCGTGCACCACGCCGACCAACATCTCGACACCTTTCTGCGCCATCGGTTGGAGGATGAATCCACTTAGAGTTTGACCCTGGGCCTTGAGTTGTTGCGCCATCTCCTTTGCCGCCTTGCGAACCTGTTCTTCGCCGCGCAAGTGAAGGCGGACGGCGCCGGCTTCGGTTTTATGAATGACGCCGGGCGCGATTGCTTTTAGTGCTACTTCCCCGCTCATCTCCGCGGCTGCCGCACCCGCTTCTTCCGCAGTCACCACAATTCTCTGTTCAGTTAATGGCAGCCCGTAGCACGACATCAGCACCGCAATTTCTTCCGCAGTCAACCAGCCGTCGCCACGACAAAGGGCCGCGGCCACCACTGCCGACGCTTCATCCCTTCGTATATCTGCAAAGGCTGGTGCAGCAGTTTCTATTCGTTCTCGCCATTCGCGATAACGTGCCGCGCGCGCCAGAGCTATCGCTGCGGTTTCAGGAAATGCGTACGAAGGTATGCTGACTTCCTCTGACCGCAACTCAGTTGGCGTTCCGTGGGCCGACAGGAACACCGCGAGGACCGGCTTCTTTCTATCCAATGCCTTTACCGCATCCGCGATTGCGAGCGCCACATCCTCAGCACGCGTAACCAGCGGCGGTGTGAAGATCACGATCAAGGCGTCGACATTCGGATCAGCCGCGACTATATCAATAGCTTTTCGATAGTCCGCCGCCGACGCCGACGCGATCATATCGACGGGATTACTCGCGCTTGCGCCGGGGAGCAGAAAGGCACGCAATTGCTGCTGACTGCTCTCGCCCAATACGGGAACTTCCAGACCACGCGCTTCACAGGCATCGGCACACAGAATCGCGGGCCCACCCGCATTTGTGATGATACCCACACGATGACCGGTGGGTAGTGGCTGATTAGCGAGCAGCGAGGCCACGTCGAACAACTCTGCCAGCGTGTCAGTGCGAATTACTCCTGACTGGCGAAACAGCGCATCGACCGTAACATCCGAGGCGGCAATCAGTGCGCCGGTGTGCGAGGAAGTGGCGCGCGCGCCGGCCGCCGATCGCCCGCTCTTCACAACCACGATTGGTTTGTTCCGGCCCACCCGTCGCGCAATTTGCGAAAACCTTTTCGGATTTCCAAACGACTCGAGATAAAGCAAAATTACATCTGTGCTCTCGTCGGATTCCCAATAGCGCAGCAGGTCGTTTCCCGAGATGTCGGCTTTGTTGCCAACTGATACAAAAGTGGAAATCCCGAGACCGAGCGAGTTTGCGTATTCGATAATGGCTAAACCCAACGCGCCACTCTGCGATGAAAATCCGACGCGTCCTTGAGGAGGTACGCCCGGCGCAAACGTCGCATCGAGTCGCACCTCCGGATCCGTGTTCGCGATGCCCATGCAATTTGGCCCAATAAGGCGCATGCCGGCTGCCCGGCAAATTCGCAGCAACTCAGCCTGCAGTTCCTGACCTCGCTTCCCTGTTTCAGAAAACCCTGCTGAGATGACAACCAGCGCCTTTACCCCTTTGCGTCCGCATGCCTCTGCTACTTCGCATACGCGCGCCGCCGGAACAACAATGACAGCCAGGTCAACCGGACCCGCGATCGCTTCAACCGACGCGTAAGCGGGAACTGATTGCACAACCTCGGTTGTGGGATTGACTGGATACACTGGTCCATTGAATCCATAACTCAACAAGTTATGAAAAACTTCGCCGCCGATCGACCCTCGTTGGCGGGAAGCGCCGATGACCGCCACCGCGCGCGGATTGAAAAAGAGTTTTAGTGCATTTACCGCCGCGATTGTCTCGCGCTGCTCGAAGCGCGCGATCGCTGCGGCGCTAAACGAAGTGGGAAAGGTTAGATGAAGTTGACCCGCGGTTGCCTGCACTTCAAGCGGAAAACCAGAAGCTCGGAATACATGAAGCATTGCGTGGTTAGCAGCCACTACTTCCGCTTCAAAGACCTGAATTCCGTTGGCCGCCGCAACCTCTGCCAATTGCCCGAGCAACATTGTCCCCAGCCCTCGTCCCTGAAAATCGTTAGCTATCGTAAAAGCAACTTCCGCACGGTGTTCATCGAGAGCGGCATAGAATGCATGGCCCACGACACGCTTGTTGGGGCCGCTGAACGCAAGTAGTCCAAAGGTGTGATCGAGCGTGGCTTCGCGATGTGCTTCCGAAGCCAGCGCAGCCCCACTCGCCGAAGAGTAAAATCGCAGCCAACGTGATTCTTCGGACAATGACTGCAATAAAGCGAGCAGCGCCGGCTCATCCGCCGCGCGCATTACGCGGATGCTTACAGTTGAGCCATCGCGTAGCACAACATTGCCATCTCGACGGGCCAGAGTCTCGCGCCCATCGTTAGAGATCTTACTTCTGTCAGTGGTGATCTCCGCTGAATCGGCTATTGGTCGCGGGCTGGTTGTTGTCTTGATCTCGGATGAGTCAGTGGATTCGTTCATAATTGCTGCGTTGAGCGCACTCAGCTTAATGCTCTACTTCTTGTGGGGCAAGGGATGTACCACCGGTTTTTGTGGGCTTCTGGTAGAAGGCGAGGTAGTGGTTGCGGAAAGTTTCTGAAATGCGTGCGGGAAAGCGCGCAGTGCGGCCACCGCAGCCGCATCAGCGCGCCCCTTCCGGTAATTCCTCTCCGAAATTGATCGGAGATTGTTGACTCGTCCAATAGCGAATGCCGCGTCAATTAAGCCACTGCGGCACTCTGGTTTCCCCCCGCAGTATCTGATCTTTGAACACGGAAGTTTCAACGGGTTCAGAAAAGAGCGCTGAAAGAAATGCGACCTGACACGGGCTTGAAGGAATGACTGGACTTCCATTATTCAGCGCATTCAAACAATTTTTCAAAATCTCCTGGGCGGTTCGCGCCGGCTGAGAAGCCGTCGTATTTCCGTTGGCGGCCAGCGAAGCATCGGCATCCAGGATTAACTGATTGATGGTTGTCCCGTGGCACAGATCGAATGAATTCGCATTTAGGTATCCATGCCTGACGTTGAGAACGGTCGCTGCTAACTGCGCCGAAAGCATGTTGCTCATGTTCGTCGAAGTAGCTCCATTCAACCAGTTGGTTAGGTTTGCGATTCCTGTCTTGAGCTGTTGATTAGTCGGCGCCGGACATCCCGCCACCGGATCAAAGTCTGAACCGTTAGCATTCCTCAAGTGCAAAGCGTTAAGCGCACACAAATCAGCAATCGTAATCAGCGCCTGACCATTCTTGCTGGTCCAGAATCCGATACCCAGCCCGCCGCTCGGCACTTTGCAATAATCACCGAAGTCCGCCACGAAGGCATTCGATTGATTAGCACAATCAACCGTGAAAGTCCGAGACGTTGGGGTGGTTGCGGTCCAGGTGCCCGAAGGCGGTGTTGCAGTGACGGTGTACGTTCCGGCAGTTAGACCTGCGAACGAATAGTAACCCGACGCATTCGTATAAGTGGTCATCGAGGTAGCGCCACTGAGCACGACTTTCCAGCCATTCAGTGCCGGCTCACCGTTATTCAGTCCATTAGCATTGAAGTCAAAAAAGACATTCCCAGAAATCGATCCGCTGCAACTGTTGACGCTAATCTGTAACGTGGCATCTGTGGTTGCGCCGCAGTTGTCGGTAGCGCGAATGGTAATGGTGTGTATCCCCGCCGGCGCGGCGTTCGTTAGCGAGACTGCGCCGGTGGAATTGTTGACGTTGATGCCGCCCGTATACGTTCCCTGATTAAGCAAGGCAATGGATGCAACCGCGCCGTTATCAGATGGACCACTTGATGGATTGATGTTCAGTGATCCGCCGAGGGTAACGTTTTGATTTGTGTAAGTAATTACGGGTGGAGTGTTAGCGTTTAAGGTGACGAGTGTATCCGCCGTAGCCGGAGCGGCTTCGATATTCCCCGCGTTATCGCGAGCGGTGCTATAGAAGCCGTAAGTATGGCCCACTACGCCCACATAAGTTGCTGAAGTGTCGGACGTGTTCGTAAGCCACTCGGTGAACGGACCACCATTATCCGACACAAATATCGTGTAGGTTCCAATGCCCGATCCGGTGTCGCGGCCTGACCATTGCACTGGAAAACTTGTGCCGCAATTCGGTGCGGAGACTCCGGCGACGCTACTGGAAGGTTTCGAGTCGTCGATTGTATTTGTAAAGTTGTTTGTGTCCATCGGCGCGTTAAGATCAAAAGTTATGCGCGCCTGATTATTAATCTGTGTTCCGGCTGCCAGCCCAGGTTTCGGCAGCACACTGAACAGCACGCTCCCTTCACCGACAATCCCATCGATGTCTGGCGGCAGGAAGCCCGCGTTCGGATCGGTCGTCGGCTGACCCGTCGCCGGATCAATCGATTGAAATTGCCACGTCGCAACCGCGGTAGCTATGTCGAGCGCAGCGTGAATCCTGACAATTAGATTCTTGCCGGGACGCAGGTCGATATCGGTATCATAATTTTGCAACCCTGCGGGCGGAGTGACAACTTTGTCGCCAAAGCCGATTAGGCCCAGGCTGAAGGTAGACAGATCGAGTTTTGAAGCATCGAGGTGATCAGTGACCACAACCGTTTGCGCCGGAGCCGTGGCGGTCTCTTGATTCTCGAAAAAGATTGAGTAAGGGACCGGCTGTGAACTGGGGATGTAATGCTGATCGCTTGTGCCGCGCGGGCCAACTTTTTCGTTCGGGTCGTGAGATGCTTTCGCAGTCACATCCAGTTCTGACGAAGAGGCCCAGCAAGTGTTCTTCACCGTGTCCCACACTGCAACCGCACAACTCAATAGACTCAGCACGTTGTAGAGGGGTATAGCAGTGCCTAACGCCTTCAGGCACGAGACGAGAGTTGACGCACCACCTGCGATTAATGAGCCCGCTCCCCAAATGCTTATGTCTGATTCGAACCCGGCGCTTTGTAACGCGCTATTGAATGCACCGACGACAAAGCTAGCAAGGTTTAATGCGCACTGTTCAATGTTCAATATCTTGCCAAGCACACAACTCAGGGCGGTGGTTACGAGAGATATAAAGCACGCGATCGCCCTGCGATTGGTTTGAAAAGAGGTGGCTTGTTCCATAACCATCGAGCGGGCACGATAAGCGTTAGCGTGATGTAGCATTCGTCCATCATGAATTGTGGCAGCCTTACTCACTGTCGGTGATGCCGGTTCAATTAGGGGATCAAGCGCAAGTGCTTTCAGCTTGAAACTGGTATCCTGATCTATACCCGCAAAGCGGACTGTGAAGCGAAGGTAATTGGTCGATCCGGCCCGTACTACAGTGGCAAGAACCGCGATTGCCTTCATTGTTTCTGTCGGTATAACCGTGGGTACCGTGTCCTCTGGCGCAATTCCCGGCAATTGACCAACGTTCGAAAGGACCTGCACCTCCGCACCCGTCGGGATGCCAGTGACAATCAACGGAACGAAGAACGCGTCGACATTCCCGCTGTTGCCGAACGCGACGGTATAGGTCGTAGCAGTATGAGACGCGCGAATCGTGTCCCTTCCCGAGATATTGATCCAAACATTCGGTAGTGCGGTGGCTTGTACAGTAAAGGCGCCATTCAGAGTTGCGGACGTCCCGTCAGGATTAGTCACGACTACATCCCACACTCCTTGCTCTCGGCCCATTAAATTGAATAAGGACTTAATGGCTGAACCGCCAGAAGCAACATTCACATTCTCGCCGTTAATATCCGCTTGACCACTCCGCGAAAGTTTGACGGTTGCGCCCTGCTGTATGCCTCGGCCGTAAACAGTTGCGGACACGACTCCCTGATCGCCTCCAGAGTTTGGAGTGATCATGGAAAGACTAAATGGTGCGGGTGGCAGCCCGTCGTCTTCGATCGACACCGTGGCGGATATCAGCGTCGATAAACTGTAACTGTTTGTCTGATCGGGAAGCAGATTTAATATTACTGTCTTGTCGCCGTGCGCGCCGATGGGCCTGACATTGATGGTGACTGAGTTCTGACCGCTGGGAATCGTTACGCTGTTGCCTGAAAAGTCCAACGTATAGTCAACGTCGCGCTGCGCGGTGCCCGCCAGGCTAAAGCTAAACGTTAATGGACCAGTCATCGATGCCGCCGTTGGATCACCTTCACGGGTGATGGTGAACACGCCGGATCCACCAGACCCCGAGGTAAACGCAGTCGGCGTTGTGGCATTGACGCTTAGAATTGCCCCGTTGTGATTTATGTACGGAACGCACGTTCTTATGCCTGCGTTCGAGGCGCAAAGATTGGTGCGCGCGTCTAAGTCAGCGCCATTGATGGTTCCGGTGAAATCGATCGAGCTGTTCCCGATACGGAACCAACTGCCGGTGCACGCAATCTGATCAGGAGAGTTATCACATCGAAAGCCGCAGGTCGGACACTGATCGGTGCTTCGCCAGAGTGCTGATTTCGAAATGACATTGCCCTGCGCATCCATCAAATAGGGCGTGACGTGCGTCCTATGTTGAAAGTAATTGAGAACCGGGTTTGGCACCAATGTGAGCTGGGCGGGTTGTGGAATGGGAGGTCCAGGCACCCACTCCAGGCCGTAGTTAAATTGCATAAAGCTGCCAAGCCCGGGTATGGGAGCGCTTCCGCCGTCGATGAACAGCGTCCTTATTTGATTATTGTTGGCCAGTGGACTCCAGCCGCAAATTACGAGATGGGTGCCATCCGGCGAGAAGCGTGCGTTTTCAATGGCGCCGCCGTGAGGCAAGCCGTCAGTTGAGCCATTAAAGCCGACCTGGCCCATTATTGTCTGAGTGTTTATGCCGCCGGCGAGCGGAGTACCGGGGACCCACAACCCGAGGGAGTTATCAGGAGCTGAGGGAAAAAGAATTCTTCCGTCGGGCGCCACGTCAAATTGCCCAACCTGGTTTCCAGTTACGAGTCCGACTGCGCGCTTAGCCGGGTCACTGCTGGATAGATTCTGGTTCGCTGGATCGTTCTTCGGATCATCACCATAGAGCGTGGCTAATCTGCCGCTCTCAGTCCAAGCCACGATCGCGTTGTATATACCCGGTCTGGTGTCTCCCGAGTACCTCCGGTAAGGACGTGTCCCAAAAATCACCAGGTGCTGCCCGTCCGGCATCCAATCAACTTGAAAATTCGTGCCAAGGCCACACCCTTCATCTCCCGCGTCAAAAAATTCAGAATCCGGAAAGGTGATTTGCTGTAGACCCGTGCCATCAGTATTCACCACATACACTTCGTTTTGTTCGTAGAGAGTTCCCCAACCTCCGTTTTGACACGCGTGAAAGAACAGACCGTTCTTGCGCCGCGAAATAAAGGCGACCTTGCTTCCGTCGGGCGAGATCTTGGGAAAGAAGTCCTTTGTGTTATCTGCCTCTCCTCCCGGGTTGGGAGCAAACGTAAGTTGACGAACCCCGGAACCATCGCCATTCATTACAAAGATGCGCGTGCCCTGGAAAGGGTCTGTCATCGAGGGAACCATACCGTTAAGGCTGACTGCGTCGAACGCGATCGTACCGGTCTGAGAAACGGAAGGGTCGTGAACCTGGCCGGCGCCCAGATCAGTAAGGCTGATTCGGTTCGAGCCGTCGGGATTCACTTTGTAAAAACTAATGGAGTTAAAATAACCGTGACCAAAAATAATGCCACCGTAGTTGGGCGTCGGTGTGGCTTGGGGCTCAAGTGCACTCGCAACCGGGAGTGACGATGGAGCATTTGACGCCTCTTCGATTTGGCCCAACGCTGAAGTCGAATCCTTATGCGCGGAGTTAACCTCACTCACTCCTTTCGCTCGTTGCCTCGCTGCCGTCGCGGCCTGCGGCAGAAGCAAACTGGGCGCGATCAGCGCAGCCAGCAGCAAACACACTGCGATCTTGCGCGTGTTAGCTTTCAACTTGTTTAGGTATAACGAGGAGAGGCGGGCTTGGTATCTCATGATTGATTCTCCGGCGAACATTGAAGTGATAGCCGGAAGGGTTCCAGTAACTGTCCTGAGATATTTCCGGCGTCTAGTTCAAATTGCGGAATCAATTGGGAAAACCGGACATTGGGAATTTACTTTGTTAGAATGCGGGCCGAAAAAGCAGGCTAGAGGATGAACTTAACGTCTCACGAGGTTACCGGGATCTTGCAGGAATGGCGCGAGGGCAACAGTGCCGCGTCTCAGCGATTATTCCCGCTCGTTTATGACGAACTTAAACGCCAGGCCCGACAACATTTGCGACGCGAACGCGCCGATCACACTCTTCAGCCGACGGCTTTGGTGCATGAAGCTTATCTGCGGATGATCGATCAGACTTCCCCCGCGCTTGAAAACCGTGCGCACTTTTTTGCGTTTGCGGCGCGCGTGATGCGTCAGATCCTGGTAGATCACGCTCGCGAACATAAAGCCGAAAAGCGTGGCGGGTCAGCGCAGCGGCTCAGCCTGGCGGATATCGATCTGCTGCCGCAACAAAGCGCAACGGACATGCTCGAATTGAATGAAGCAATGCAAAAACTCGAAGCAATCGACGAGCGAAAATGCCGCGTCGTGGATATGCGATTCTTTGGCGGATTGAAGGAAGCCGAAATCGCCGAGGTGCTCGGCGTTACGGAGAAAACCGTTCGGCGCGATTGGCAGTTTGCAAAGCTTTGGTTGTATCGCGAATTGTCCGGTAACCCTGCCTAGGTTTCTTGCTTCGAAGTCCGCCTTCTAGTTGTCCTGTCTTGCTTACGTTTTCCGCTATTAAGATAAAGAGAGTGGTGATCGACGTTCCGTTCGACGAGACAGCCTGATTTATGGACATACGCTGGCAAAAAGTTGAAGAGGCCGTGTGTGGCGCGCTCGAGATTCCGTTGGACGATCGATCTTCATGGCTGGACAAATTCTGCGACGGTGATGCGAGCTTGCGCGCAGATATTGAGTCGCTGCTGAGCGTCCAACCTGCAGTAGAAGCTTTTCTCGAACACTCTGTTGCGCCCTACGCCGGCATCCTCTTAGAACAAGACGAGACCCCAGCGGCTCCCGCGAAAGTTGGGCAGTATCGCGTCCTCAATGAACTCGGTCGTGGCGGTATGGGTGTGGTCTATCTCGCCGAGCGCGAAGATCAATTTCACCAGCGAGTGGCAATCAAGCTGGTCAAACGCGGCCTGGACACTGAAGACATTTTGCGTCGCTTCCGCAACGAGCGGCAGATACTTGCTTCGCTGAATCATCCGAACATCGCGAAAATATTCGACGGCGGCATGACTGATGATGGCTTGCCCTACTTCGTAATGGAGTACATCGAGGGCTCGTCATTGCTACGCTACTGCGACCAGCATGAGCTATTAACAAACGAACGTCTTCGCCTCTTCCGCCGGATTTGCGCAGCGGTGCATCACGCGCATCAGAACCTAATCATTCATCGCGATCTGAAACCGAGCAACATCATGGTGACGAGCGAAGGGATGGTGAAATTGTTGGATTTTGGGGTCGCGAAGTTACTGGCGGCTGAGAACGGAGACGGCGCGCCAACGCAGACGCAGGCCGCCGCTCAAGTGTTGACGCCAGAGTACGCCAGCCCCGAACAAATTCGCGGCCAACACGTCACCACCTCGACGGACGTCTACAGCCTGGGAGTAGTGCTTTATGAGTTGCTCACCGGCGCCAGGCCTTACAAGCTGAGAGACAGATCGCCAGCGGAACTTTCGCGCGCAATTTGCGAATCGGAACCAACCAAGCCGAGTGAAGCTGGCGGCGGCCAGAAGCAACGTGCAGCAGCAGGACCACCGGGAGTTCGCGAAAGCTCCAAAACCGCCAATCTAAAATCCTTGCGCGGTGATCTCGACAACATCGTTTTGATGGCGCTGCGCAAAGAACCGGAGCGCCGCTATAAATCGGTCGAGCAATTCTCGGAAGACATTCACCGGCACCTCATCGGGCTTCCCGTAATTGCTCGTAAAGATACGTTTCAATATCGCGCATCGAAGTTTATTGGTCGCAACAAGCTGGCGGTTAGTGCGGCGGCGCTGGTCTTATTCGCAATTCTTGGTGGTGCGATTGTGAGCATCTGGCAGGCGCGAGTCGCGGCGCGCGAACGAATTCAGGCGCAACAGGAACAGGCTAAAGCCGAGCAACTCAATAAATTCCTGCAAAGCATTTTGTTGTCCGCCTCGCCAGAAGCGAAAGGCAAAGACGCAAAAGTTATTGAAGTCGTACACGATGCGGTTGAGCGTCTTAAGACCGAATTCGAGAACCAGCCCACACTCAAAGCTCAGGCGCTCCTGACCATCGGCGTGACGTACAACAGTTTGGGGCTCGGCGACGAAGCCATCGCAATTTTGCGGGAAGCCCTGCAGTTGAACTCGACTCTTTATGGCGATGAGAGCAAAGAGGCGGGAACCTGCATGATTGAACTGAGCCTTCCGTTGCTTAACAAAAACAAGATTGAGGAAGCTGAGTCACTGTTGCAGAAAGGAATCGTGGTTGAGCGGAAACTGGCCCCAAACAGTAAAGAACTGGCCACCGGTCTCGCAGTGTTGGGTGAACTCAACGTTAGGAAACACGACTATAAAAATGCACAGGCCCTGCAACAAGAGGCACTAGCGCTTTTCGATCGGTTGGCAGGACCCAACAACGAAGACTCAGCGACAACGCTCGTTTCTCTTGGGCGTGCCCAATACTTCTCTGGTGATATTGCCGGCGCTGAAAAGACTTATCGCAAATCGATTGAGACTTACCACCAGCTGCCTGCGCGCTTTTCGGGAAGACTGGCAATAGCGCTCCTCAATCTGGGTCTCTTGCTCACTAATGCGGGTAGCTTTGACGAAGGAGTCAAAGCTATTCATCAAGCCGACGACATCTTCACTAAGCAGGGCGAATCATTCGAACAATTTGAATCGAAGGCCTATCTCTGCATGGTCTACTTCAACCACGGTAATTATCCGCCCGCAATTAATTATGGGCAGCGCGCGATTGAAATTGGCCGCAAACTCGGCGTGACCGAAGCTAATGACTTCCTCAGTTCTCAAAAGTTCGTTGGCGTAAGCCTGACGCGCATTGGCCGGCCGAAAGATGGCGAGCCAATTCTCCGTGAGAATCTGGCCACCACGAAAAAGGTCGCGCCGGAAGGCTCCGTGTTAATTGCCACATCCGAAAGCGCTCTCGGTGAATGTCTGACAGTCCAGGGACGATTCGCCGAAGCCGAGCCGCTAGTCACGCGGTCGTACGAATCTATAAAGGCGAGCCAGGGAGAAAAGAGTGCGCTGACGGCTACTGCCGCGAAGCGCGCAGTCACCCTTTATGAACACATGCGCAAACCAGTCGAAGCGGCAAAGTATCGTTCGGCTGCGGGCCCGTCCTAGGGAATTGCGCTGGCAATTCGTCCTCTAGAAGTTATTTTCTAACCTTCCCCAACCTCCTAAACATCCGTGATGGTAAAAAGGTTTCTCGCGACGCAAGGACGTCTTACCTTGATTGCTGCGGGTCGCGCCTCCCGCTTAGTGGCCCCAATGTTGCGGAGCGAGAAATGTATCGAGGGCTTCGTGGGCCTTTAGTTTTGAGAGCGTGAGTTTTTGCGCAGATTTTTGCGCTGCGTGCGCGAAAGCCCGCAGAACGGGTTTCATTCGAAAACAATAATCGCGCAGGATTATATTCTGGCGCCGATGGCGCCTCAACAAAGAAAAGCGTCGCAATTGATTCAAGCCACGATTAACAACCAGGCTCGCGAATTCGACGAAGGTGCTGATCGACTAAACCTTCAAAATGGCGAACGTGTCCGGGTTCGCAGTGCGTATGGTGAAGCGGTCCTTCCGCTGCGAATCACCTCGTCCGTGAAGGCCGGAGAGTTGTTCGCGACGTTTCATACTGCAGAGGTATTCCTGAATCGCGTAACAAGTCCACTTCGGGATCGATGCGTAAAGACTCCCGAATACAAAATCACGGCTGTGCACATTGAAAAGGTATGACTGTTTCTGGCTACACCTACTGGGGTGAGTATTTCCCTGGAGAGAGGCTCGTGAATTATGAAACGAAGAAATCTCATTACCAACATATCGAAAGTTATCGCTATTGTATTTAGCTTTGTGTTCCTAACATCTCCCGCCCAAGCGCACTGTGACACCATGGACGGGCCAGTCGTAAAAGCTGCGCAAAAAGCACTCGAGACAAAAAACGTGAACCTCGTTTTGATTTGGGTGCAACCGAAAGATGAGGCTTCAATCAGAAAAGCGTTCCGTCAGACACTTTCGGTTCGTAAGCTGAATCGCGATGCCCGAGATCTTGCCGATAGGTTTTTCTTTGAGACCCTGGTCCGACTGCATCGAGCCGGCGAAGGAGAGCCTTTCACCGGTATAGAGCCTGCCGGAACTGACCCGGGACGGATCATTACAAGCGCAGATAGAGCACTTCGGAGTGGCGCGGTCGAGCCGTTGCTAACACTATTGCCCGCAACCGCCTCGGCTGAAGTTCGTAACCGTTTCAGAGAGGTGATCGCAAAAAAGGCATATCAAACAAACGATGTTGCGGCTGGGCGAGAATACGTCAAAGCGTATGTCTCCTTTTTACATTTCCTCGAGCATCTTGACGCCGAGGTGGCCCACAAATAATCGTTTATGAGTGCGTGGCGCGCATCTCATCAAGCATTTGCTGAACTCGCAGCTTCAGCAAAGCCGTCACTTTTTCATAAGCCACTTCTTCATCCCCTTCACCTAACGCGATTGTGCGGGCGTCTATAGGCGCTCCGAAGGTTATTTTTACCTTCGCAAATCGAATGCGCCAGGACTTTCGCGGCCAGATGCGATACGGCCCATCAAGGGCCACGGGCACAATCGGGAGATTCAATTCCGTAGCCAGAATTGACGCGCCTTTCTTGAACTGGTGCAGGTTCCCATCGAAAGAACGCTGGCCCTCAGGATATATGTTGAGAATCTTTCCGGCGCGAAGCCCGGCGGCGCCGGCGCGCATAGCACGCAACAGCTGAACATCCGGATCGATTGGAACAACATTGATGAGGCGCGCGAGTTGGGCCATTAAAGCGCTGGAAAAGTACATGCTAGCGCCTACATGAAACGTGTTCTCCAGCACGTGGCGCGGATAGGTTGAGCAAACCAGGAACGGATCTATGTAGCTCTGATGGTTCGGACATATCAGGAAAGGGGGTTTGAGTTGAGTGAGCACTTCACTCCCGTTCACCTCCGCGCGGAAAAAGATGCGTGCTGCAAAATAGATCAATCGCAGCGCCACATGTGCGATCAGTACGAGTCCAGCCCTGGGCCGCAGAAGTTGTGTCAGCTCCGGTAATTCCTCCGAAGTCCCCGCCAATACATCTCGCCATTGAAATGTCTCGCCAGCGGCCCGCATCGAAGCGGCTCCACTTGTTTTTGCGTTGGCCAATCGCACCAATTCGCCTACCGTTTGCGCCGTGGCTACCTCTTCCGGCTTCAGCTCAATGCCGAGTTTCTGCTCGAGGGCAACGACGCATTCGGCGCGGGCAAGTGAATCGAGCTGCAAGTCGATTTCAAGATTCATCTGCGGGCTGATCACTTGATCATCGCGAGAGTGTTGTTGTACGGCAGCGACGACAGCCTGTCCGGCTTGAGAATCCATCAGCTCCCGATCTGCTTCGCTTAGCACGACCGCTGTCGTTTCTCGCCCTTCGAGTTCTCTTAATTCCTCAAGTTGGTTCTTGAGTTCAAAGCGCCGAATTTTGCGCGTCGTTGTGCGGGGCAGCGGCTCAGCGCGTAGTACAAAATCATGCACGCGTTGATATTCGGGCAGCTCACGCCCAAGATTTTCCAACTCCCAAATAACCCACTCACGTGCATTGGCGATGTGTTGAGCTTTGAGGTAATCAAAGTTTGGCACCACGACTGCAGACAGCTTTTCCGCCCCTTTGAATTGACTCGACCTGTCCTTGATTCCGAGTACACAGACTTCGCTCACAAACGGCGAGTGTTCGTAATGCGCTTCAACATCTTCGGGAAACACGTTTTTGCCGGACGGCAGCTTGACCACGTCTTTCCGGCGGCCAACGATGTAGAGGTGTCCGTCTTTATCAAACTTGCCCATGTCTCCTGATCGAAACCACCCGTCTGCGGTAAAGGTTTCGCGGTTAGCCTGCGGGTCCTGGTAGTAACCAGACATCACTATTGGACCGCGAATCAAGACTTCTCCAATTCCTTCATCGGTAGCCTCATCGATCTTCACCTCAACACCATTCAGCGGAGTCCCAACTGAACCAATCTTATTGTCTTCGAAGCGAGTGACCGTCGCTGCGCCACTGGTTTCCGTCAGTCCATAGCCTTGTAAGATTGTGAAACCAAGCCGGTGAAAGTCGCGGGCGACGTTTTCATCAAAACTGGCGCCCGCGGAGACTGCCAGCCTAAGGTTACCGCCGAACGATTGGTGGATAGGACGAAAGAAAACTCGGCCGCCGTTCAGTCCCAACCAATCTCGCAGCATGCCGTTTAATGCGAGCATAGTTCGAAACAGTAGCCTGACTGGCGCGGCTTTACCGTGCACCGCGTCAAATATTTTTTTATGAAACAAGTACCACAAGCGCGGCACTCCGGTTAGTGCCGTGACGCCGCCCTCTCTCAGTCCCTGTTCGATTCCTGCACTACTCAACTCAGTAAGGTAAACGACGCGGGCGCCTATGATCGTGGCCAGCCAGAGATTGACGATCTGCGAGTAGGCATGAAATAGCGGCAGCAGGCTGAGGATCAATTCGCGGTCGCTGATCCGCATCACCTCCTGCACTTTCGTGCTTTGGGCGTTGATATTTCCGTGAGTCAGCGGCACGGCCTTTGGCGTTCCCGTTGTGCCCGAAGTGTAAATCAGAACCGCCAGGTCTTCCGGGCTCGCTGGCGGTTGAGCATCATTGAATTCCTGCGGAGTGGGAGTGAGCGCCCATTCTTCGAAAGAACCAAAGCCATTGGGTTGAGTGAGTGGATGAAGGGCCACCGCTCGGATATTGTTACCGAGTTGCTCACAGGCGGCGTGAAACTTTTCGATTGAAGCTGGCGAGACAAATGCGAGTTTGGCTTCAGAACCTTTAAGAAACGCGGCGAGCGTCTGCGTGGTCGCCGCCGGATCCAGCGGCGTGACCACCGCGCCTCGATAAATGATCCCGAGATACGCGATGGCCCAGTTGGGATGGTTCTCGCCGATCAGTGCGACTCGGTCGCCGAAACCAATTCCCTCTTCAGTAAGCCGGTATGCGATGCTGCGTAACTGCGCCAGCATCGAGCCGAAGGTTACAGTCTCCTGACCGTCAGCTCCGATCACTGTCATAGCCACTTTGTCAGGGCGAATGCTTGCTGCTGCGACGACTCGCTGACAGAACGACTCTGTGGGTGCAGTTGTTTCCATGGATTAAGCGGAACAGCACAGTCGCGAAATTACTCTTACGCACTGCCGCAAAATTGTTTGCCGCGGGTTTGCGCAGACCAACGCGCATTCGAAAAACAAATCTCAGGTTGTTCAGTCTGACCGCTGCTTTTGGCTTATGCAGATCCGCGTTTTATTCGCGTTCCTCTGCGGCTGGTAAATGCTTAAACCTTCGGCCGCGCGCAAATGATCTTTACGAATGTTTGGCCAGCCAGTACCGATCATGAACGCGTTTGGCCCAACTCCAAAACCGTCCCTGCCTGACGGTTGCCGGCTCCTTATCCCATAAGCCTTGATGGAGGTAGATGGTATCTCCGCCGCCCTCATCAACCACCATCATTAGATCGTGATCATATCTGGAGACAGGGTCGAGACCCGCAACCTCCAGCGCCACATTAGCAGCTGCTACCTCCGCTTGATGCACAGCCATATGCCCCATTTTTGGACCGCTAAAATTCACACAATCGCCGACCGCATAGATTCTTTCCGCGCCCTGTACGCGCATGGCCCAATCCACTCCGATGTAACCTTCGACGTCAGTAATGCCGAGGCCTGTCGCCGCTCCCGGTCCGCGGAATGGCGGCAACAGCATAAGCAGGTTGTAGTTGATTGCATGCCCATTGCTGGTCATCACCGCGTCGGCCGTCACCGTATCAATGGGAAAGTCAGGTAGGTATTCAATCTGATGTTTGTCGAGCGAACTGCGCAACGCGTGAGCAATATTGCCATCGCCGACCTGTGGCTCGGCCGGATCCGGACCGACGATTGTTATCCTTATGCGATCTCTTTCGCCCAGCTTTTCCGACCGGCGCGCTACAGCAAAGGCAGTTTCATAAACGGGCACAGGTAAGCGCGCTCCAGGACATTGGCCAAGTACTGCGCGGCCCTGGTGAAACTCGCTGAGCGCAGCGCCAAACTTTTGGGCGCCTTCCACGGTTAACAAATTGTGAGAATGTTCAAAGAAGCCCGTGATCTGTTCTGTTGCCAGGCGCCGGCCAAGAGCGAGAATCAGATAATCGTAGGGCAATTCTCCGCGAACCTCGCCGTGCGCGATCACAACCTCGCGCGCTGACGGTTTGATGCGGGCCACTTCACCTTCAATAAATCGCACGCGACGATTGAGCATCGCTTCGCGGAGATCGAACGAAACATCGTCTGGCTCACGCTGACCAAATGCGAGCCTGACAAGCTCAGGGTAGAAGATAAATCTTGAGCTGCGAGACACCAGAGTAATTTGGTGTTCTTTAGGTAGCTGTTGGGCAAGCGATTCGGCAGCTACTACGCCGCCAAAGCCGCCGCCTACAATA
Organism: Pyrinomonadaceae bacterium; assembly: GCA_036265575.1. Taxonomy (GTDB): domain Bacteria; phylum Acidobacteriota; class Blastocatellia; order Pyrinomonadales; family Pyrinomonadaceae; genus PSRF01. Next base: position 46,689 of record DATAOU010000068.1, read on the forward strand.
AGGATGTTTGCCATGGTAATTGTCCGCTGAGCTCTTCAAAAAATTCTCGTACCTATTTGAGCACCCGAGTCCTTAGCGGGCTTCTCGGCAGGTGAATTTGTTGTTGCTGATTCGCACGAGTGCGGTCATTAAATTGCTTTCCACTCCCTTGGCGCAAGGGCAAGGTTTGTACCGCGAAGTAATGGCCAATTTGCTGATAAGCCTCGCCTTCTCTGCGGTCGAAAGGAAACTGGTGCGAAAGGTTCCTGCACTTAATGCGCATATTTTCGCAGTACGCAAGAGTCTGAGTCTTACGGAATGATCCAGCCTGAATACATCCACGAGTTTTGGAGTTTATCTGCTGAGGAACTCCAACAACAACTAGGCTCGGGGCCGGCCGGACTTACAAGCGCTGAGGCAAAACATAGGTTCGGCATTTATGGACCAAACCGGTTGCGTCCGGCCAAAAGAACTGATGCCTTCACGCTGCTGTTAGCACAATTCAAAAGCCCTCTCATTCTCATTCTATTGGGGGCGGTCATCCTATCATTCTTTCTCGGTGAGCCCGTCGATGCATCTATCATTATCGCCATAGTCTTGTTAAGCAGCGTGCTCGGATTCTGGCAAGAGAAGCGCGCCGCTGATGCAGTCAAGAGTTTACTCGCCATCGTGAAAATTGAGGTCAGCGTGGTGCGCGATGGTGTCGAGCTAAACGTGCCTGCTGAGGAAGTAGTGCCTGGCGACGTTTGTATTCTTAATGCCGGTGACATCATTCCCGGCGACGCAGCCATTCTCGACTCGAAGGATTTGTTCGTGGACGAGGCCTGTTTGACTGGCGAAAGTTTCCCCACCGAGAAACAAGCTGGAACGATTGCCAGGGAAACTCCGCTGATGAAGCGATCGAATAGCCTGTTCATGGGTACCCATGTAGTCAGTGGCAATGCGCGCGCGCTCCTAATTCTCACCGGAGCGGCTACCGAATTTGGCAAGGTGTCAGAACGCGTACGCTTGGCGCCGGCGGAGACTCAATTTGAACATGGCGTGAGACGGTTTGGTTATCTGCTTACTGAAGTAACTCTGATACTCGTGATCGTGATCTTTGGGATCACGGTATACCTCCAGCGACCCGTCATCGATTCATTCCTTTTCGCGTTGGCCATTGCTGTGGGCATCATTCCGGAATTACTACCGGCAATTATCAGCATTAATTTGGCCGTTGGCGCTGTGCACATGGCCCGCAAAAAGGTGATCGTGAAGCAACTCGCATCTATCGAGAATCTGGGAAGCATGAATGTCTTATGTGCGGATAAAACAGGAACGTTAACTGAAGGTTCGATGAAGCTCCAGGGAGCCCTGGATGCTGACTCCCAACCATGCGAGAAGGGATTGTTCTACGCTTATCTGAATTCGTTTTATGAGACCGGATTCACTAACCCGATTGATGATGCTATTCGCACACACAAGCAGTTTGATCTGACGGGTTATCGCAAACTCGACGAGGTGCCTTACGACTTTGTGCGCAAGTGCCTGAGCATCCTGGTAGTGAAAGACGCGGATCGTTTGATGATTACAAAGGGCGCGGTCAGTAACATCCTGGATCTTTGTTCGTCAGTCGAGGTGTCGGGCAGTTGCCGCGCTATTGCCGAGATGCGCGATCAAATAGTTAGACAATTCACCGTGCTGGGTAACGATGGCTTTAGAACACTTGGACTTGCCTACAAACGCATGGCCGAGGTAACGCCAATTGGCAAGGAACAAGAAACTGGAATGACGTTTCTCGCCCTACTGGTTTTCGTTGATCCGATCAAAGCCGGAGTTGTTGAAGCTCTGATTGACCTGAAGAAACTTGGCATCGGGCTTAAAGTAGTCACTGGCGATAACGTCCATGTGGCGACCAGTGTGACGCGGAAGGTGTTGGGGTCTGATCCAAACGTTTTGACGGGCAAGGCGCTAAGTGAATTAAGTAATGAGGCGCTCTGGTCACGCGCTCCTGCGATCGATGTCTTCGCTGAAATCGAGCCCGCCCAAAAAGAGCGCATTATTCTGGCTCTCAGAAAATCCGGTAACACTGTTGGATTTCTCGGTGATGGCATTAATGACGCTTCGGCGCTTCACTGCGCTGATGTGGGACTGTCCGTCAACAGCGCCGTCGATGTAGCCAAAGACGCCGCCACGATTGTCTTACTCGAGAAAGACCTTGGGGTTCTGGCTGCCGGCGTCCGTGAGGGCAGAAAAACATTTGCAAATACACTCAAATATATTTACATGACGACCAGCGCCAACTTCGGAAACATGTTCAGCATGGCGGGGGCAGCATTGTTTCTCCCTTTTCTGCCACTACTGCCAAAGCAAATTTTGCTGAACAACTTCCTCACTGACTTTCCGGCAATGGCAATTTCGACAGACAGCGTCGATGCCGAAGTAGTCGCCAAGCCACGCCCGTGGGACATCCGTTTCATCCGAAATTTCATGATCGTGTTTGGCGTAGTCAGTTCCCTATTCGATTTTCTTACCTTTGCAGTTTTGATCTTTGTTCTCAGGGCGACGCCGGATCTGTTTAGAACCGGTTGGTTCGTCGAATCGGTCATGACCGAGGTGCTGATTATTGTCGTCATGCGAACATGGAAGCCGTTTTACAAGAGTATGCCCAGCCGGCCGCTACTCGTATCGATGATCGCGGTACTGCTGTTCACACTGGCGCTTCCTTATAGTCCGCTAAAGGGGATATTGGGCCTCACGCCACTGCCCTTCTCTTCGCTGATGCTGCTCGCTTTGATCACAGTGGCCTATGCAGCGGCTTCTGAACTCACGAAGAAGTACTTCTTCGCCAGAACGTTTCGGCACGCCGGCGCCAGTTGAAACACCGTCGCGTGAACCAACAGACGAACGATTGATGCTGGCGAGGGTTCGAATTTCGCTTGCGTCCATCCAATTCCAAAACTCTTGCTGCGCAGTTTTCCGCACGAGTGAGAACGGTTGCGCATGCTTCTTCACCGGCAATGTATTTCGGCAGGAAATACCAAATAAGAGCCTCGGTATGCCTATTGCACCCACGTAGGTCGTGAAACGATTCTTGATTTTGAAAGGAACGAAGAACTGATGCGACATCCAATTTATTGGTTATGGGGCATGCTCGGTATCGTCGTCTTTAGCGCGACTGTGTTTGCTCAGACCAGTGCAACGACACCCGCTCAACAAGACGAGCGCGTAGTGGTCGGCACTAACCTGGTAACTCTGAACGTGATCGTAACTGATAGGGATGGCCGTTATGTTAAGGGTCTTACTCGCAATCAGTTTGAACTCTATGACGAGAAGACGAAACAGAACATTGCTCATTTTTCAGCGGACGCGTCACCGGTCTCGCTTGGGATAGTTCTTGAAGTCCACGAAAATTCAGAGAAAACACGGGCGATGCTGGCTGCGATCAAGGAGTTTACAAGCACCCTGAATGACCGCGACGACTTTTTCTTTGTGGCATTCAGCAAAGACGGCAGTGTAACAACTGAGTTTATTCCTTCCGTCGACCAGCTTGAAAATCATTTGAAGTTCGTCAAACCAGGTAGGCCAGCGGCGCTCTACGATACGCTTTACCTCGCTGCTGAACGATTGCAAAAGAAGAACAATCTAACGAAAGCGTTACTGGTGATCTCGGATGGCCAGGATGAACAAAGCCGCCACAGCTATAAGGAATTGCGCAATCGGCTTAGAACCTTTGACGTTCAGGTCTACGCGATCGGCATCGCCGATCCCGCAACAGATCCCTTCGCCGGTTACGGACGCTGGGTCTTTGAAGACATTACGCGCTTGAGTGGCAGGAGATCGTTCCTGATGAACTCTGACTCTGCGATGGGGCGCGGGGTTTTGGCGGAGATGTCGCGAGTGAGTGGCGGAACTACCTACATCCCGGAAACTGAAAGCGAGCCGGAACTCACGGGCATTTGCACGCAAATCGCGTTTGAGCTGCGCCAGCAGTACACGCTGGGTTTCTATTCGCGCGATGCCGGCGACGGCAGGTGGCGCCGGCTAAAAGTACTCGTCACCAGTCCGAAGTCCGGACTTAGACTATCGTATCGCGAAGGTTACTTATCATCTGGTAGGTAGAGTTGGAAGTTCAGCGAAACCCAAATGCCGTCGCGTACGCGTACCACAGACCAAAGGCGATGCTGAGGAAACCAGCGGCGGCTTGCAGTCCGAAGTTAATACTGGTGAGTCGTCGCCCGCTCAGCGCGAACGGTAGTCCAATCATGCCGGACATCAACAACATTCCCAGCGTTGACCCGAGGCCAAACAACGCCAGGTAAAACAATCCCAAAAGCACGGATTGGATTTGCGTCAACACGAGTAAGGTCAAAGCAGCTGAACCAGCGAGGCCATGCATGGCGCCCACCAGGAATGGTTTGAACCCGACCTGGGAAATCGCGTGCGAATGCGAAGCGGCTCTATTCGTTGAGTTCCGGGCAACGCCGCCTGCCTGGTGTTCAGTGCCGTGCTCGTGAAAGTGCACATGCACATGCGACTGACCGTCATGCTCGTGTCGATGCAGGTGGACGTCCGGCCGCTTGCGCAACAAGCGCACCACCGCTAACACGCCCAGCAAAATAATCATCAACGCCACGCCTAACTCAAGCCAATTAGCAACCGGCAGCGGAATAGCGACACGGAAAACCAGCACCAACAGTCCTACAATTATCAGCGCGGCCGTGTGTCCTGCACCCCACAACGCGCCAACCAGTGCGGCACGCAAGACGTTGCGATGTTCGCTGACAATTGTTGAGACAGCGACTACATGATCGACTTCAGTCGCATGCTTAAGACCAAACACGAGTCCGAGGCCAAGCAAGGCGAATACGCCAACCGATGAGAGCGATGGATCCATTGCTGTTGTTGTGCTGAGCGCGAACCTTTTAGCAGATTCTGGGTAGCTGTTCCACGGTCAACATATCAATTATCTGCGTTCGGCCCCAACCGCTGTGCATCAGATGCGGAACTCAGAAATCCGTCCGACATGTTTCTTTGAAGCGCGATCCAATGCGAGCAGGAGATCATTCAAGTTTTGTTAGTTGCAGTTGGGAAGGGCGTTGCCCCCGCTCAGATCGAATGGCATTCAATGCAAGCGAGGGCAAGCCGCCCTTCCCAACCTGTAAATTGAATTAACTTGCGTGGCTCCGCTGGAACAGCCTGCTGTTGAGTTGCAAGGTCGAGCTTATAATTCTTGACTTTTCTTCTTCGGCTGAAGGCTTGGGACTCGTTACGCACACGGCGCCAGCACCGCAGTCGCGACTCGTCGCCGGTGCGCGGCAACGGGAAAGAATTCCATACTTGAAGTGATCTCGAAAACTGAATCAAGGCGAGCGATCGACAACACCTTGCTCACTCCTTTGCTTACGTTCATGAGGGCCAATCTTATTCCTCTTGCCCCAGCCTGCTCGCGCAATCCCAACATCACGCCCAACCCGCCGGCATCGATTGTGCCGACCTGCGCGAAATCGAGTATCACCGATTTGACTCCAGACAAGGCCGACACCGCCGCACGAAGACTCTCCGTCTCCCCCGTCACGATTTGCCCCTGCAAGCAAAGAACAGCCATTGTGCCCGTTTTCTTAGTGTGAACCTGCAACATGACTTCCTCCTTAACCCTGGTTTGATCGAGGGCACCTTTTTCAGGATCAAGGCGCGATCCTCGGCAAACTCATCAACTCCCAACTCCCGGATCCCCTGCCGTTCTTTCGGATCCCACAATCTGTCTATCTATTAATACGACGCTGGCGACGATTTGTTACTTCCTTTTTTAGGGAGCCTGCCCAGCCTGACGTCGTTCTTGTACGAATAACACCGCCGAGGGGTATTTCTGTTTCACTTTTTTTCAAAAATCTTCGTAACGAGCCAAAGGGCAGGGGCCGGCGGTCAGAGGGCAGAGGTCAGAGTGCAGAGGTCAGCGCGGAGAACGGAACTAACTCCTGGCCTCTGCGTTCTACTCTTCCATTTACCATTTACCATTTACCATTTCTCCTTTGTCATTAGCGAATCGCGAATTCAACTTGGAAGTGCAACGAGTCAAGGTTATTGCTTCGCCCCAGCGGGGCGAGAT
>DATAOU010000069.1:0-4390 GCA_036265575.1 Pyrinomonadaceae bacterium
CTTCAACCCGATCTGTTCCTGCACGGGTCGCAATGCGTCTATCACAAACCGGATGTGATCGTCGAGATCGACACCCAACTCCTCGACGCCCTGGCGAATGTCGTCTCGGTTAACCGAGCGCGCGAAGGCTTTGTCCTTTAGCTTTTTCTTTACCGAAGACACTTCAAGATCGTCAAGGCTCCTGGTGGGTCGCACCAGGGCGCAAGCAACCAGGAAACCGCACAATTCGTCGGTGGCAAACAACGCACGCGCCATCGCGGTATCGCGCGGCACGTTAGTGTAAGTAGCGTGGCCCATGATGGCGCGAATGAAACGTTCGGAATAACCGCGACCACAAAGTATGTTTGCGCCCGTGAACGGGTGCTGATCGGCAGTGGGAAACATTTCGTAATCGAAATCGTGAAGCAGCCCCACCAGTCCCCATTCGTCTTCATCATCGCCGGCGTCACCATATCGCTTCACCGCCGCCCGCATCGCGGCCTCGACAGCAAGGGCGTGCTTGCGCAAGCCGTCGCCTTGCGTGTATTCGCAGAGCAGCTTCCAGGCGTCGTTTCGATCCGGCATTGGAGTTGGACAGGCCTCGCTTCTTAGCGAGAGACAGATGCGAACCAGACAGACTGGAAAGTCTGTCCTATGTTTTCAGGGCGAGCAAAACTAGCACGACTGATTAACTGCAAACAAGAAGGGCGGGCCCAGTTCTCCATTGGGTAGATGAGTGAGCTGTTCGCGGAATCAATGGCCGCTGGGAGCGCGATATCCGGGGCGTGCACGGACGACCACCTGGGGGTGGCTGACAGTCACATCGATATTCCGATATTCACCATCGTGCGTTTTGTTGGTGGGATAATATCCGATGACGTATTGAGTTTGCAGTTCCGCGGCAACCTTCGAGAAGGCGTCAGGCAGAGTTGAAAGGTCGTCAACTCTCAGCAACGTACCGCCGGACTTGTCCGCAAGGTCCTTGAGGTATCTGTCGGCAACCAGATACAGCCGATCCATTATTTCCGTTATTGGATCGCCGCCATGGCGCCCGCGTCTTGGCGGTTCCTCCTGCGGCTTGCTCGCTGCACCTGCGTTTGGCGTTCGCGATGCTTCGCCGGGGCGCGGCGCTCCGCGGCTTCTTCTCATAATCTCGGCGGCTGATGGCAGGCCAAGTGGTCCGGTTGCGGGTGGCTGGCCCACAGGTGGACCGTTACGCGGATCGTCATCACCAGGGAATGTCGGCTGCGTACCGCTCTTCGCCTGTTGAATCACATCGATAGTTGGCAACTCTTGTCCATCCACCTCGCCGCCTCCAGCCCGAGCGATACGCTCGGCCTCAGCGCGTGTGTTATAGCGAATCGGATAAACCACTACGCCTTCTTCTTCGAGCCAGCGAAGCGTGCCATAGTCAGAGGCCTCGTCGCTATGCCAATCAACGCCGTCACTGAAGAGGACAATCGCCTTACGTCCTTCCAGTTTCCGCAATGATGACAAAGCGAGATCGACCGCATCGTAAAGCTTGGTGCCCTCGCCCGATGACGTTTTTGCGATCGCGGCTTTCAAGGTGGCGCGATCATTCGAGAACGCGCTCAGTTCATGCACCTTGCTGTCGAATGAGATCACCTTTACGCGGTCCGCAGTATCCAACTTTTCGACGAATGCAACTGCAGCGGCCTGCATCAAAGCGAGTTTGTCTTTCGTGCTGGCGCTGGTATCGAGCATCAACACGACGTTAACCGGAAGCCGTGTGGTTGCGAATAAAGCGATCTGCTGTTTCACCCCGTCTTCAGTTACGGTGAACTCTTCCTGGCGCAGCTCGGGAACGTTTTTGCCGTCCGCAGCGGTAGCTGCGACCGGAACCATGACCAGATTTGTATCGATCTTGACTGTTTCAACCTGTTCGCGATCAACCGGAGATGGCGTCGGCGCGGGCTGTTGTGCTGGCGTGGGCTGTCGAGCAGGAACCGGTTTCGCGGCCTTCGGGCGAGTCCTTTTCGTCTGTCCGGAAACCAATAAAACCGTCGTCGCACAGACCAGCAGAAGCAGGAAGATCCGCAACGGAAATTGTTGTTTGAGCTGCATTGGTTATCCGCGAATGCTGATACGGGTCAAAGCTGGCCTTAGGATGTGCGCTCACAGAGTAACGGTTGCCATCGCGGACAGCAATGACTTGACCGAAGGGCCTCGCACCTTGCCGGAAAGCCTCCTTGCCGCTACTTCCTTCATCAACTAGAATTACGCCTGCTCGCCTACTAGCAATGAGATCCCTTTTACTGGCCGTGCTGGCTGCTTATGTTGTTGCCGCAATTCACGCCGTGCTGGCGTTTATTAATAAGCGGCGCGCTCTGCAACGCGTTTCTGAAATCGCGCTCGTGACGGGGTTCCTATTGCACACCGGAGCGTTGGCGGCTGACTGGATCATTGACGGCCATTATCCGCTTTTTTTTCTTCGTGAAACGCTTTCCTTTCTGGCCTGGACGCTGGTGGCCAGTTACATGCTGATCCTTTATCGCTATCGCGCGCGACCCCTCGGGACTTTCATACTGCCCCTGGTTTCGTTTTTGGTTTTTATCGCAGCCGTGATGCATTCAGAAACTGCAGGAACTACGAATCCGGCTGCCGTCCGAGACACCTGGCTCTTTCCGGTCCACACGACATTGTTGTTTTTCGCGTACGCGGCCTTCTTTGTCGTGTTCTTAGCAAGTGTCATGTACCTTTTGCAGGAGCGCGAACTGAAGTTAAAAACTTTTGGCGCGATTTTTCATCGGCTGCCTTCGCTGACGACTGTCAATGAGATCGCGACCAGCTCGGCGGCGATTGGGCTCACACTTTTGACAGTCGGCATCGCTACCGGAATGATTTGGGCATCGTCGCGCGACGGCCGGCTATGGCACAATGATCCGAAAGAGATCTTTGCGGCACTGACCTGGTTGCTTTACGTTTCGTTAATCGTTTATCGCTCGTCGGCCGGCTGGCGTGGACGCAGGGCGGCATGGATCGGAGTCGCCGGATTCGCCCTTGTCCTTTGCACTTTTTTCGGTGCGCGGATGATGGGTGGGTACCACGTTTTTGGATAATATTGAGCGTAGTACAGAGTCCAAGCTATAGCTTGTCTATTTCGCGAAACACGCAAACTAAAGGTTGTCCTCTAAACTTCTTGAACTTATTAACCGGTAGATAGATGTCAATCGTCTTAGTAGGAGTCAATCACAAGTCAACGCCGCTCGCGGTTCGCGAGCTTTTGGCGCTGTCTGATGATGCCTGCGCCAGCGGCCTGCGCTCGCTGGTTGATGGCGAGGTAGTTAGGGAGGGGCTGATCGTTTCTACTTGCAATCGCGTCGAAGTATTAACTGAAACAGCAGCCGGGCGACTGAATGAAACCAGCGAACGGATCATCGAATTTCTGACACGAACGAACTCACTGCCGCGTTCACAGTTTGAAAAGGATTTGTACCAACACACTGACGATCAGGCCGTGCGCCATCTTTTTCGCGTCGCGTCGTCGCTGGATTCAATGGTGGTGGGCGAACCACAGGTACTGGGGCAGGTACGGCGCGCTTATTCGATTGCGCTTGAAGCGGGTACCACCGGCAGAATTCTGAATCGCCTGGTCCATCATGCCTTCCGCGTAGCCAAGCGCGTGCGCACGGAAACCGGAATCGCGGCGAATGCCGTGTCCATCAGTTACATGGCCGTAGAACTGGGCAAAAAGATTTTCGATTCTTTTGCCGGACGGACTGCATTGTTGATTGGCGCCGGCGAGATGGCGGAACTAGCCGCACGACATCTGGTGAATGCCGGCGTTTCGAATGTGCTGCTGGCAAACAGATCGGAAGAACCCGCTCGCGTACTCGCAAACGAGTTGGGCGGTACGCCGGTCCCGTTCGACCGGTTGACGGAGCACTTGTCGCGAGCCGACATCGTTATCTGTTCGACCGCCGCCGCTGACTACATTGTCACTGAACGGATGATGCGGGCTGCGTCTGCGAAACGACGCAACCGTCCTGTGTTCTTTATTGATATCAGCGTGCCCCGCAATATCGACCCGGCAATTGGGAAAATCCCTAACGTCTTCGTTTTTGATATCGATGATCTCGAATCAGTGGTTTCGTCAAACATTCGGGAACGGGAACGCGAAGCGCAACGGGCCGAATTAATTGTCGAATCCGAGATAATGCAGTTCCAACAGGCCTTACGCGCGCTTGAGAGCGGTCCCGCCATCGGCGCTCTGAAACAAATGTTTCAGGATATCGCGCGGCATGAATTTAAGCGGCAACGGAACCGGCTGGGACCATTGAGTCCGGAGCAGGAATCCGGCATTGAGAATCTCTTGCTCTCCACTGTTAACAAGCTTTCCCATCCCATGTTGAGCCAGATGCGCCATTCGTCTGATGCCAGCGACGCGGAA
>DATAOU010000070.1:0-9577 GCA_036265575.1 Pyrinomonadaceae bacterium
CGAGATCGTTGTATGACAATTTCGAGCCATCGCCTTGCACACCCTCGATACTGCCGTCCAAGCCATCGCTCATCAATACAACTGCGGTGCGCCGCGCATTCTTAGTGTCCTGAAGCAGTTGGGTCAGGGCGAAGTCTGTCGCATCATAGAGCTTTGTATCACCAGCTTCCGTATCGATGGCATTGACACGTTGCCGTAGCAATTGGCGGTCGAGTGTCAGGGGCGAGACTAAGGTGGGCCGGCCGGCAAAGGTTATTACGCCAATGCGATCAGATGGCCGGGCGGCGTTGACAAAGCGCAGGGCAGCCGCGCGAATCAAGCTAACGACATCGCGCGTCGAGCCTGACAGATCAATCAACAGCATGAGATCAAACGGCGCGGATGATGACTCAAACTGGAGGATCTGTTGCTCAACGCCATTTTCGAAGAGGCGAAAATCCGGCTGTCGCAAGCCGACAACACCGCGGCTGGTGTTTCTGTCGACCACGCTCATATTCATCGTCACTAACTGCGAATCGACGCGAATGACATCGCCTTCACTTATCTCCTGAGTATCTGACGCCGGCGCAGGTGTTCCGGCCGGTTTTCGCGGCGTTTCCGAATCAGTAAGGGCATCGTTGAGTATTCGGTTCGCTCTTGCTTCCGCAGCATCGATTAGAGCCAATGAAATCGCGCCGCTCTGCGAGTTAACGCGTAACGTTTGTGTGCCCGCTCCCAACCGTCCCTGTACCACATGGCCACTGGTGCGGAAGTCCGGCAGCGTTGAAGCAACTGTTCCCGAAATCGACCGAGCAAAAATATCTGCATTAACTACATTCACGAAGCCTACACTGACATCGCCAGCGATGGAGCGCAGCGAGGCTGATGACGGTGTGCCGCGTAACGAAATCGAATGTTTTCCGGTAACTATCTCGGCGTGTGCACTCTCAGGAATTTTGACTGTCAGCTTGATGGCCACGGCCGGGTCGGTGGGCCGCCGTATGATACTTACCAAAAGCAGTGATTTTCGATTTTCGATTACAACGGGGGACCGCGCCAGTGGTTTGCTTCCCTCGACCGTCGCCGAAACTGTCACGTAGTTTTCGTTCCATACCTCCGCGTCTACATCACCAAACTGGTTTTCAATACGCAGGTGACTCCCGTTGGCAAATTCAATGCGGATCCCTTGCGGCGTTTCTTGCTGCGGTGCAGCCCAAATACACCAGGGGAGCGAGGCAAAACATAAGACAAGCGCGAATACACGTTTCGATGGCAATGAAAACATAATTGCGAATTTCAGTAAGCTATTTCGAAGTCAGGGGAGAGAAAGCAGTTTCGGGAGGATTATAGACCCTTATGGCTATCTTTCAATCATATCAAGCATAGAATCCTCGTTCTTGGCCGGCACCGCTGCAACTGGACCAGCCGCCTCGTCCAAGTCAGTGAGCCGTAGCAACAGATTATGGGCGTTGGTGGCATAAGGCATTGCCCCGGTTTTCGAGAGCACGCCCTTGCGCACCATCTGCTCGATAACCGTATCGAAGGTTTGCATTCCGTCTTGATCGCCTTGTTCCATCGCATCGATCAGCGACTTTCCCTCCGACTCGCCTTTCTCGATATATTCGCGGGTTCGCATTGTTGATTTCAGAATTTCGATAGCCGCGACGCGTCCTTTGCCGTCGCCGCGAGGAATCAGCCGTTGTGAAACGATGTAACGAAACGATTGGGCTATGCGCGTGCGAATCACACGCTCTTCATTCTTGGGAAAAACACCGATGATTCGATCAACTGTCTTGGAGGCATCGATAGTGTGCAGCGTGGATAACACCAGATGGCCCGTTTCGGCCGCCTCCAACGCCACTTCGATCGTTTCCTTGTCGCGCATTTCGCCGACAAGTATGACTTTAGGCGCCTGACGTAGCGCGGCCCGCAACGCAATGGAAAAACTAGGCGTGTCAGAATGCAGTTCGCGTTGATGAATCGTCGAGTTTTTATGCATATGCAAAAACTCGATCGGATCTTCAATCGTAACGATGTGGTAGTACTGCGTTTCGTTAATCAGATCGATGATCGCGGCTAGGGTGGAACTTTTTCCGCTGCCGGTGGGTCCGGTCACCAGCACGATGCCGTTTTTAATGTCGACGATTTCTTTCAGCTGCGGAGGCAGATCAAAGTCGTCAAACGTAGGCGGTTTCGTCGGGATGACACGCATAACGATGGCGTAGGTACCGCGTTGTTTAAAGATGTTCACGCGGAAGCGCGCTTCCCCCGGCGCGCTAAAAGAGAGATCAGCAGAACCCGATTTCTCCAGAGTTTCAGTCGCGTTTTGATGGTTACCGATAATTATCTTTGCCATGCCGGCCGTGTGTCCGGGCGTTAGTTTCTCCAAACCCGGAACAATTACCGGCTGCAATTTGCCGGTAAGCTCGACTTGCGGAGGACGGCCTGGGGAAAAAATCAGATCGCTCACTTTATCCGACGTTTTCAGCATTTGCCGAAGCACGGCGATGAAGTTAAGTGGTGAAGGAGCGCCGCTTTGGCTGAGGTTTGGATCACTCATTTTATTTCGAACTTTTCTCCGGGAATTGACGTCAAAACCTTCGAACGCGAAATCATTTTCGTGCGGATAACCAAAGCGCGAAAACTGACATCAAACGATTGTTACCAGCTTGCGGAACTCGGCCGAGAAATGAAAGGCGCGAACGATGGCTACCTACAGAGATCCGGTTAGATGTTTTGCCCCACTTGAGGTTCTCGAGCGCCTTTTGGAAATCCGCGCCGATGCCGGCTTTGCCCCTGCTGTTTATCTTCGCACACCCGACGATTTCGCTGATTATCTCGATGCGTTTGGCTTCGACATCTATGCCCTTACCAGTGCCGAAACCGAGTTCCACTTTGGCGATTATCGCGGCCCGCTGGCGCCGGGCGGCGACCATGCGCATTGTTCCCTGACGGCACACTGATCAAACTGGTTCACTCTTCTTCGAGTGCCTTAATCACGAAAAAGGTAACATCGTCGGCTGCCCCTTTTCCGTCTGTCCAATCGACAACTTCTTTGTGCAGGGCGGCGATTAAATCGCGCGCATTGAGACTGCGATTTGCCTTAACAGCGCGCGCCAACCGGTCACGCCCATATTCTTCACCAGGCGGATTCTGCGCCTCAGTTACGCCATCAGTATAAAGCACTAGCATCTCGCCCGGCTCAATAGTTTGATAATACTCATGGTAGCGAGTGTCTTTGAACATCCCCAGCGGCAGACTACCGCGCTCGATGAACTGATACTTGCCGTCGGTTGTAAACAGCAGTGGTGGATTGTGTCCTGCGTTTGTGTAGGAAAGCGTCCGATTCGTCACATCGAGAATTCCATAAAACGCCGTTACAAACTGGTTCCGTTCAATCGATTCCCAAAGCAAGTAATTTACTTTCGCCATAGAGACGTGCGGCGAATAACCGATATGCGTGGCCGCTCGCAAACTAGCGCGCAAGAATGCCATCAATAGCGCCGCCGGCACACCTTTGCCTGACACATCGGCAATCACTAAACCAATCTGGTCGTCGAAAATCTTTACCCAGTCATAGTAATCCCCGGAAACTTCTTCAGTCGGAAAGTTGTAAGCGCTGATGTCGTAACCCGCCAACTGCGGATCTTTAGCCGGCAGCAATTCCAACTGCACCTGGCGCGCGACTTCAAGTTGGCCCTCGAGACGTTTCTTTTCAATCAGCTGCTCGTGCAGCATCACCTTCTCGATGATGATGGCCACCTGTGAAGCGAGCAAAACCAGAACCTCGAGATCGTCTTCCGAGTATGCGTTGAGCTCGTCGCTTTCGAGATCAAACACGCCGATTACTTCGGTGTTGGAAATGATTGGCGCCAGCATTTCCGAGCGGGTCTCGCCGCGAGCATTGATGTAGAGAGGCTCGTTGCGCACGTCGGGAGAATTGACGGGTTGCGCCGTTCTTGCCACCTTGCCCAGCAATCCCTCGCCAATTTTCAGGTGCAGGCTAGTCAACTCATCGATGTCATAACCACGCACAGCTTCAGCCCGGAACACGCAAGGCTCTTCGCCCTCCGCGACTTTTGCTTCGTCACATTTGACGACGAAAATGCCGGCGGCGTCGTACGGAATCAGCGAATCGAGAGTATCCATCACCAGGTTTAAAACTTCCTGAAGATCGAGCGATTGGCTGATTTTCCTGGTGATGTCGAGCAGCATCCGCAGCTTGTCGGTCGTTGTTAGACCCGGCAGGTGCAGCTCTTTGATTTGTTCGGACATAGATTCAATCGCCGCTCGTCAAGTAAGGACGCAGATCAAGACGATGGCAAGATTATAAGGGTTCAAGGGAAAAGCAGGAAACTCGAGTTGAATTTCGAAATTTGGGATTGAACAGGTCAGGCCGTTTCGACCGAAAGGGCTGTTTGGTAGATCCGCCACAAACGAGTGACCTTCAGACGGTATTCAACCAGCTCGCGACTCACATGAAAGTGCCTGGCGATCTCAGACGAACGTTTCCCTTCGAGCACAAACTTGCGTAGCGCTGAATAGGGCACCAGGGCAGCGGCGCCAGTCGCGTAAGCTGCTTCCTCATCGGCATGGCGATAATCCCGCGCTACTGTGCGGCCGCTCTTGTTGGTAGCTAGCACCTTTAAACGGCTAGGCTGGTGGCCCAGGAACACGTGCGAAACCTCCTCCATCAAGGTGGCATTTGTCCTCGCTGGTCCATGCATCGGATTAAGTATGACAATGCGCCGGCCATCGGGCAGCGCGTGAGAACAAGCGCCCCCGGACCATTCTTCCGAGGCCGCGCCGAGCAACCGTTCGCGGGTAGTTTCGCTAAGATTCTGAATCTGCGCGAAGTCCACCACCAGTAAGTTTGCGAATTTTGCGAGGCGAAAAGGATCAAGCGCGGCGTCAGGACGCACACCCGCGAACTCACGAAACCCCAAGGCGTGAAGTTCGAATCGTCGCCACTTCTCGCCTGGCGGCAACTTGCAGGTCTTAACCATGAAACGAATTATAGCGGATGGTCTACCGAAGCGATGTCCGCTTAGCGTCTTTTGCGCTGCGATTTCGGCGTATCTTTGCGGCTGAACTGAGAATAGGCAACGCGAAATAATTCCGAAAGGGCGTCCGCCGTTTCGGCAGTCAGATTGCGATCCGCGCGCAGGTGCGCCTCGACTATTTCGGGCGTTGACTCGTGAGGGTAATAAACGATGGTCTTGGTTTCCTCGCGATCCTCGCGCGTACCTTTAAGAATTCTTTCTAGAGGAACATCGAGCCAGGAGGTCAGACGGGCGATGTTGTCGGCATCCGGTTTTCCTGTGCCGTTTTCAATGCGCGACAGTGTCGAAGCAGAAACATTGGTTTCGTCCGCCACGTCGCGAAGACTCAATTCCAACTCTTCGCGCCGCCGTTTGATTGCGCGGCCAAGTTCAACAGTATTTATTAGAGATTTTGTCGTTCGTGCCATTTACTCGCCTATCTGAGACTGGACCATATCACAGATGGGTTTTAGAGGCAAGACTAAGTTTTACGCATGCAACAAGGTAGCATAGACTTTAGTCTGTGTTATTTGGGCTTAGAGCCTTACGCGGGAACTGAGCACAGTGGGACATGACAGTAGCATAGACTTTAGTCTGTGTTGTTAGGGCTCATAGAACTTACGCGGGAACTGAGCAGAGTGGTACACATGTAGTTTTGCGTGTACCAGCACGCGGCACAGACTGAAGTCTATGCTACTTAGGGTTGCGGAGCGTGTTTCGCTGTCATTGCCAGGTCTCGTGCGCGTGGCAAAACGTCAACCGCACGGGCGAGTTGCTTATCATCAGTGGCGAGAAACACTCGCTCAGCCATCACGCGGCCATAGGCAGCCTGGGCCAGATTGAATCGCAGCTGCACCTCGAGGAAGGTGCGATTACGATCCACCAGCGCAACTGAACTCTTAAAGTTCGGATCGGCTGCTACAAAGTTTTTGAAGGCGCTGACGATCGAATCAGTCACAACAAAATCGGTGGGTTGCAGTTCGTGTTCAAAGTTAATAGCACCGCGCACGCGATAGTTTGCGGGCGCTGGAATGCGTCCGTTCACCAACTCACGTGCAAAAGCGAAGATTGGGCCCAACAGCCGACGTTGCGCGACGGTAATCGTTCGGGGGCCGACTGCTTCGTCCGGAGAGATACCACCGCCGCCGTAAACTGGCCGGCCGCTGTCAGTTTTCTTTTCCGGTCCCACCGTTTTCGCGTTGGCGTCGTCGGTCGTGTGTCTGGAACCGCCATGAGTGTAGTAGTCGTACAAGCCGCTGTCCGCGTAGTCACGCTGAATCAAACGGCCTGACGGCGTGTAGTACTTGGCTGAAGTTAAGGTCAACCCAGCGCCGTAATACAGGGGAATAATGCTCTGGACCAGGCCTTTGCCAAAACTAGTCTCGCCGACAATCAATGCGCGATCATGATCCTGCATGGCTCCAGCGACAATCTCAGAAGCCGAGGCCGTAAACTGGTTGATTAAGATTACGAGTGGCACCGGATCCGCAGCAGGGTTTGCCGACCTATAGGTATTGTCGCGCAGGCCGTTGCGCCCTTTCTGCGTCAGGATCAATTCACCACTCGGCAGGAAAACCTCGGCGACGTGAATGGCCTGATCCAGAAAGCCGCCCGGATTATTTCTCAAATCGAGCACCAGCGAGTTCATGCCACGCGCGTGCAGTTGGCTCAACGCATCCTGAAGTTCCTCAGTCGTCGAATAGTTAAAACCGCGCGTCATATCTATGTAGCCAACCCCGGGCCTAATCATGTAAGCATCCGGAATCGAAGGCTGCGGGACGACATCGCGCGTTATCTCGACTGTTTGCACGCGTCTGTCTGCCGCGCGTTCGATAGTTACCTTTACAACTGAGCCGCGTGGTCCACGAATCTTGTCGCGAACCTCGATCGAGGGTTTTCCCGTCATCTTGATGCCATCAACGGCAACAATTCGATCCCCAAAACGAAGTCCGGCGCGCGCCGCCGGTGAGTTCTGAAACGTCGCAGTGATAAAGGTGTCGGCTTCGTCTCCCAAAAAATAATTCTGAATCGAGGCGCCAATGCCAAGGTATTCAGAACGCTGATCGGTTTTCAGTTCTTCATACTCTTCGCGGTCGTAGTAGTTTGAATGGGGATCGAGCGAACGCAGCATGCCCAGGATCGACGACTTGTAAGCAGAGTTGTAATCCAGTCTTGAGCCCTCCACGTAATTGCGTTCGATAACGTGAAGTGCTTCCGAAAAATCCCTCTCAATCGCCTGAGTTTCGTCTGTGGCAACGTGAGTCTGGCGATGAGTGGTGGACGGCGCGGGCTTCTCGGTGGTTCGCGCTGGGGCAGCGGGCCGAGGTCTTTGTTGCCCAAAACTGATGTTGCTAACGCTGACGGCGACCAGAATGGTCAGCAGCCGGATTGCGAGTTTTTTGTTCACTGATGAAAACCTCGAGGTTGACCGGGCTGTGCCGGACAGTAACGCCTAAAGTCGATCGCTATTCATGGCTCGTGTGAGCAAATACTAGCGAATGGAAAACCGCGCGGCAAGCCTTGGTATTAGCTCACAGCAAAGAGATCCTTCAGTTCCAGCAGGAACCCGCAAGTTAAATTAGTTAGCAGTTGGAAGCAGGCGGCGTCGCCGCTTTCTTCTACTACTAGGGTTCGTTTTTACCGTTTGCTTGACGGTTGTTTGAATGCGTCCTTAGAATGAACTTAGCCCAAGCGAAAAACGTAATAGCAAGCGAAGTTTGAATCCCTGTAGGCCAAGGAGTTTTCTCAGATTATGAGCAATCCCTATCAAAGCCCCTCTTATCAAAAGGAAGAGCAAAAACCGGCGGAAACTGTCGACGACTTGATGTTAAGAGATGACGAAACGGAAGGCGATTCCGAAGATCGATCGCGAGCTGCTTCTTCGGTCCGAGACATTGCCTCGCGCATTCCCGAATCATTGAGCGCAATTGGGCGAGATATCAGCCGCACCATCGAACGCGCAATTTCGGCGAAGGATGACTACGTCGTGGCAGTGAAAATCACTCCCAGCGCCCAGGATAAGGTCGAACAATTAGTCCAGGCTGGAATTTTCCGCAACCGTGCGGAAGCGGCTGGCTTTCTGGTTGAAGAAGGAATCAAAACGCAGTCTGCGCTTTTCGATCGAGTGCAACAGAAACTTGCGGAAATAGAGCGACTGCGAGCTGAATTGCGAGGCATGGTTAACGAAAAGCCATCCTAAGCGAATTAGTCTCCCACACCCCCCACACCGTACAATGGCCGCTCCGATCAGGGCCGTCGCGCGCAAATATCACCGGACGAAACGAGATCATAGTGGCCGATAGATTCGAACTTTCACCGACACCAATCAAACAATTCACTCTTCAGAATGGGCTGCGCGTCGTCATGTCGCCTGACAGCGCAGTGCCCGTTGTCTCGGTCGCGCTTTATTACGACGTGGGCTCGCGCAACGAGAAGACAGGACGTACAGGCTTTGCCCATCTTTTCGAGCACATGATGTTTCAGGGTTCGGAAAACGTGCCTAAGGCGGCGCACTTCCAATACATCTTTAACGCCGGCGGCACCATGAACGGCACTACTTCAACCGAACGAACCAATTACTTTGAAACACTGCCGGCCAGTCATTTGCCGTTGGCATTGTGGCTTGAAAGTGATCGCATGCGTTCGCTCAAGGTGACTCAGGAGAATCTGGACAACCAGAGAAACGCAGTGCAGGAAGAAAAGCGTTTGCGTTATGACAATCAACCTTACGTGAATGCCTTCTTGCGCATTAACGAATTGATTTTCAAGAACCCTGCCAACGCCCATTCAACCATCGGGTCCATGGAAGATCTTGACGCTGCCACGATCGACGACGTGCAGGAGTTTTTCCGCATTTATTACGCGCCGAATAATGCGGTTCTAACGATCGTTGGGGACTTTGAAGAACAGGAAGCAACCGCGCTGGTCAATAAATATTTTGCCGGCATTCCCAGTCAGCCATCACCACCTCCGGTGGACGTCAGCGAGCCAAATGATGTCGCGCGCATGCAGGAAGTTTTTCCCGACCAACTGGCTCCGGCTCCAGCTTTCGTGCTCGGCTGGAAAATTCCGGAGCGCCGCACGCCCGATTTCTACGCGCTCTCGCTTGCGGCAGATTTATTGTTCGAAGGCGACAGTTCCCGGCTCTATCAAAAGCTGGTGAAAGGTGACGAGTCCGTGGTCTCGATTCAGGGAGGCATTGACGAAAGACGCGGTCCTTCTGCGCTGTACATCTTTGCTTTGCCTAAGCCCGGCGAAGAAGTCGCGACCATTCGCGATCAAATCTTTGCAGAGATTCGCGCGCTGCGAGCGTCCGGTCCATCCGCTGAAGAGATGGAGAAGCTGCGCAATTCGCTTTGCAACGATGTTGTGCGCGGCCGGCAATCCACGATGTATCGAGCCCAGCGACTGGCAGAATACACACTCTATGATAGTGACCCCACGCTGATGGACTCTGAACTCGATCACTACTTGTCCATTACGCCGGAACAAATTCGGAGCTCAGTCGAACGCTTTCTCGACATTGACAATCGCGTCGTGCTGGACATTGTGCCCGC
>DATAOU010000071.1:0-31065 GCA_036265575.1 Pyrinomonadaceae bacterium
CCACCGCTGCTCAGAATTTGAGCACTGTATCAAACTGCAAACGCGTGGTGGCGCGATTCAGCGAACCCACCGGGGTCGCCACAAACGGTCCAAGCAATCCATTCAGCCGTTCGGTAACGATGCCCGTAAACGTGAACGTTACGCGGGGGTCAACCGCATAAGAAAATTGTAAGCGGTGTCCGCGCATGTCGGACTGTTGCGTGACGTCAGAAAAGTTGAACGGCGTGAGCACTGCGTCTTTCTCAATGCGCAGGAAGGTATAGCCAAACTGCATATCGCCGCGATCTTTTGTTTTTCCGACTTGTATCTCGCCCCAGAAGCCGTTGTTCTCGTGGTTTGGCAATAGCACATCAGCGCCGGTCGGCCCGGCCGTAACTACATCATGCGTCTGCGTGTTGGTGACGAAGTCAAACACGAGGGTCACCGGGAAGCGTTTACTATTTTTCAGCTCGAGGCGCGCCATCATATCGACAAGATTGAAGCCTGACGCCAGGTGCCCATCGCGATTGGTGGCGTTATTGCTGGCAGTCGATAGTCCCAGATTGCCATTGCCTGCCACCAGCAGGTCGCGCGCAATAGAAACTTGCGTAGTGATCGTTTGCGCCGGCGTAGCACCGTTCGCGGGAATGGTAAGGGTTACCGGCAGCTGCAACTGGTTGCCGAAAACTTGCACCGGCGTAATGAACTGCGTGCCCGAGTAGAAAAGGTCGGAGATAAAAAGATGGAGCAACATCTTCGGGTTCGGTTCAAAATGCGCTCCCGCCTGGCCGCCAAACATCGCCAGGTCGCGACCGCCGCGGCGGGACTGATCGATGTTCACCGTGCCGTTACTGTTGCGCACAAAAGCAGAATTGCGTTCGAGGAACGGGAGTTCCCACGCCGCAATCGTCAGTTCCTTAAGTGCCGATTTTTTGAAGCTACGCGAATACGCTTGATTGAATCCCTCAACCATTAAATCGTTGTCGATCGTCATCTCGGTGAAAGTCCAGGGCGGTTCAAACCTGCCGCCTTGAAGTTTAAGACCCGGCAGACGATGGGGCTTGTAGGTTATGAAAGCTTGATCAAGCGCAAACGGTTTGCGATTGAAGAAATCGGTCATCGTTTGATTGGTCGAGATGTTGTCGCCGAAGCTGCCGGTGGCGAATCGCAAGCCCCAATCAAATTCCTTTCCAATTGAACCGCGCATTTGTAGCCGCGCACGTAAACGCATGCGGTGGCGCGGACTCAACTCGTTACCGAGCACCGCGGGATTGTCCCCATTGGTGAGGCTGTTCGATTGTCCAAAAATCGATTCTGACCGCAAACGAATATCACCGCTGAACTTGATCGCACTCAACTCAGCCACGCGCGACTCTACAGTTTTCACGCGCTCGTCAATCGTGGGCGTCTTAACCGTCTGCGGCGCCACCGGTGCCGGCGCTGCCGCAGTCGTGGTTGTCTCATTGTTGTTTACTTTCGCGGCGAGCAGACGAATCGTCTCCTGCTGTTCTGCGATTGTTTGTTGTAAGCGATCAAGCCGCTGACTTTGCTCAACCAGCATTTGCTCCAGCGAGTTTATCTTTGCATCGGCGGATTCGGGTCTGGTCTCGGGAGCAGGTTCGTCAGTCTTTTTCAACGGGTTGACCGACGCCGCAAACCGGTTAGCAGAATGGCGTCTTGTCACTTTCTGCGCGCGCGCCTCGACGGCGCCAATTGCAAATAACAAGACGCAGGAAAAAGTGATTAGCAAACGTATGTTGTTATTCGGACTGAATGTCAGCCGCATGATGCACGTCCTTTTTTGAGAGAAATGCCAGAAGAAAAGTCACCGTTGGGCAAAACAATGCAACCCTTGTCTTAAACCCACGTGAACGACATATTAAATCAGTGTTAACGGGAAGCGGGCTAGAGGGAAGCCGCAAAACAGCTCAAGCAGTTTTGAGTACAACCTTCAGGTTGCTGACTCGTCACAACTCAAGCTAAAGCTTGTACTCTGAACTTCAAGTCCCTACGACATGAACTCGTTATGCCGCGACGTTAAAATGTGAATCAATCCAACAGCACGCGCGCGTCCAAAGCTTCGGCGCGTTCAATGGCCGCCAGCAAACGAAGGTACTGTGAATAGTTTCTGCCGCGCCTTGTCAGCCGCGCAACTTCCGATTGACTAAGATCATTGCGCAGCAGCAAGTCGAGAAAATCGTAGTAGTCGCCGGTCGCGCTGAGCGGGAGTTCGCGCACATAGCTCGTTTCCCCACTGTCTTCAGAACGAAAACCGGCGAGCAGATCGAAAATATTGTCGGTAGTTAGCCGGCCGCCTTCTCGCGACAAGCGGATCGGTACTCGTAGTTCAAAAAAACGCAGGCCCTGAGCGGTGGTGACGCGGCGCAACTCCTTGGTCGCTTCCCCATCAAAAGGCGACTCAGGATCGACAAGGATGCGCAACAGCCGCGGGTGGTCCGCCGGGTCGCTGGTATCAAGCACTAGCTGGACACGGTCGGCGAGGAATTTTTCAAACTGCGCTTCGATTGGATACGTGATGCGGCCGAGGCAGCCAACTGATTCACCTTCAGAGGCAACCTCGTCAGGTAAGCAAGCAGGACAAGCGGGGCAAACCACAGTTTCGGTCTGCATCAGCTCGATTTCGTTCCGCGCATTCTCTACCCACTCAAGTTTTTCCGGCGACGGCGAACTAGTGTCGCCGGTGGTAAGGCGCGTATGCAGATTTCCCAGACGGCCCCACTCGCGCAGGTGCTTTTCGGAGTAGCGCGCCCGCAAGGTGCAGGGATATTTGACTGCGAATTCGAGTGACACTTGCTTGGAAATGCGATGAGATTCTGACGGCGGCTGTATTAACCTTTATGCAACCGATAATAGAGCTTTTTCTGCTGCTCGAGGGAGTTGGATCGGCACAAAATAGTCTCCTGGATAGATATAGTCTTCGCCCGATTCGTCTATAACTCGCACGTAACCATCTCGGGCTGCAGCATCGTCAGGCACCAGTTGGTAAACCTTTCGGGGTTCCAAATCCTCACAATCATCGTTTCGGATGCAGAGGACAAAACGATTAGCCTCTTTTTGTTCGGTCATGACCTTCAATCCAGATAACGCTTAATTTTAATTTTACGTTTGCCGATGCCGTGGGCTTCATACCAGTGCAACTCAACGGTTCGTATCCTACCATTGCTCAGCTTAACTGTTGCAACTCCTTTCAGCTTGCGCCAACGCCCCTTCACCGTATTGCTTTCGTAGTCGCGTGAGCTCTCGAATCGACGGACCAACGGCGATTTTCTCGATCTCAGTAATCTCGCCGATTATTTCAAAATACATATAAAGGACCTATAAAGTAGCAATTGGTTGCTCACATGCTCTTCTTAAGTTCGCTTACCAATTTCTTATAACCAGATTCGTTGCGCAGAGTTTCAAAATCCGGGTCCTGTTCGATCTTTGCCACGTCGGTAAAGCCATTCTCGATTGCGCGACCCAGTGCATTGATGGCCTTGCTCTTATTTCCCGCGCGCGCATGGGCCAATGCCAACTCGTAAAACAGGCGCGGGCTTTTCGGTTTCAGCAGCGCCGCAATTTCGAGTTTACCGGGCACCCCGGCGTAATTCTTTTGCAGATACAAATTGTTTGCTTCTTCATAGGCTTGCACAAACACGGCTTCCAACACACGACGCGCGACCCTTTGCTGACCAGCGTCTTTTGCATCTTCTGACTTTCGCTGCAAATCAGAAATTATTCTCTTTAGCTCCGCCATCGTCTCGACAGACTGTGAAGTGTCCGCTAGTTGCGCGATCAGCGTTTGGATTTTTGCCTCCAACTCGCCCTGGCGATCTTCTTCGTTCTTTGCGTTTCTAATGCCGGCCTTCACTTCTTTGGTGGCCGCGAGGCGTTCAGCATTTGCGACGATGTCCTTTACCTCGCGCAACCCGCCAAAGTCTGCCGCCAGCGACTGGTATTCGAGATACGCCGCATAGTTTTGCGCAGAGGTTTCGAAGCCACGCGCTACAGCCAGCCGCTCCGCCAGCATCTGATCGATCAGCGCCTCATCTTTGACGCGGCTTCCTCTTTTCATCGCCTGCAGTTCCAGCCAGGCGATGGCCTGGGTTGCAAGACTTGCAGGCGGCCAATCGTGACCACCGGCGAAGACGGCCAGACGGTTTTGCATTCCCGCTTCGTCCATTTTGCGCTTCAGTTGCTGCATCTCGGGAAAGTTAAAATCTTCCGTTCCCGTCGTGGCAAAAACTACAAACTTAAGATCTGGCGCGGGCGCAGCAGTGCTGGGAAAGCCTCCGCTGCACGCAATCACTCCGGCCACCCCACCCGGATTTGAACCCGCTAATGCAAAGGCAAGCCGCGCCCCGCCGGAGAAACCGGCGCTGTAAACGCGCTTCGGATCGATCGCAAAACGGCCGTTAGTGTCTTCTAAAACCGCTTGAACGATGGGGCTAACTTGAATGCCGTTCCGGGAATTGTTTGAACCGACGACAATGAAGCCAAACTTTTCCGCAGCGTCTTTGAACAGAGTCACGGGAAGTTTGCCGCGCGCGCCCGCATCCCACGCGTAAAGGATGGGCCACTTCTTCTCACGCGAGTAGCCCGAAGGAAGATAAAGCGCGTAAGTTTGTTGTGGGTCGGCTTTGCACGCGACGCTCTCGATCACCTGGCCCCGGGGCAACTCATCGCGCTGACTGGCGAAGCTACGCGACGACGCCGTCAGAACAAGCAACGCAAGTAGAGGAAGAATGCGGCAGTTGATTATTCTCTTTGGCAACTCATACTCCCAGCTTACAAATTTGACGACAGCGCGGGCGTCACAACCTTCGCCGGCTCAGGCGTAAAGTCTTCACCCGGATTGATAAACTGATTTCTTTCAAAGTTGTATTGCTTGTCGTACAACTGTTTGTACCGCCCGCCGGCTGCCAGCAATTCCGCATGTGTGCCGCGCTCGACAATCTCGCCGGCTTCCAGCACCAAAATCTGATCTGCGCTGCGAATCGTCGAAAGCCGGTGCGCAATTACAAAAGTTGTGCGGCCACGACGCAGCGACTGCAAGCCATCCTGAATCAGTGCTTCACTTTCGCTGTCCAGGCTCGAGGTCGCTTCATCGAGAATGAGAACTCGCGGCTCCGCCAGAATCGCGCGCGCAATCGCCACGCGCTGCCGTTGACCGCCCGACAACTTCACACCGCGCTCACCGACGATAGTGTCGTAGCCATCGGCAAAGCCATCGATGAATTCTTCGCAATGCGCGATGCGACTGGCGGCAACGATCTCTTCGCGCGTCGCATGTGGATTCGAGAAGCCTATGTTCTCGGCAATGGTGCCATCAAAAAGAAAGTTGTCCTGCAACACTACGCCTAGTTGGTTGCGAAAATCCTTCAGGCGAATGGAATCCAGATCGCGCCCGTCGACCAACACCACGCCTGACAACGGTCGATTGAAAGCCATAACCAGGCTAATCAGGGTTGACTTACCCGAGCCGCTTGAGCCTACCAACGCCGTGGTCGAACCGGGTGGGGCTGTAAACGAAACATGTTTCAGCACCGGCGTGTCGTCGTTGTATTCAAAGCTCACATCCTGAAACGTAATCTCGCCTACGATTGGCGGGCACGTTTGCCGTCGCGAATCGTTTTCATCTTCAGTCGACAGCTGTTTCAGGTCGCGTATGCGATCAAGTCCGGCAAAGGCTTCCGTGATCTGTGTGCCAATGTTTGCAATCTCAACTAGCGGCATGGCCACCAGTCCAGTAAAAAGCATGTACATGAAAAAGTCGCCGAGCGTCATCTGCCCGTTAATAATGTCGCGTCCGCCAACCAGGATCAGGATGACGCCGATGGCGCCGACAATGATCGTGGAAAAGGCGGTGACTCCGGAAACAGCAGTCATCGAACGCGCGACGTTGCGAAACAGCCGGTGCGCTCCGCGCGCGAACACCAACTCTTCGCGCTTCTCTGCGGCATACGCTTTGACGATGCGAATCCCACCCAACGACTCGGTCAGACGGCCTGTTACTTCAGCGTTGATTTGACCGCGTTCGCGAAACAATGGCCGCAGCTTCTTGAATGCCAGGGCCATGCAAATGCCAAATGATCCAAGCGCCAGCAACGTAACCGAGGTTAGTTTCCAGTTCAGATAAAAGAGCACCGTAAGCGCGAGCGCCGCCGTAACCAAACTACCGACGAGTTGGACCAGACCGGTGCCGACGAGATTACGGATGCCTTCGGCGTCAGTCATGATGCGGGAGATCAGTATTCCGGTTTGGGTGGAGTCGAAATACCTCACCGGCAGGCGCGCGACGTGTTGTTGCACACTCTTGCGCATTTCAGTGATTGCCCGCTGCGCGGCCACGCCCAGCACTTGCGACAGCGCAAACGAAGTAAAGGCCTGCACCAGCGTAGCGGCGCCGGCCACCAAAGCCAGCGGCAGAAGCAAGGCACTTTGATGTTTCAGGATGACGTTGTCGATTAGGTATTTCGAACTTGCCGGCAACACCAGTCCGACGAGCCGGTTGAGAATCATCAGAAACATTCCTAAGGCCAGCCGGTAACGATGCGCCCAGATCAATTCGCGGGCGTCACGCCAGGCAGTGGCAGGAGTGATCCTCTTCTTTGGTTTGTCTATGATTGCGCTCATCTATGTTTGATTCTCGGCCGAACCATCGCCGTTGCTCCTAACCACCCACATGGGTCGATAAACACACTTAATCGTTCTCCGAATCTTGCGATGCTTCCCGATTTTGCAGCTCCCACAACTGCAGGTGCTTCAGAAACGCGTGATGCGCGGCAAATTTAGCGATGCTCCATCCGGCAAACCCATCACGAAAGCCGGCCTTGAAAATATAGTTGCGGATAAAGGTGGCTGGACCAACCGTTGCGATTTTCAAAGGTGAAGTACGGCGTCCTTGTTCAAACATCTGGCGCGCGCCGAGTGGCGCATAGCGCTCGCCGATCATTCGTTCATGCTCGGCAGCATTGCTGACTGTGTAGTGAAGCAAATCGCCCTTTAAGATTTCTACCCGAGCGCCCGGTTTCATTTTGACGGACTCATGAATGTGCGCGCCTTCCCACCTTCCCATGGACTTCCGGTACAGGCGCAACTGACGATCGGGATACCAACCACCACCGAGTATCCAGCGGCCCATATAAAAAGCCCGGCGCGGAATCAGATAACCGTCGGCAAGTTTGCCACCGGCTTTTGAAAAGAGGCTGATGATGGCAGCGCGCAACTCTTCGGAAACAAGCTCGTCGGCATCAAGGCTGAAGATCCATTCATGACTTGCCTGATCAGCGGCAAATTGTTTCTGCGCTGCAAATCCGGGCCAGGCATTTTCAATTACCCGCGCCCCACATTCCTGGGCAATCTCCCTGGTGCGATCAGTCGAGCCGGAATCCACCACCACAATTTCATCGGCCCAGGAAACGGACTCACAAGCCTCCCGGATGCGGTCTTCCTCGTTGAGCGAGATGATGCAGGCTGAAACTTTGCAGTTATCCATGCGAGTCGGCACGAGCATAGAAGGGTGGGGCGGGGGCGTCAACCGAGCGCCTCGACTGCTGACGCTTTGGCGTCCGATAAGCTTTAGCTTGTCGTATCGCCGCGACAAACTAAAGTTTATCGGACATAGACACCCTCGGAAGGCCGAGCTTACAATTGTCTTTTCTTACGACCGACCCGCTCATAATTATCAGGACAAGACCCTCTGAAAGGCGCTGCGTAAATTTCTTCCATGCGAGTATTAATCGTCAGGCTTTCCTCAATGGGCGATCTGGTGCAAACCCTGCCGGCGCTCAGTGATGCGGCCCGGGCCATTCCTGATATCAGTTTCGATTGGATCGTCGACGAATCGTTTGCCCAGGTGCCGGGCTGGCATCGCAACGTGGAAACGGTCATACCGAGCGCGCTGCGGAGATGGAGAAAAAACTGGCGCAGCGCTTTCAAGAGTGGCGAGCCGCAAAACTTTTTACGAAAGGTGCGCGAGCAAAACTATGATTTTATCGTCGACGTGCAATGCGAACTAAAGAGCGCGCTATCAAGTCGTTTAGCGAAAGGGCCGCGTTATGGTTATGACCGGCGCGCGGTTCATGAGTGGGGCGCGCAATTCTTTTATCAGAAAAAAGTTTTTGTGCCGAAAGGCGTTCACTCCCTGCAACGCATGCGACAGTTGCTGGCCGGTGCGCTCGGTTATCAGTACGAAGAGGGACGTGTGGACTATGGAATTGATCGTTCGCGTTTGGGCCCGGTGCTAATTGACTTGCCGGAACGATTTGTAGTTTTCATTCACAGCACAAGCTGGACTTCGAAAATTTGGCCAGACTTCTACTGGCAAGAGTTGCTCAACAAAGTGACCGCTGATGGCTACACGGTGGTGCTGCCGTGGGGCGATGAAGCCGAGCGTCGACGCTCCGTTCGCATCGCCGCCGGTAACGACAAAGCGATCGTGCTGCCCGCGCTTTCGATTTCCGAAAAGGCGGCGATCATCAATCGCGCCTCAGCTACCGTCGGTTTGGACACCGGGCTAAGTCATATCGCGGCGGCGCTCGACATTCCCTCAATCACAATTTACGGCGCCACCGATCCACGTTTGGTCGGCGCAACCGGACAACATCAGTTGCACCTGGCGTCAACTTTCGAGTGCGTCGGCTGTCATGAGGTGGAGTGCAAATATACTGGCCCGGCAGAGTTCAAACCCGCCTGCCTGGTTCAGATCAAACCGGAATACGTTTGGCAAAAACTCAAAGAACTTTCGCCCGGTGCGCCTGCGGAAATTGTCAGCCTCGGGGTGAATTAAGTCCTCGGTTTCCTGCTGCTGACGAGTTGCATCTTTGTGATAAGCTTTGCCCTCCAATACGCGTCCTTCCCAAGCAAGAGCGAAACCGCAATGAGAAAGGTCTGCCATGGCAATCAGTGAAGATTTATTGGAAATACTTGCCTGCCCTGCATGCAAAGCAAAAGTTGAGTTGAAAGCTGATGGCAGCGGCTTGAAATGCGTCGAGTGTAAACGCGTCTATCCCATTCGAGACGACATTCCCGTCATGCTGATTGACGAAGCAACGGTCGAAGACGAGCAACCTAAGCAAAGTTAGCACTGCTCGATCTAATAGCTTTGAATAGTCTACGAGAAATAATTGAGCAGTCTCCGCAAATGCGGAATTTGGCGATGCATGGCCTGCGGGGTGAAGACTCGCCACAACCGCTCGCACCGGCGCGTTGGGATTGGGAACAGGTGAAGCGCGTGCTGGTTGTGCGGCTGCGTTCGATCGGCGATACGGTGTTGGCTACTCCATCGCTTGCGGCGCTAAAACGATTTTTGCCACACGCTGAAGTCGATATTTTGCTGGAAGATTGGGTCGCGCCGCTGCTCAGCGGATCTCAGCTCGTCGATAACGTGATCACAATCGAGCGCGGCAGTGTTGCTGCACGAGCCCGAGTTGCGGCGAGCCTGCGGGCGAGGCACTACGACGTTGTTTACAATTTGCATGGCGGCACGACCGCGACGTTGTTGACGCGGGCGACGGGGGCAACTCACCGGGTTGGCTATGAAGCCTATCAATACTCGTGGTTGCACAATCATCGATCGCCATCCTCTTCATTTCTTTGGAAGCGAGAGCAAACGCATTCAGTTGAACAGCAACTCGCGTTGCTGGGATGGACCGGCGTTCCCGTGAGCGATCGACCGCCGACACATCTGGAAGTGATTGCAACAGCGGACGCAAAGATTGCGGAGAGGCTGCGCGCGCGAGGCGTTGAGGCTGAACCTTTCGTGGTCATTCATCCGGCGGCGGCCTATGCAACTAAGCAATGGGCCGCGAGCAACTTCGCTCGCGTGGCCGATACGCTTGCTCAACAGAATTTGAATATCGTTGCCATCAGCGCGCCGCTTGAAGTGGCAGTTGTGGAAGCGGTGCGGCAGGATTCAACTGCCCAGATTTTGCCGCTGACGAATTTGAGTTTGCCGGAGGTGACAGCACTGCTGGCGCGCGCGCGTTTGTTTGTCGGTAACGACAGTGGCATTGCGCACATGGCAGCCGCAGTTGAAACGCCGGCAGTAGTAGTTTTTGGGTCGTCCAACACCGCCCACTGGCAACCATGGGCGCGCGCTCCCGCTGAATTCGTTTTCGAAGAGATGGACTGCCAGCCCTGCCATGGTTACTTTTGCGAAAAGTTTGAGCAGCCAGAATGCATCAAACGCGTCCCGGTCGACAGGGTGCTGGCGGCTGTTGAGAGAGTACTGCGGGAAAGCGCTTGAATCTTGCAGCTCCGCTGCCTTCCGTGCGGTAAGGCTTCGCCTTACCGCAGAACGCTTTTTCTATTTTTAGGGAGGCTGTGCCTCCCACATTCGGAGGCGTAGCCTCCAATTCTTAAGAGATGCTGACGGTAAGGCAGAGCCTTACCGCACGGAAGGCGGCAAAGCCGCAGTTTCACCATCATGCCCCAACCAACTAAACAACGAGCCGCGGAGATCATTCGCGCCATGGGCAATCGCAGCATTGTCGTGCTTGGCGATGTCATGCTTGATGAATTTGTTTGGGGCGACGTTACGCGCATCTCGCCTGAAGCGCCCGTTCCGGTCGTCGATATTCGTCGCGAGTCCGTTCATCTTGGCGGCGCCGCGAATGTACTCGCAAACATCATTGCCCTGGGCGCTGGTGGCTGCGTAGTGGGCGTGGTCGGGAATGACTCGGCCGGGGATCGAATTAGGACGACCCTGGGCGAAGTTTGTACGCAGGCGGATGAATACCTGGCAGTGGATGATGCGCGTCCATCGACTACCAAGACCCGCATCATCGCGCACAGTCAACTCGTCGTACGCGCCGATCGCGAAGATCGCCGGCCGGTCAACGGCAAGGTCGAACAACGCATTATCGAAAGTTTGAAAAAAGCTATTCAGAGCGCGGATGCTTTTGTCGTTTCTGATTATGACAAGGGAGTTGTCACACCCCGGATTCTTGGCGAGGTTCTAAAGTTCGCTTACGAAAAAGTGCCGGTGCTGATCGATCCTAAGATCAGAAATTTTTCGTACTACCGTCCGGCATCACTAATCACGCCCAATCATTTCGAGGCGCTGCGACTGACCAATCTGGAGGAAGACTCCGACCAGGGACTGCACCAGGCAGCGCGTTTGATTCAGGAACAACTCGATTGCGATGCCGTGTTGATTACCCGTGGCGAGCGCGGGATTATGTTGTTGGAACGCAACCAGGAACCGGTTTTTGTTGAAACTGCTGCACGCGAAGTGTATGACGTGACGGG
This sequence comes from Pyrinomonadaceae bacterium, assembly GCA_036265575.1. Taxonomy (GTDB): domain Bacteria; phylum Acidobacteriota; class Blastocatellia; order Pyrinomonadales; family Pyrinomonadaceae; genus PSRF01. Next base: position 11,233 of record DATAOU010000071.1, read on the forward strand.
AGCCGGCGATACAGTTATCGCCACGCTGGCAGCCGCCATGGCCGCCGGCGCATCAACCTTAGAGGCAGCAAACCTCGCGAATCATGCGGCGGGAATCGTAGTGGGCAAAGTTGGCACCGCTACCGCGAGCGCAGAAGAATTGCTGGCAACGTTCGAATAGCTAGTAGCATGGTTTCGAGCGTCGCTATCGCGACGCGAACACCTTCTTGGCCTTTCCCGGCCTTGAAAGGCCGGGCTAAATTCGTGACGACGCTAGGCGTCGAAGACTAATAGGAAACGATCACCAAAACATGGTCGGAAAGTTTCTTCGCAATTATAAGATTCTCGAAAAGCTCGGCGTGGGCGGGCAGGGCACAGTCTATAAAGCCACGGACGGTAAACTCGGGCGCACCGTCGTGGTTAAAGTTTTACCGCCGGAGCTGACCGCACGAGAAGCAAACCTGAGACGTTTTGAACGCGAAGCACGACTCGCCTCCTCGCTCGATCATCCAAACATCTGCACCATATTCGATCTCGACGAAGTTGACGGCGTTCACTTCATCGCCATGCAGTACGTGGACGGCAAAAATGTGCGCCAGTTGGTTAACGGTCATCCGCTGGAATTGAAAAGCGCATTGCTGATTGGTGTTCAGGTTACTGACGCACTTGCAGCTGCACATTCGCGCGGCATTATTCACCGCGATATTAAGAGCGGGAACGTCATGGTCACGCCATCGGGCCAGGTGAAGATATTGGATTTTGGTCTGGCGAAACTACTGGACGACAGCGAAGAAACTCCCAGGAGCTCGGTGCACCGCACGGATCTTACTGAAGTCGGAATTCCCTACGGCACCGCCACCTACGCCGCTCCAGAGCAAGCTCGCGGCGATCGCGTCGATAAGCGTGCGGATATTTTTTCCACCGGCGTGTTGCTTTACGAAATGTTGACCGGCACCTGGCCGTTTCGTGGCAAGACAACCATCGACGTTCGTCATGCGGTGCTTCATGACGCGCCGCGGCCGGTTGCCGAATTGCGCAAGGAAGCAATCCCGACAAGCTTGCAGCAGATTTTGGATCGCTGTTTGGCAAAGGAACCGCGGCATCGCTATCAGACGATGGAAGAGCTGCGCGACGATTTGCGTGGCGTGTTGCAGGAAGTTTCAAGGAGTGAAACTACCGGTCAGCCGTTTACCAGTGTGGTTCCTGAACCGGCGCGCCACCTCCCCGGCGAAAGTCCTGTTTCGCGCGCAATGCGCTGGTTGAAAGGCCGCAAGGTTGATTCCACTTCCGCGCCGGGAGCGACCACGCCAACCAAACCGACCATTCACGAAACTCCATTCACAACGATCGCCGATCAGGAAAAAAAGAGCCTGGCCATACTTTGCTTCCGCAATTTGAGTAACGATCCAGCAGCCAGCTTTTACGAGTTTTCGCTTGCCGATGCGGTCATTACCGAACTCGCACGCGTGCGTTCCCTGGTCGTGCGGCCCTCATCGGTGATCGCGAAATACCAGGGCGGGCAGATGGACCCGCGCGAAATCGGCCAGGAGTTGAACGTCAGTGCGGTGCTTACCGCGGGATTCATGCATGCCGGTGGTCGCTTTCGCGTGACGGCGCAGTTACTCGACGTTGGATCGGGCGATATTCTCTGGAGCGATCGCATCGACACTTCTGACGCCGACATAATTGCTGTCCAGGACACGATTGCGCAGCGCATCGTTGAAGGTTTGCGCCTCGAGCTCAGTCCCGCCGAGCAGGATGGGATTGCCAAACCCTCAACGCAGAATGCCGCCGCCTACGAACAGTATTTGCGCGGTCGCGACTTGTTTGCTCGTTTCATTTTCCGCACCATCGCGCCCGAGGATTGCGCCGCGGCCATCGAGCACTTTCAACATGCCATTGAATTGGATCCGAATTTTGCGTTAGCCCATGACGGACTCGGCGCGGCCTACGTCAACCGAGTGTTCAAGGGATTTGGCGGCGCTGAAGATTATGAACGCGCTGAAGTTGCCTTCCAAAAAGCGCTCTCGATCGATCCCAAGCTTGTCGAAGCGCGCATGTTGATGGTTTTCATTTACCTGTGGCGCGGTCAAAAACAGAAGGCCCGCGAAGAAGTTGCGCGCGCGCGAAAGGAAAACCCTGATGAGCCCGTGGTCCATTTTGTGAAGGCTACGCTGCACCGGCTTGACGGGGAATACGGTCGCGCCTTGCGTAGTTATGAACGGCTGATGCGTCTCGACCCGGCCGCCCACATCGTCGCCAGCTACAATCGCGCATTGGTTTACATGTACATGGGAAATTTTGAGGAGACAGCGCGGCAGCTGGACCACGCCGGCGATGAAGACAATCCGCTGGTTAAGACTTTTCGCGCACTCGCCTTGTATTACACGGGCAAAACGGATGCAGCAGCCGAGTTAATGCGAGGAAACATCGCGGCACATCCGAACATGCACGGGATTCGTCCGTTCATGGCAATGTTTCTCAGCGCGCAAGGCAAACACGAGGAGGCGCGCGCGCAGTTGAGCGCCGACGTCATTCGCAACGCTGAGGTTGATGCCGACATCGCATACTCAGTGGCTTCAGTCTATGCGCTTGAAGGAATGCAAGACGAAGCGTTTGACTGGTTGGCACGGGCGATTGCCTTGGGCAATGAAAACCGGCCCTGCTTTGAACACGATCCAAACTGGGCTGCGTTGAAAAACACGCCACGGTTTCAGGAATTGATGGCCCAGGTTAGCGCTCAACACAAAGCGGATGGGCTTAAGGTCCAAGCTGCCGGACAAACCGGCGTCGAGAACAAATCACTTGATGCTTAGAAACTTTCGGGGACCCATCGCCGCCGGCTTACTGCTGGCGTTTTCGCTCATTGAACCGCTGGCCCCGATTGGTGTTGCGCAGCAACAGCCGCAGCGCGAACGCCGAGTCGCGCCCACCGCTTCACCAAGTCCAAGCCCGAGTCCGACGCCGGACGACGTTTCTGATAACCCAAGCCAACTTCCTCAGGTACCACCAGCGGTTCAACAACGCCCCACCGCAGCGACGACCCGAACACTTGCCGAGTTACAGGGACGCATCTCAGAAATCCTGCGTCGTCCGGAGTTGGCTTCAGCAACGATTGGCATCAAGGTCGCGTCGCTCGAAACGGGAAAAGTTCTTTTCGAGCAAAACGCCAACAAGCTGCTTAGTCCGGCTTCAAACATGAAGCTTTACACGGTGGCCGCCGGCCTCGATCGGCTCTCGCCCGATTATCATTTTGTAACTTCTGTTTACGCGGCGGCAAAGCCGGATGCTTCGGGAACCGTTCAAGGCGATCTGACGATCTACGGCCGCGGCGATCCGTCCATCGCGGCACGCTTCAACGGCGATTACTTCAAGGGCATCGACGATTTAGCTGCGCGCATTGCGGCGTCCGGTGTAAAGCGGGTCGCAGGCGATCTGGTTGGCGACGAAAGTTATTTCAGCGGACTACCCTACGGCTCTGGTTGGCAGTGGGAAGATTTGCAATGGGGCTTTGGCGCGGAAGTCAGCGCGCTCAGCGTGAATGACAATCTCGTAAATCTTTCCATTAGCCCGGGACGGCAAGTTGGCGCGTCTGCCATAGTTTCAATAAATCCTCCGAACCCATTGCTCATAATTAACAACCGCCTGACCACTTCGGCGCGGGGTAGCAGAAGAAATTTGCTGGTCCATCGCGGACCTGATTCTGATGTGGTTGAACTTCAGGGAACGATGGCCCTCGACGACGCTGGTTTCACGGGTCGCCTGGGCGTAGCACGTCCAGCGCTGCTGTTTATCTATTTGTTACGCTCGTCACTCGCGAAAAAGGGTGTCATCGTTTCCGGAAAGTCGCGCACCATTTCGCCTTCGTTGTCGGTAGTTCCGTCGAACACTGGCGCGCCTTTCGGTTTGGTTGAACTGACTAACCTGCAATCGCCGCCGTTAAGTTTGATCGCGGCGCAGACGTTAAAGCCTAGCGAGAATCTTTATGCTGAACTAATTTTGCGGACGCTGGGTAGAGTTGTGCCTTCATCGAATCCCGACACGCCCGACGTCGCGCGCACCAGCGAAAGCAACGGTGTCGAAGTCGTGCGAGCTTTTCTGCGCGAAGCCGGTGTTGATGCTTCGGAGTTGTCGTTGTCTGACGGATCGGGCCTGTCGCGGGACGACCTGGTGACAACAGAAGCGACGCTGCAGTTGCTGACCTACATGCGACGGCATCGTTATGGAAATGCATTTCGCGACGCGTTGCCAATCGCCGGAGTTGACGGGACGATTCGCAATCGCATGAAAGGCACGCCGGCACAAAATAATGTGCGTGCGAAGACTGGAGAGCTGCGTAGCGCCTCGAGCCTTTCCGGATTTGTGACGACCGCAGCGGGTGAGGAACTTGTTTTTTCGATTATGGTCAACAATTATCCCGACGGTGTTAATCCACCGTCAGTTTGCATCGATCCGATTGCAGTGCTGTTGGCCTCGTTTGCGGGACACTCGTAGTTGTCGGATAAACTTTAGTTTGTCGCGACGTTACGACATGCTAAAGCTTATCGGACTCAAACCGACCTGCATTTGCTTTACATAAGCCATGCCTCTTAATTTCATCAAGTTTCATGGCTTCGGCAACGATTACATCGTTATCGAGGCGCAACAGTTCCCCGACTTAAATGGCTTGGGTGAATTCGCGCGCCGCATCTGCAATCGACATTACGGCGCCGGCGCCGATGGCATCGCAGTTGTCACTCCCTGGGCGGATCAATCAGCGGATTTTCAAGTCCGCATTTTTAATCCCGATGGCAGTGAAGCGGCGCTTTCCGGAAATGGAACCCGTTGCGCGGCGGCTTATCTCTATTACCAAAAACTGTGGCAGGCGGAAGAGCTGCGCTTGACGACGCGGGCGGGTGTGAAGCTATACGTGCTGCGCGAGGACGACGGTCACGGCAGGTTTGTATTTGATTCAGAACTGGGGCAACCAAAGTTTGATTCGGCGTCGATCCCGATGTTGACTGAACCCCCGTTGGACCGGGTGGTTGATTACCCGTTAGAAGTCGCCGGTGAGACTTTTAAGGTCACGGCGTTGCAAATGGGAAATCCAAACTGTTGTTTGTTTGTTGACGACTTTGACGAGCTCGATTGGCGGACAGTCGGCAAGACAATCGAAACCCATAAGCAGTTTCCCGACCGCACCAATGTCGTTTTTGTACGCGTCAAGGATCGAGAGAATATCGAACTCCGAATTTGGGAACGCGGCGTAGGCGAGACGACAGCTTCCGGTACCTGTTCTTGTGCGGCCGCGGTCGCCGCGATGGTCCATAAAAAAACCGGGCGGGCCATCGACGTCAAGATGCCGGGTGGCAACGCAAAAATCCACTGGCGCGACGACGGAGAGGTTGTCATTACAGGCTCGGCTGAAGTAATTTATGCAGGTCAATGGCTAGCTGCGGAGCCGCGCTAAGTGCTATGGGCTAAGCGCCAGGCGTGCCCGCTGTTTCTCTTTACCCCTCGCGATTCGCTCTTGGCCCAACGGAATTCCCCCGATGAGTTCTCCCACACCCGGCAGTATTTTCTTCCACCCCAGTCTATTTCTGCGCCTCTCTGTCGCAACAGTTTTGCTTGCGTCAGCGGTATTGCTGCCTGCCTGCGGCGGTAAATTCGTCAAGGAAACATCTGCCGAAACTGTAGCCGAACGGCCCGTACCACCTCCGCCGGTCGATTTTCCAGCCTGGCTCGGCAACCGCGAACGCAATTTCTACGGCACTGGTCCCTGGGAGGAAGGCCCGCTCGAAGTTGTTTGGGCAAATGAAACTGGATTGATTAGCGGACGACTACATAAGGACGGCTGGGGTGGCACATCGTGGCCCGGCCAACCTTCGGTTGCCGACGATCGGGTTTATTTTCCCTCGGCTGATGGCAATGTGTATTGCCTGAACCTGCACGACGGTGCAGTTATCTGGAAATACCAGGCGAAAGATAGTTTCAAATCCACTCCGACGATCGCAGGTGACCGCATCATTGCCAGCGGGCTGGACCATCACGTCTACTGCCTCAATGCGAAGGACGGCTCGTTGTTGTGGGACTTTGAAACCGGGTTCGAGGTTGACTGCTCGTCGGCCGTAGTTAATGGACGCGTCTACGTCGGAAGCGAAGACGGCTTCTTCTATTGCCTCAATCTTGACGACGGCTCGCTTATTTATAAGACGGAACGACTTGGCTCAATGGAAGGAAGCTTCGCGATTGTCGACGGCCGAATCTACACCGGGACGGAACAAGGCGATCTTTACTGTCTAAACCTGAGTGATGGCGCCACTATCTGGAAGGCGCGTATCGGCTCGGATTCCGATTCGACGCCGGCAGTGGCAGGAGGCTTTGTTTACACGGCCGCCGAAGATGGTTACGTTTATTGCTTCCGACAGGAGACAGGCGAACCGGTTTGGAAGTTTAAAGCTGATGGTGGCCTCAGCAAGAACTACAAAGAACGCAGCGGATTCTGGGCCAGCCCCATCGTCGTTAAGGATAGGATTTACATTGGATCGAATAACGGTTTCATGTACTGCCTCAGCGCCGACAAAGGGCAAGTCATCTGGCAACAACTCATGCGCGGGCCTATCTGGGGAACGGCGCCAGTGGTTGATGGAAGAGTTGTTTTTGGCGACAAGACTGGCTGGCTTTACATGCTTTCAGCTAAAGACGGCAAGCGACTGGCTGAGCTAAAAATTGGAGAGAACGTTAACGCCACGCCGGCCGTGTTGGATGGCCGGATATATATTGGCGCCTTTAACGGCAAGCTTTACTCGCTCGGCATTAAGCCAAATGGCTGGGAGGCAGCCGGAATTCCGCAGTGACTGCCACTCTGATCTATCTCATCGATAACACTATCCACGGCCAGGGCGACAGCCCGCGCGAATTGCGCGCCGTGCTGGGCCGCATGCGCGCCGGCCTTGAGATACTTACCGAACCGTTCACCGCGGTCTCCCTGAAAAGAATAAAGTCGCTCAAACCTTCGCACATCATTCTCAGTGGCCAGAGTCATCCCTGGGATCAGTACTCAGCACAATCGCTTGCCGGCGTTTTTGAAGTTATCAAGAAAGCCGACCAGCCGATCCTCGGCGTCTGCGGCGGACACCAGCAAATGGCGCTGGCGTTCGGGTCACCTGTGGATCTGATGGCGCGTCTAGAGCCAGGCCAAGGTTACGAAGGTGCAAAACGCGAGCGCGGCTATTTTCCGGTTGAGACCGACGGCAACGGCATATTCAAAAACCTGCCCCGCACGATCACCGTCTGGCATTCGCATTTCGATGAGGTTAAGAAACTGCCCAAGGATTTTGAGGCTACGGCCTGGAACGAAAACTCTCCTATTCAGGCGATGCAGCACCGAAGCCGGCCGCTTTTTGGGGTCCAGTTTCACCCTGAGCTTTTCGACGATACACACCCTGAGGGACGTCGCGTCATTGAGAACTTTCTCTCAATTAGGCTCGCGTAGGCCCCATACCCAATTTTTCTGACCTTCTCCTAACCTAAATTATTCCAGTGTTTAGGCCGAAAGCTGAGTATTGGGCGGAGTTTTGGGCTTGCTGTCGCCTGGACTGGGCTGGAAGGCGTGTGCTAGTTTCCTTGCCATCAAGCGGGGGAGTTTTACCCCGCTTTCTTTTTTTGGTGGGCCTGACGGATTTCAGCGATGCATCAAGGATGCAAGCCCCCAACTTCGGCTGACATGGTTCCAACTCCTTGAGCCGAAGGTCGAGTCTTAGGAAAGAACAGGCTCGCGCACTCGCTGAAACCTTAACCAACAATATCGGACAGGAGACCCGACGGATGAAACCAATAATCGGCCGAAGCGCAGTCATTGTGTTTGTGCTTCTATTTGGCCTAATAGCTTTTTCAGCGACGCCTTCAATAGCAGAAACCCTTCTTTCGCAATTCAAAGAACAAAAAGAGGATTCAGGTCAGACGCAGGGGAAAGTGTCGATTGTCGATTCCGAAAGCTCGAGGGATACAGCTGACGACAATCTCGTCGCGGGCCCCGCGACCAACTACCTGGCTACCGCCTATAGTCTGAGAGGAAGGACGGCAAGCGGCAGAATGGTGAGCCGCGGCTTGATCGCTGCTGACCCGCGCATTTTGCCACTCGGTTCCCGGGTTAGAGTCGAGCATCCCGGTTATTCAGGCGAGTACCTGGTTGCCGATACCGGCGGCGCCATTCGCGGACGCCACATCGATATCTGGATTCCCAGTTCTAGCGAAGCGATGCGTTTTGGCAAACGAACCGTCAAACTTACAGTTCTGAGCTACGGCGGCCGAAAAGGGAAAAAACAAGGAAAGATCTAAACCTATTCGGGAATTTTTCTCGCAATTCACACTGGCAGAAGGAAAACCTTCTGCCTTTTTTGTTGTCGTTTTTGTTTACGGTCAACTTTCGAATCCTGTCGTGGTAACATGCCGTCCGTTCCCAAATAAAAGAGTCCGATAAACTTTAGTTTGTCGCGACGAAACGACAAGCTAAAGCTTATCGGACAAGCTATCGACGCACTATGCAGGTTAGTCGACAACCGTCTGCGAACAATCTTGAAGTTCCGGCCGCCGAACCTCTGGTCGAGGTAACACGCGGCGCGATAACCGAGTCGCGCCATCGCGGCCATGTGGTCGCGGTTGAGCCAGATGGAACGATCATCGCGCATCTCGGAGCGCCGGAAACGGTTACTTTCCTTCGGTCTTCAGCCAAACCACATCAAGCTATTCCCTTAATTACCTCCGGCGCCGCGGATCGTTTTGGCTTCAACGAAAAAGAGATTGCACTTGCGTGCGCGTCTCATAGCGGCGAACCGATGCATACGAAAGTTGCTGCGTCGATGCTGAAAAAAATCGGTCTCGGGCCGGAGGCGTTAAAGTGCGGCACTCACGAACCATTTAGTCCCGAAGTCACCCGAGAATTGCGCAGGAGCGGCGAGGCGCCAAACGTATTGCAGAACAACTGTTCGGGCAAACACGCGGGGATGCTGGCACTGGCGGTCCATTTGGGGGCGCCCACCGAAACTTATTACGAAGCCAGCAATCCAGTACAACTAGCAATCGGTAAGGTCATTTCACAGTTTTCCGAGATTGCCATGGAAGATATTTCGGTTGGCGTCGATGGTTGCGGCGTCCCGGTGTTTGGCATCACTGTCAAAGCCATGGCGTTGATGTATGCGCGCCTGGTGTCGCCGCCGCAAGAGTTCGATGAATCAACTAAAGCCGCATGCGCACGCATAGTTTCAGCAATGACGACTTACCCGGAACTGATTGGCGGCTCAAGCGAACGACTGGACACGGAAATGATGCGTGCCGCCGGCGGCCGCTTGATTTCCAAGGTGGGCGCCGAAGGCGTCTACACGGTTGGAGTCTTGCCTTGTGACGATTGGCCACATGGCTTTGGGCTCGCGCTCAAAATTGAAGACGGCGACGATCATCGCGCGCGACCGACGGTGGTTATTGAGTCGCTGCGGCAACTCGGGGTTTTGGTTGATGCATCGCTCGAAGCCGTTTCACGTTATGCGTTTTTTCCGGTCCTAAACCGGCGGAACGAAACGGTGGGCGAGGTCAGAGCCGGCTTTGAACTAAAGCGCGCTGAGCGTTCGGCAGCAAATTAATTTCTAATGAGCACCGCTGAAACTTCCCAAACAATTCCCAGCAACGGCGATGATGAAATCGCTGGTCCGCCTGCGCTCAGTCGCGATGCTGCCGGCCGAATTGATCTCGATTCAGTACCGGATGTTATCCAGTGGTTTCTGGATTTCGATCAGCGCGTTGCCATTGTCAAACACCCGAATGTCGAAGAAGTGTTTCAGTGGAAACAGCAACGCAGCCAGGCAGCCGGTGAGCAGGTTTTCGCGTTCAACCGTGCCGAAGATCGTTTGGCGATCGGCATAATTCAGGCGCTGGCAGAACACTCCACCGAACGGGAACTCCACACGTGGATTAGCCAGTTGCTGAATGCACTCGACACCGCAACAAAGGCTACCGAGTCGGCCAGTACCGCTTATCAACTCGACTTGCAATCGGGCGGTTCGGTTGTGAGCGAGGCCAACAAACTACCGTCAGCGCGGAGCCGCGATGAATTCCTTCTCAACTGCTGGATCGAAACACTTTGCACTGCGGAAGCACGCGTGCTCGGCTGGTTGTACAAAGACCTGTACGGCCGCCCTTTCGTTCCAGATTCACTGGGTTAAGTTGCGTCGTGATCAATCATCCGCGCATCATGCCGTTAACAAATCTCTATGAATGATGCTTTGCGCGCCTTGTTTCCAGTAACGGGGCGCGTTAATTATCTGAATCACGCCGCTGTCTCAGCGCCACCCGCCGCAACCATCGCCGCGATACAAAGCCAGTTAAAAGATGTTTCCGAGAACGGCTCAATAAACTTTCGTAGTTGGCTGGCGACGAAAGAAAGAACGCGAACATTGCTCGCGACGATGCTGGGCGCACGTCCCGATCAGGTCGCATTCATGCGCAACACATCCGACGGCTTGTCGACAGTTGCCAATGGCCTGCGCTGGCAGCCGGGCGACAATCTCGTAACTTTCCGGAACGAGTTTCCTTCAAACATCTATCCCTGGCTGCGCCTTCGCGATGCGTTGGGAGTCGAAGTGCGCATGGCTGAAGAGCGCGACGGCAGAATCGACCTCGACGACCTGGTGGAACTTATAGACGCGAAAACGCGCCTGGTTGCGATCAGCCATGTGCAGTATGCGTCGGGTTTCCGCGCTGACCTGGAGCGCCTCGGCCGCGCCGCCCGGGCGGTGGACGCTCTGCTGGTTGTTGATGTTATCCAGGCATTGGGCGTCGTGCCGATAGATGTGCAAGCTCAACTTGTTGATGTCGCTGCCGGCGCCTGTCACAAGTGGTTGCTGACTCCCGAAGGTGTCGGTTTCCTGTATCTCTCCGAGCGAGCTCGCGAGCGAATCCAACCGACACTCGTGGGTTGGATCAGTGTTCCTGACCCGGATGATTACGCAAACTTTGACCAGGGTTGGAACCACGGCACGCTTGCGTGGGAAACGGGCACGGGCCCAATGTCATTGATCCACGGTCTGGAACAGAGTCTGAAAATTCTCAGCGAAACCAGAATCAATCGCATACAGGCGCACTTGGAGGCGCTCACTGATTACCTTTGCGAACGTTTGGCAAGCAAACCTTATCGCATCGTTAGCTCACGCCAACGCGGTGAAAAGTCTCAGATCGTCTGTATTCAGCACACCGGCGGACTGAGCGCGATGAACTTGTACGCTCATCTAAAGGAACGCGGGATCATTACCGCCCCACGCGGCGACCGCCTGCGAATCTCACCCCACCTTTACAACACTGCCGAGGAAATCGGCTCCTTGGTCGACTCACTTCCTTAGAAATTACAGAGCGAAAAGATTGAAGCAATGTTCGGGCGAGCGGTTTTCGTCCGCGAGATTGCTTGTCCTGTATTGAAGATGTACGAGCGGAACGGGTTTCGAATGCCGGTTCGGCTTGGACCACAAAGGCAGCTCTACAACTTTTCTAGCAAAAAGGAATAATCGTCAAACGCTTCATTTCGAAAACTCTTGCTGGCACGGCCATTGCTAAAAGAGAGACGAAACAAGAAGGGTAAAAAGGGTAATCGGGTCAGGCTCAAAGATTGTGGTGAGTGGAAGCTTTGGGGGAGGCGTCCTCTCACATTGAAAAAGCAGGCGGTGACTCTTTCGGGGGAACGGAGTAAACGCAGGCGCACAATTGATGAGCATCCATTGCGAGGCTGCTGATTTCCGTCCTGACGAGGCTTGGGGGAGCCTCCCAGGAAGATCAGCAGCCCGCATTATTTAGGGCCGAAATAAAAAAGCGCGAGGTCGAATCCGGCCTCGCGTTTTTTTCGTTGTATTTGGAAAGAGGAGAAACTAGCGCACGCCCGGCCCGATTAGCCGCGCCGGATCTGTCTCCGGGGTCAGCTCGTCAAGATTCAGCCGCAACATGCCGCCAGCATCGCTGTACGCTTCAATGTTTCGCTGCCGAGTGCGCCGCCGGCTGAACAACAGAGCGCCGAAAAGACCACCCACTCCCAGACATGTCACCAGCGCCAGCCCTGACGCCTTAACTACTGAGACAAAAACGCCGAGCGTAGTTTCTGTGAATTCACGTGTCGCGCGTTCGTACGCGTAAGGATCATTTCCCAGCCACTGCACGACTTGCTGGTACTTGACCTGATCAATTAGTTCATTTGCTACGGGCTCGCTCGGCGCGTCAAACACGAACACCGAATAGTTTCCGACCCGGCGATAAGCGGATGGCAGATCGTTAGCACTTGCCCCGGCGGCGCGCAATTCGTTGATTTTGGTCTTTATGTTCCAGTCGTTATCCCCGGCTATCTTGGCTGTATTGAATTCAATGATCAGAAGTTTGCCGGCGTCATACTTCGCCAGCGTCGCTTCCGGGCTGCCTTCAAATGAGACCGCATCAAGCACGTGCTGTTGCGGCATTAAATCTTTCAATGCCTGCAGAGCGACAACGTAGGAAGCTCGCGGTTGCACTGTTTCCCAGTTTGGTAGGTGCTTAAGTAGTACCGGGATATCGTTCTCGCCGCTGTCGAGTTGTTGTGCGAATGCGGTCGCCAGTGCTACCAATTCCACCTGAGCGCCAGGATTTTTAGAGTCGGTAACGACGTTAACAAACGCGTTGCCTTTAACAAATTCCACCCGACCTGGCTTTATCATACTGGCGGTGCCGACACTGCCGATTTTGATTTCACCGCCACTGGCCGAGAGCCCAGCAGTCATCAATGCATAGGCGCTGCTGTCGTTTGGGGTTTTGACTACGGTTAAGTCAAATGTTTCGCCGTTGGAAGCTATATAGGTTCGCCTTAATCTTGGTAACTCCGGCATCAACGCCGGCGTCCCATTGATAACCGCAGTCCCCGAGGACCCTCGTCCGCGAAAATCACCAATCTTGTCGGGCAAGCCGTTCGCCGCTTTTGTCTTGTCAGCTTCGCCACCCGCAAAACAACAGACGGTGAGCAATAGCACAAAAGTGATCGCACAAACTGTTTTCCAGAGTAGACCGAACATGATAACTACAGTCCTGTTTTAGAACCCGTTTCTAACTAGATGTTCCCCGCCGCGGGCTGGTTGTTACTACGGCAGTCTAATGCCAGCGCCGGAGTTGGCGCAAAAGCAGGTCGGCGTAGTGAGCTGGTTTGCTGATGTTGTGCAAGACTATCGTGCCGCCGACCTCGCTGGCGTTGTCGACGATTAAGTCTCCGAACCCAAGCATACGCTGGGGAATACTGGCTGAAACGGTGACGTCCTGAATCTTGCTGAGGGGAATGTTGCGCGTGGTGCGCGCGATCAGGCCGGTGTCGATTTCGAGTTTTGAGTCGGTTAGCGTATAGCGGACCATGTTGCGCCTGAGGTGGTAATACGCCGGGATCAGTAACAGCGCCAAGCCGAGCGGAACTGAAATCATCGCCGGCACATCAATCCAGGCTAACAACAGAACCGCGGCGAAGGCGGCGAGTACTGCCAGTGCGTAACCGAATTTGATAAAGATCATGGTGGGACGAACAGTAAAAATGACCTGCTCGAGATCTTCGTTTGAATCTTGCTGGACCGGTAGACCGCTTTGCACGCGCGCAATACGCGTCACCTCCGGATCGCCGGCAGGCGAGCCACAGTTGGAACAGAAGCGCACGCCCGGAGGAATATAGGAACCACAGTTGGAACAGTGCATTCGCTTTAGACTAAATACGAGGAGACACTTGGAAGTTAGTTCGGTTTTTGTCCGGTTACTTTGTTTTTTGTCTTTGGTCTTCGGGTTTGGGTTCTGCCTACTGCTCCTGCCTACTGCTTTTTGCCACTACCCCCTGGCATCACTCTTTTTTATCAACTGGCAATCCGGCATTTTGCCAGGCCGCGAAACCACCTAATAGCGCTGCTGCGTTGTCAATTCCTTTTGCTTTGAGGTCGACCACCGCACGGGCGGACGTATGTTCGTTTGGTCAAGAACAGTAGGTGACAATGAGCCTGTCCTTTGGCAGCTCGCTCAAATGATTTGGAAGCTCTGCTTCGGGAATCAACTTTGCGCCGTGAACGTGGCCGGCGTTGTATGAAGCCTCGTTGCGCACGTCAATTACGACAGCCTGATTTTTTGCGAGCAGATCTTTGAGCTCATTAACAGTGATGCGGCGGGCGCCATCAGCCGGCGGAGCGGCAGGCGATGCGCTTGCAATCGGCCCGGCGCTTTTTTTCTGTTCCGCAGAATTGCAACCGCTTTGAACGACGGCCACCAGCACACTCAAGACAAAGAAGGAAATAACAAGACGCATTACCGAACCTCCCAACGTTTGAAACCGGAAAACCACAGCTAATTTCTTACGGCTACGAGCTTTTGTCAATGCCGCCATTGAACCGGACGACGACAAGCAAGACTGTCAAAGACATTTGGCGGCGGATTAACGCGAATTGCCGCGGGTCTGAAAAATGATTAAACGCTGTTTGGGTCACTTGAAACCTTGATTTGAAATTATTGTCTTAGTTCTTATGTGGGAAATTGTTTTAATCCGCGTTTATCCGCGTAAATCTGCGGCCAACCTTCCTGACCTCATGATATAGTTCGCGCTCACATCACGAATCCGAACCCGAGCTGATGGACGAAGAGTCACAAAACCAAGTGGTGAAGTGGGCCAAAGTCATCGACCACACGCGTTGCATTGGCTGCCACGCGTGCACCACCGCCTGCAAATCTGAAAATCTGGTACCGCTGTCGGTAACGCGCACTTACGTCAAGCACGTCGATGTTGGCGTGTTCCCTCAAGTGCGCCGCGCGCATCAGGTGACACGCTGCAATCAATGCGCGCATGCGCCGTGCGTTACCGCTTGCCCGACAACAGCAATGTTCAAGCGCGCTGACGGCATCGTTGATTTCGACAAATCAATCTGCATCGGCTGTAAAGCGTGCATGGCCGCCTGTCCCTACGACGCAATCTTTATCAATCCGGAAGATCATTCGGCGGAAAAATGTAACTTCTGCGCGCACCGAATCGACGTTGGCTTGGAACCAGCTTGCGTTGTTGTTTGCCCAACGCAAGCGATTTTGATCGGCGACATGAACGACACCCAGTCGTACGTTTCCCAAATCATCAATCGCGAAGCAGTTGCTGTGCGGCGTCCTGAAAAAGACACGCTGCCGAAACTTTTTTACAAAGGCGCGCACCAGGCGACGCTCGATCCCCTTGCAGCCCGACGTCCCGATGGCGGCCTTTTCATGTGGAGCGAGCAACAATTCGATTCCGGCACGGTCGTATCCGGTAATCCAAACTACAACAACAGCTCGGCAGCGGCGTTGCTTTCTTACGACGTTGCGCACTCAATTCCCTGGGACTGGCGAGTCAGTCTTTACACCTGGACCAAAGGCATCGCCAGCGGTGTTTATCTGGTCGCCGCGTTGCTCGTGCTGTTTGGTTTCCTGGGCGTGAACAATTCAATCTGGTTGTGGGCGACGCCGATCGTTTCCGGAGTTTTTCTTGCCATAACCGGTGGCTTACTAATTTGGGACCTGGAACATCCGGAGCGCTTCTATCTGATCTTCACACGGCCGCAGTGGCGCAGTTGGTTGGTGAAAGGCGCGTTCATCATTGCTGGTTACACCACAGTGCTGGCATTGCACTTCTTTGCCAGTTGGTTGTTGTCAGACAAACTTCAGTTTGCCGTTCACCGCTGGCTAATGGTTCCGGGAATACCACTCGCCACAATGACAGCGGTCTACACCGCCTATTTATTCGCGCAGGCGAAGGCGCGCGACATGTGGCAAAACCCTTTGCTGCCGCCGCACTTGTTGGTCCAGGCATTGTTGTTGGGTTCAGCCGTGTTGTTGCCACTGGCTATGTATCTTGAGCTAAACATGCTGCGCGCGGTTTCGATCATTTTGCCGTTGACCTGGTTGTTCGCGGTATCCAGCTTGATTCACCTGCTCATGATCTGGGGCGAGATTTCGCTGACGCATCCGACCGCGCACGCGCGTTTGGCAATTTGGGAAATGGTGCATGGCCGTTACAAAAGTGATTTCTGGATTGGAACTGTTCTTTCTCTGGCAGGGGCGGTTATTCCCTGGCTGGCACTGCTTGGTGCGCTATCACCGACAATGGGAGTGGCCGGTGCCCCGCTCGCTCTAATAGGCGTGATGCTTTTCGAGAATGCCTACGTACAGGCAGGGCAATCAGTGCCGCTGGCGTGAACTATGAAAGTCCATCGTAAAGCAAACTGTTAGTTTGCGTTGGAGATGGACTCTCAACCGTGAAGACAACAGTCGACCGCAGACCAACAGTTTGGTTTATGACTCCTCGCTAACAAGTTGGCCAATACTTAACCGCTACGAAAGGAAAGGTGGAACGAAGATGACTAACCCCCGAAACTCTGACAGCCTCCTGGCGCTGTTCCTATTAATCGCGGCTGTGGTTGCGTGTAGCACCACCAGCACCAACAGCAACAACGATCTGGCCAAGGCTAACAAACTTGTTGATGAGGGAAACGCAGCCGTCGAGCAAGGTAAGAAATTTGTTCAAGAAGCCGAGGATAAGAAAACCGCAATGCTGCAAATGAACGTAAGGCGAATCGCGGAAGCGCGCGTAATCGCGGCCGAAGCAATCGCCGCATACGACAAGGCCGCCGAGAAGTGCAAAGAGGCGGCGCAGAAATACGACGAGGCCAGCAGACTGAAGATTAACGAAAAGTTTAAGGATTACTTAATACTGAAAGTAAAGGAATACAACAAGCGCGCGGAGATGGTGGGAGTAGCTAAGGATACCCCACAAGCTTTGATCGAAAGCACTAACCGATCGAGTTTCATTATCCGCGTTAACTCGAATACCGAAAAGGTGAACCAGTTGGGCAAAGAAGCCGATGAGCTGGCGAGCCAGGCGGACAAACTGCAGAAAGATAACCCGGGGGATTTCAAGTAAACCTCTATGGACTCGAGCGACAAGACTTTCTATCCCGGCCCGTCCCGCAGCCAGCTCGCTGCGTTTCCGCCGAAGGAGAGCTGGGACAATTGGACCGAGCTTGATTCCCAGGCGTGGCCCAAACGCAAAGAGCGTCATTACTCTTTAGTTCCTACCACGTGCTTCAACTGTGAGTCTGCCTGCGGTCTGCTCGCCTATATAGACAAAGTCACCGGCGAGGTGCAGAAGTTTGAAGGTAACCCAGAGCATCCCGGTTCACGCGGACGCAACTGCGCCAAGGGTCCGGCAACACTCAACCAGATTCACGATCCCGATCGCATTCTTTATCCCCTCAAGCGCGCCGGCAAACGCGGCGCGGGAAAATGGGAACAGACAACCTGGGACGCGGCACTTGACGATATTGCTTCACGGATTCGAAAAGCGATCGTTGAAAATCGTCGCAATGAAATCATGTATCACGTGGGCCGGCCCGGCGAAGATGGTTTCACCGAACGCATTCTTGCGGCCTGGGGAGTCGACGGTCACAACTCGCACACAAACATTTGTTCGTCCGGCAGCCGCGAGGGCTATCAACTATGGATGGGACTCGACCGGCCCAGTCCGGATCACGCAAACGCGAAAGTCATTCTGCTCATCAGCGCGCACCTCGAGTCAGGCCATTATTTCAACCCGCACGCGCAACGCGTCATCGACGGCAAAGCAAAGGGCGCGAAGTTGATCGTGTTTGACACACGGCTCTCACATACGGCCACGCACGCCGACTATTGGGTCGCGCCCTACCCCGGCTCAGAAGCGGCAATGCTGCTGGCCATCGCGAACTACCTGATTCAAAACAATCTCTACAATCGCGAGTTTGTAAGACGATGGTGGAACTGGGAAGACTACCTGGAAAGCAGTTCCGAGTTTCGAGTTTCTAGTTCCGAGTTTGATCGTGCCGGCGCCGAACAAGCCTCGATGGACCATGACCCGTCCATTAATTCGCAGGTTGGGAAGGGTGGCTTGCCCCCGCTTACCTTTGAACAATTTGAAGATCAACTAAAACAACTCTACTCCAAATACACATTCGAATTCGCAGCGCAGGAATCGGGCGTTGACGCCACCACACTCGAAGAAATTGCCAAACTAATCGCCACCGCCGGCACGCGTTTCTCAAGTCACAACTGGCGCAGTGTTACCTCCGGCGTCAGCGGCGGCTGGGCAGTTGCCCGCGCAGTCTTCATGTTGAATGCGTTGCTGGGCGCGGTCGCGACCGAAGGCGGCGTGTTTCCGAATGCCTGGAACAAGTTTGTGCCTAAGCCGATTTACACGCCGCCGCACCCGCAAATGTGGAACGAAACGCAATGGCCGCGCGAGTACCCGCTCTCAATGCACGAGATGTCTTTTCTCTTGCCGCACTTTTTGAAGGACGGGCGCGCCAAACTCGATGTTTATTTCACGCGCGTCTACAACCCAGTCTGGACCAATCCCGATGGCTTCTCCTGGATCGAAATGTTGACCGACCCCGATCTGGTTGGCTGCTATGTTGCGCTGACGCCGACATGGAACGAGACGTCGTATTTCGCCGACTATGTTTTGCCCATGGGCCATGGCTCGGAACGTCACGACATTCATTCTTATGAAACTCACGACGCGCAATGGCTCGGGTTTCGCCAGCCGGTGAAGAAGGCGGACAAGCAGCGCGAAGGTGAAACAGTTGACGACAGCCGCGAGATCAACCCTGGTGAAGTCTGGGAAGAAAACGAGTTCTGGATGGAACTGACGTGGCGCATCGATCCGGACGGCAGCCTCGGCATTCGCCAGTTTGTTGAATCAAAGAAAAATCCTGGCACGCGCCTGAGCGTCGATGAATATTACGAGTGGATGTTCGATAACTCGGTACCGGGTCTGCCGGCGAAGGCGGCGGCAGAAGGTTTAACGCCACTGCAATTCATGCGGCGCTACGGCGCCTACGAAGTGAAGCAAAAAGTCGGAGCGATATATGAAGAGCCCGTTCCCGAAAGCGAGCTCGATGACATACGCGAGGATGCGAGCGGCCGCGTGTTTACACGCGCAGCCAAACCTGCTTCCCCGAACGTCGTTCCTATTCCCAGTCCTGATGGAGACCCGGAAGGCCGCCGGCTCGTCGGCGTAAAGGTGGACAATGAAATCAAGCGTGGGTTTCCCACGCCGAGCGGCAAGCTGGAATTCTATTCGCGTACGCTCGCCGATTGGGGCTGGCCTGAGTTTGCTGTGCCAACCTACATCAAGAGTCACGTGCATCCGGATAATCTCAAACCGGACGAGACGATTTTAATTTCCACTTTTCGTTTGCCGGTGCAGATTCATACGCGTAGCGCGAATGCCAAGTGGCTTGACGAGATCGCGCACACTAATCCGCTTTGGATTCACACCAACCACGCGGCGAAACTCGGCGTACGCACCGGCGACTTGCTGCGCGTGGAAACTGAGATTGGTTATTACGTCGTGCGCGCCTGGGTAACGGAAGGCATTCGTCCCGGCATCGTGGCCTGTTCACATCACATGGGCCGCTGGAAGACAGGCGAACAAGCCGAGCAGGGACAGCGTCAATTGATGGCGACGGTAAAGTTGGACCATGAAGGGACCGAGTGGGGACTCAAACGAGAAAAAGGCGCTGAGCCTTACCAGTCAGGCGATCCCGATACGTTGCGCATTTGGTGGAGCGACGTTGGCGTGCATCAGAACATGACCTTTCCGGTCCATCCGGATCCAATTTCCGGAATGCACTGCTGGCACCAGGCCGTGCGTGTCACGCGCGCAAAGGAAGGCGACAATACCGGCGATGTATTTGTGGACACTGCAAAGTCGCGTGAGGTTTACCGCAAGTGGCTCGAGATGACGCGGCCCGCGGATCAATTTTCGCCTGATGGCACACGCCGCCCGTACTGGATGTTGCG
>DATAOU010000072.1:0-5695 GCA_036265575.1 Pyrinomonadaceae bacterium
CGGAAAAACACGAAACGTGCCGGTGGCGGTGAAAGAATTTCCTCAAGATGTTTGGATTTCGTACAAGAACGAGAAGACTGCCGATCTGGTGTTTACAAAGATCAGCGATGCGGGTTTTGAAGTTGCCGATTTAACTGATGAACTGCGCGCCAAATTTCACATTGATCCCGGGGTCAAGGGTGTGGTTATCACTGCAGTCGCCGACAACACAGCCGCAAGCGGAGCAAACATTCGACCCGGCTATGTTATTCTGAAGGTGCAGATGGATGATGTACATTCCAGGGCCGAGTTAGCCCAACATCTGCAGAAATTAGCCGATCGCGGACAGCGAGATGTCCTTCTGTTTGTTCGGGGATCAAACGGCTCCGTCTGGCTGACGCTGCCGATGCGGCTCTAGCTGCTTCGCGCTGCGTCCGCCAACCACTGCGCCTGATCCGGCGTGAGTACGCCCCCGCCGCTCACCTTGTTGGGCCATCTCGATAAGTGGTCCGTGTCTCGAGCCTTCGGCGACCGTCAGGCCACGCCGAAATACGCCTGCGATAGCCTGCTGAGCAGCTCCAGGCGACGAGGCGCTTGCCGCAAGGACCAAGGCCCGCAAAGCGTCCGGACCAAACCATTTTCTTCCGCCTTGTTACGGAGTCGGCACCCCTCTGGTGGCGTGCCAGCAATCGCTATCAATTGGTAACAAGCATCGGGTTAATTCCGAGACTTACAACGATGGCAAATCGGGGGTCGAATGAAATTCAGGCCGGTTTAATCGACTCAGAAGGAGCCCAGCGCCGATGCCGAGCGTCGGGTCGAGAACCGCAAACGTGAGCAGAAAGTGAGGAAAAACTCCGGCGACGGCTAAGGGTACGAGCACCAATGGAACAAGCACGACTCTGTCCAGTACGCTGGCGGCGACGATCCGTCTGTCGCCCGAGAGGCTCCCGAACAAGTACAACCATCCGATGACGGCCACGGTCATACCCAATATACGAATAAGTGCAGCCTCGTTTCCGATGAACGACGCATCTCTGAAAATGGTCTGTTGCACCGGGCCATACCATCATTAGGGCTCCGCTTCCCAAATAGAATAGGCCGTTCATTGCGTGTATTTTGATGGGACCGGCAGGTCGCCGGGCTGCTCGAGAAGATCCTTGGTGAGCGACATATGTAACTCTCCCTAGCGCACCCCGGACACAGCTATTTGCCTATTTCGTTTCGGTCGACCACCACGTGCGGATGATGCCCGGGTTGAATTTTGGCGTGTGTTTCGGATGCCCAAACACATTCCAGTGCGCGATCCAATGTCTTCCCTTGTACCATTGCGGCACCCAGAGACGCTTCGCGCGCAAGAGCCGATCCAGACTGCGACATATCGCAACAACTTCGTCCCGCTTACTTGCGGCAATGGCCTCGGAAATCAGGGAATCAATCGCTGGGTCGGATATTCCGGTAATATTGCGTGAGCCGAAGGTTCCAGCGGCTTGAGAGCCAAATAAAGCGCGCAGTTCTTCTCCAGGAGCAAAAGACATTATCAGGCGCTGAGTGGTGATGTCAAAGTCGAAGTCGTCGACTCTTTTGCGATATTGAGCAGCATCAACGATCCGTAATTGTGCATCGATCCCGAGAAGACGCAAGTTTTTGATGAAAAGCTGAGGAACGCGCGTGAAGGCCGCGGAAAAGTCGAGAAACTCTATCGTCAACGGCCTTCCGTCCGGGCCTGCCAGTGTGCCCTCATTAAGCGTGCAGCCCGCAGCGAATAAAAGATCGCTCGCGCGGCGTAACAACGCTCGGTCTTGTCCTGAGCCGTCGGAGCTGGGTGATATGTAGGGCTCGCCGAACACCTCATCAGGGACTTTGCCCCGCAATGGCTCCAGTAGGGCAAGCACAGCCCCGTCCGGCAAGCCTCTCGCGGCCATGTCAGAATTCTCAAAAAAGGATTGAGTCCGTTGATAGGCCCCGTACATCAAGTTCTTATTCGTCCAGTCAAAGTCGAATGCATTACCAATTGCTTCGCGTATGCGCGGGTCTCTGAGGACCTCACGCCGAGTGTTGAAGAACCAGCCCTGGACCCCGGAAATGTTGGCATCGGGGAGCTCCTCACGAATCACGCGTCCGTCTTCAACGGCGGGAAAATCGTATCCTCTTACCCAAGTCGCGGCGGTGAACTCCTCATGAAGTGTATACACTCCTGCCTTAAAAGCTTGGAAGGCCACCGGGCGATCTGGAAAATATTCGTAGCGTATGATATCGAAATTGTTCTGTCCCACATTCACGGGCAACTCGCCTGCCCAGTAATCTGTTACGCGTTCGTAAGAGATGTAACGTCCTTGTTCAAACGCTCCGACCTTATATGGTCCGGAGCCGAGCGGCGGATCGAGCGTTGTCTCGTCAAAGGAGCGCGTTGCGTAGTAAGAAGCTGAGAAGATAGGTTGGCTTGCAATGGTAAGCGGCAGTTCGCGGTTGAGACCTGATGCTAGAATCACGACGACCTCGTGATCGTTTTTCGCCCGAATGAGCTGAATTCCTTGCAAACTTTGACTCACAGTGGGGTTACCTTTTTGTTTAAGGATATTTATTGAAAAAACGACGTCGTGCGCAGTGAGGGAGGTGTAATCGTGAAACCGCGCCTCCTTTCTGAGTTCGAAGCACAGCTCGCGCTTATCTGGCGATATGCACACAGTATGAGCAATCAGACCATATAATGAATCGCGCTCGTCGAAGCTCGGCGCCATCAGGCTGTCGAAAACGAGACCCATGCCGCTCGGAGGGTCACCCCTGAGAATGTATGGGTTGAGTGAGTTGAACGTCCCGTAGACGTCCTGTGAGATCGTTCCGCCTTTAGGAGCATTCGGCTGCACGTAGCTGAAAGCTTTAAAGCCCGGTTGCTCCGCAAGGTCTCCGAAGGCGGAGAGGCCATGCCTCGTGACAAATTGTGGGCCGAGTTCTGCATGCGAGAGATCTCTGGTAACAACAAGCGACGCGATCGCAATTGCGGGTCCAGAGAGAACAGCCCGACGTGTAGGGTGGCGGTAATCTGGCAAAGTTATCATGGGCGCCTCATTTGTCGCATCCATTCTGGGCCGACTTCACAATCGATACATTCCAACTAAGTTTCGATACACGATGCCTTGGGATGCGCAGGCCATAGCAGATGTGGCCTCCATCACTCCAAAGAAACACGAATCGAATAAATCAACTGGCGATGTTTTCGGTGAAGGAGGACGGAAACGTATCGACTGCAAGAAATCGAATGAACCGTAGCGTTACAGTGTCGTTAACAGAGGGAGGCCGAGAAACCCGCTGATCCACCAGTTTCACTCTAGTCGCCAGAGGCGCACAATTGTCCCTTGGGGCAGCCAGACCTTACCCGCGCACCCGGAGCCTTCCCAACCCGTGGCAGATGCTGCGCTGCTGGACCCGGGCTTGAAGAAGGCGCAGGCCTTACTCGACTGGCTGAGGGGACGAGGGGCAAAGGCTACGCTGCGCGAGATCTGTAACTCCGGGCCATCGCCTCTGCGGAAAAAGGCTGCCGCTGATGCGGCCATCAAAATTCTTGAAGATCACCGGTGTGTCTCTGTGGAGAAGGGCCGATCAACAACCATCATTTTGAGTGAGGGCATCCAGTGACCGGCGCGTTCACCTTTGACGCTCGTGCTGTTCGCGCCTCGGTTCTAATGCGCAAGCGATTACCCCTTGCGACACTTGCGACAGCTGCGACAGATGAGATCGAGCCCATCGTAAGTGTCGCAAAATCGCAAGTGTCGCAGACCACGATCCGCCAGAACCAGCCAAAACAGGCGGGAAGTGTCGCAAGAGTCGCAAGGGTCGCAGGAGTGGCGTCCGATAGGCCGGCGCTTCTATTTCGTGACAAGAACCCTTGAGGATTTTGCCAGCTTCCAACGCGAACGGGAATGCCATTGGTTGGACGTCCTGTGCAAACCATTGACGAGCGCGAGCCCATGCGAGGTCCGGGCGGAGCATGTAATCTCGAGTGCGCATCTTTCGGAATAGCCAAATTCGGCTAGCTCTGTTGCAATCGGGCGACAGTAATTCCCTCGCAAAGCCTCATTTTGATGGATAGGTCGAGGCACAATCGGCGGACATTCCACAATGTTGAACAGGATTAGATTTGCGTTCGCGGCCGGGCTGTTTCTCACCCCCTCCTTCGTCGCCAAAGCCGAAGTGCTCGACACCATCACAGACGCGCCAAGCTCGATTTTTCAGTTTTTTCGTGGTGTAATCGCCTCGGATGCTCTGAAACAAAGCCCCGTGCTAGTTGAAGTCATTGAAGCGCCTCGCGCCGAAGCCCCGGCGCGACCGGACGAGGTGCTATCTCCGCGTCTCAGGTCCGCGATGTCGAAGCGCGATGCTTTTGGCGCGCCCAAGTCGCCGACAATCTGCACAAACTGCGATTAGAGCATGAACAAGGATCAGGAAATGTCGGAACTCTCGCCCAGCCACTTCGTCGAGGCAGCGTTGGGTTTTCAGAAAACCGCTGCCATCAAAGCGGCACTTGCGCTAGACCTTTTTACCGCCATAGCGACTGAAGAGGGCAACATAGACAAAACTGCTAAACGCGTGAAAGCTTCAGTTAGAGGAATTCGAATCCTTTGCGATTATTTGACCGTCCATGGTTTTCTGACGAAAACTGGTGTTACGTATGAGCTGACCCCCTCGACCGCAGCGTTTCTAACCACCTCCTCTCCAGCCTGGATGGGCAGCGTTGTCGAGTTTTTAGCTGCTCCGGAAATGATGTCACACTGGCTCGCAGACCCAGTGGCGTACGTTCGGAACGGTGGGTCGAATGGTGCCGGAAGTCTCGCACCTGATAACCCGCAGTGGGTAACATTTGCGAAGGCAATGGTTCCTTTCATCGCTCCCGTTGCCGCCGCCGTTGTGGAGGACCTTCGCCGTTCGCCCACCCCGCCCAAGCGCGTCCTCGACGTTGCCGCTGGGCATGGAATGTTTGGTATTGAGATAGCAAAAGCGTTCCCGGAGGCAGAGATTACGGCACTCGACTGGGCAGGCGTGCTCCACGACGTGATTCCCTCGATTCCTGAAGGGAAGTAGAGGACTATTTCTGGAGTCATAGGAGCGTGGCCCGTGCAGCACTCTCAGTTCCCGCTGGGCTTCCCGCCTCCGTAGACGCAAACGCATGAGCGGTCGCCTATTGCGCCTGAAAACCATGTTTCGCGGCGCGCCGATGGCCTGCTCGAGACCAACGTTGGAGCCGCCGCGTATATCGAAGCTGGTTTTTGACGAATATCCGATTCTCCCGGCCTCACAGACGTGGCTCACGGCAGCGGCTTGGTCACTTCCGCGATTATTCGTTCGATCACCTTTATCTGCGGCGCGTCCTTGGTGAGGTAGCGGTCGCCGCCGGTACCCGGATCAAGATAACCCCACCAATCCCAGCAACCGAGCGGGTTGGGCTCCGCACCTAAGAAATAGTCCCACCACCATGGCTCGCGCGATTTGATTGCGGGATACACAATGATCGTGCCGTAATATTCAGCCCAATTATTATAACCGGACTTCTGCGCAAACAATTTCGGATTCTGCGCACAGCCGTGCAGCGCGACATGAACCCGGCACGGCGGCTTGCCTTTTCCGCAAACCGCTGTCGGGACATAGATGTAACCTATCGCCGCCAGATCGAAATTCTGCCGCTCAGCGCTCTGTGAGGGGCCGAACGAGACGTAGTCGT
>DATAOU010000073.1:0-20898 GCA_036265575.1 Pyrinomonadaceae bacterium
CTAAAGGACAAAGCCTTCGCGCGCTCGGTTAACCGAGACGACATTCGCCAGGGCGTCGAGGAGTTGGGTGTCGATCTCGACGATCACATCCGGTTTGTGATAGACGCATTGCGACCCGTGCAGGAACAGATCGGGTTGAAGCGTTTGGGCGGTAGTCAGTAGTCAGTGGTTGGTGGTCGGTAGTCAGTAGTTTGGTGGCCAGTTTCCAGTGATCACTGTGTACGAACCACGGACGACGGACCACTGACCACGGACAAATGACAACTGACCACGGACCACTGGCCGTCAGGTTCCCTGTAGTACCGGACGTGGTTGGGGTGGATGCGATCGGGAGGTAATGATCGAGGCAAACACAAAGGCAGCCAAAATCAACAAAAGGGAAATTATTGTGGTGAGTGCGGCCTGAAGTTTTCGCCGGCGTGCGGTATGGCGGTAGACAAAAATTGAAGCGAATAACGTTGCTACAAGCGGTAAGAGAAACGTCGAAAACACGACCGCGCCCGGTTTCAACAACGGCGAGAGAGACGAGAAGGTAAACAGTATGATCGCTATCGCCCCTCCTGCCCCGATAATCGCGGCGATTAGCGAGCAAAGAAAGACCAGCTTCAGACGCATGCGTTCTTATTTTCCTTCAAACCCGTGGTCCATAGATTCGATTCGATGGTAACAACTGCCGAAATGCGGCCCAAGGATACCACAGCATCTTAATACTCCACCGCTACGGGAAGTGTTGGTAGTGTCCTTGTTTGAATTAAACTCTGTGCGTCCTTTGTGCGTTTTGTGTCTCTGTGGTGGCCTGGTAGTGATCGACCGCGGAGGCACAGAGAGCACAAAGGACGCACAGAGAAGACTGGTTCGTTTGCGACCCAACTTGCGGGGTTGCGTTACACTGCATACATGGTTACCAGAAGCGCACTAATTTATTTATCGCGGCAGGAAGGGCTGAAGGAATTCGCAGCTCGCTTTCGTCCTTTCAAAAGATTGACGACGCGTTTTGTCGCCGGCGAAAACATCGACGAAGCGGTGGCCGCCATCCGCGAATTAAATGCAGAGCATTGTTCGGCATCGTTCGATCATTTGAACGAGTCGGTCGCGAATCCTGCCGAAGCTGAAGCTGAAGTAGCAGAGTATCAGCATATCCTGAGGCAGATTGACGAGACGGGTATCGACTCGAATGTTTCGATCAAACTAACGCAGTTCGGCCTGGCACTTGATCCGGAACTCGCCTACAAAAACGCGCGCGCCGTGGTTGCGGATGCCGCACGGCGGGGTAACTTTGTGCGCGTTGACATGGAAGGATCGGATTTTACCCAGGCGACGATCGACATCTTCAAACGCCTGCGCGCTGAGTTTGGGTTGAATGACGTGGGCATTGTTTTGCAATCGTATCTGCGTCGCACCTATCAGGACGCTCAGGAGTTGGTTAAATTGCCGGCGCGTATACGCATCTGCAAGGGCGCTTATAATGAACCTCCCGAAGTCGCCTTTCCTGACAAAAAACATACCGATGAAAACTACGTGCAAGTGATGCAGTTGTTGCTTTCAAGCGGTGTTTATCATGGAATTGCGACGCACGATCCGCAGATGATTGATGCCACCATTGCTTATGCGCAAAAGCAGGGAATCGGCAAAGAATCTTTTGAGTTTCAAATGCTCTACGGCATCCGGCGCGACTTGCAGCGGCAACTGGCGAAGGACGGATATAACATGAGAGTCTACGTGCCCTATGGCAAACACTGGTATCCTTACTTTATGCGACGGCTTGCAGAGCGCCCCGCAAACATTTGGTTTGTGTTGAAGAACATGCTGAAGGGTTGAGGTAACGCAAACTTTTTACTGGGACCGCGAGCGTCCCGCCCGCAATGAGCGCGCAGCGCGAATAGCTCGATGTTTCAACAAAGTCTTGCAATGTAACCAAGCGGGCGGGACGCCCGCAATCCCAGTAAAAAGTTTGCTTACGAATAATCTATGGACAACCTCATCTGGATTTTGTGGGTAATACTCGGGGCCATTCTAATCGTGGCCGAAGTCTTCACGTCCGGGTTCGTGTTGCTTTGGTTTGGCATCGGCGCACTTGCGGCTGCGTTTGCGGGCATCATCGGCATCCACAACCTGGGCTTGCAGTTCATCATCTTTGCCGTTGTTTCGGTTGGCTTAACGCTCGCCTCACGCACAATTTTTCTCAACTACTTTTCGCGCGAACACACCGGTGACTCACTTCGCAGCGGCGTTGATTCCTTGCCCGGGAAGATCGGCACCGTAGTCTCTTCAAGTCGTGGCGCCATGCAGGAAGGGGCGGTCAAAGTTTTTGGCTCGACCTGGACAGCGTATCCGGCCGAGGGAGAGTCGGCACTCGAGGCCGGCGAACGTGTGCGTGTTGAAAGGATCGAAGGTTCCTCGATCTATGTGCGGCGAATTGATGAAGGCGTTGATTGGCGCGCGCAGGAATTGCCTGAGAATTCGGCCGCGGACAAACGCGGATAAGCGCGGATCAATCCATATCAATCAGTGCTCCACAGTGAGATCCCCAACGCCACTGGCAATAAACTAGTGCTTATTCAGATCCGTTCTTATCCGCGTTTATCTGCGGCAGGCTCTAGCGGGGCTCGGTGTCGGGTTCGTAATTATCGTCGAGGGTCATGTCTTCTTCGAGCGGTGGGAGCTCGATGGTAATGCGGTCGGTATCCGGTTCCTCTAATTCGTCGCCGCTAAAGCGCGCCAGAATCACCGTGATGTTGTCCTCGCCGCCGCGATTGTTTGCTTCCGCAATCAACTCATCACAGGCAGTGGAAAGATCTTCGTTACTCGACACAATGTTCTGAATGTCTTCCGAGCGGAGCTTGCCGGACAGGCCGTCGCTACAGAGCAACAACATGTCGCCGCGACGCAAACGAATTCTTCCCGTCACCGGCGTAACATCGCCCTGAGCACCAAGCGCCTGCAGAATCACATTTCGGAACATGTGTGTTTCGGCTTCGGCTTCGCTGATCTGACCGACATCTACAAGTTGTTGGACCAGGGACTGATCCTTGGTTGCCAGGCGGATTTGATCCTTGCGAATGAGATAGCCGCGGCTGTCGCCCACCTGGACCAGGTCGAGAAAATCTTTGTGGATTGCCGCGCCGGTGAAGGTTGCGCCCATGCCGGCACAACGCGAATCTTCCTGGCTGCGGTTGTGTATGGCGTGGTTGGCGTAGACAGTGGCATGTTTCAGGCATTCGACTAGTGGCGCGTCGGGATCGCAACCGTCTTCCGAGTTGCCGCCCATGATCATGTCGCGCACGGAATCGACAGCCATGCGGCTGGCGACATCACCAGCGAGGGCGCCGCCCATGCCATCTGAAACGACCAGCACCAAGCCTTTTTCACCGAGCTCAAACTCTGACAGCTCTTCCGGTGCGGCGTTACCGTCAGATCCGGTCCATGTCTTTTCCCGCGAAAGTTCGAGCACAAGAAAATTGTCCTCGTTACCGCGGCGGACACGGCCCACATCTGATTTTGCGTGCAACTCAACTTTCATAGGCAAGTGAAGGCGATTCGGAAAAGTCTACGAGATTCTACCTCTATCGAAGTTTAACTGTCACTTCCGCTGGTGCACGGCAGCAGTTTTTTGCAATACAAGAAATAATTCAAGGCCGCTTCAGACTGAAACAGCATTCAGCGCTTGATCGAGGTCGGCAATTATATCATCGGTATCTTCCAACCCCACCGAAACCCTAACCAGGCCTTCAGTGATGCCCAGCCGGTCGCGCTTGCCCACGTCAACAGAGGCGTGAGTCATTGTAGCGGGATGCGATATTAAAGTTTCGACGCCGCCCAGGCTTTCGGCCAACGTGCATAACTTTACTGCTTCGAGCAACGCCCGCGCTGCGGCCAGCGAACCCACATCAAAGGCCACCATGCCGCCGAATCCCTTTTGCTGCCGTTTGGCCAGCGCATGCTGCGGATGGGAAGCAGAACCCGGGTAATAAACTTTTCTAACCTTTGGATGTTCCTCAAGAAACGCCGCGACCGCGCGCCCTGACTTGTCGTGCTGCTCCATTCGTAGCGCCAGGGTCTTGGTCCCGCGCATGACTAACCACGAATCGAGCGGGGAAAGGATCGCGCCCGCGCTGTTTTGAATGAAGCCAATCCATTCGGCGTCCGCTTCGTCATTCAACACCACCGCGCCGCCGATGCCGTCGGAGTGCCCATTCAAATACTTGGTGGTTGAGTGGACCACGATGTCGACGCCAAACTCGAGCGGCCGTTGCAGGTAGGGCGACATGAAAGTGTTATCGCACACCACGCGGGCACCGCCGCGATGCGCAATCTCCGAAACTTCCTTCAGATCGGTCACGATCATCACGGGATTTGTGGGCGTCTCAATGAAAACCATCTTGGTGTTCGGCCGCATGGCCGCTTCAACGTTGAGCGCTTCCGAAGTATCCACGAAATCAAATTCGATGTTGTAGTTCGCCAGCACCCGGGTGAACAGCCGAAAGGTGCCGCCATACGTGTTATCGGAAACGACGACGTGTTCGCCTGCCTTTATCAATCTCAACGTAGCGTCGATTGCCGCCATGCCCGAAGCAAACGCAAATCCAAAGCGCCCGCCTTCCAGCGCTGCGATGTTTTGCTCCAGCGCGCTGCGTGTCGGATTTTGGGTGCGCGCGTATTCGTAGCCCTTGTTCTTACCAAGGCCTTCCTGCGCGTAAGTTGAAGTTTGATAAATCGGAACTGTGACTGCGCCCGTCGCCTGGTCTGGTTCCTGACCGCTGTGTATAGCTGTAGTTGCGAAACCCATATATCAGTGAATCGTAAATCGTAAACCGCGAATAGTAAAATGCGCTGGGTTAAATAGGTGTTTCGCTAGCCGTTCGGTGTGGTTGATTATGGAGCGAGGCATGTTAGCCCGCGGGTCGGAAGGTGTCAATTGGCATGGTGAATAAGCAACTAACAGTTTGCTTTACCAAAGCCGGGAAACGCCGCCGCTTTAGTGGTTTCCTTTAGGAAAGCTTTCGTCGGTAGCAAACGTTCACGCGCTGGCGTTGAAACCAAAGGAATCCCAATGATCCGATTCGCGGCTCTACTCATTCTTCTGCAACTTTTCGTTGGTGCGTCCGCTGCACGCGCACAATCCCCCGATCCGGTTCCTCCTACGCTTCGTCCGGCCAACGAACCCATGCGCTCACCTGGACAAAATGCCGCCAACCCGGACGAACCTGAGATTGACGAGAACGACGTGGTGCGTGTCAGCACCAGTTTGATTACGGTGCCCGCGGAAGTGATGGACCGCAATGGCCGCTATATTGGCAATCTGCGCAAAGAAGACTTTCGCATTTTCGAGAACGGAGTGGAACAAGAGCTTTCGTATTTTGCCAGCGTCGAACAACCATTCACGGTGGCGCTATTGTTGGATGTCAGCGGGTCCACCCAGTCGCGATTGGAAGCGATCCGCGCCGCGGCAAACGCCTTCATTAAGCGCCTGCGCCCTAACGATCGTCTTTTAATCATTTCTTTCGACGGCAAGATAAACGTGTTAACCGAGGCAGTGAGTTTGACTGAGCTGCGCAGTAAACGCTTGCGGCTGGATGCTATAAATGACGGGACAGTTCTCTACGATACTGTTGACGTAGTTCTCAATCAGAAACTTGCCGGGTTACAGGGCCGCAAGGCGATTGTGTTGTTGACTGACGGAGTTGACGGTGGCAGCAAACGCGGTTCACTCAAACACAACCTGCGCGATGCCGAAGAATCGAACACTGTAATTTACACAGTGCAGTACAACACGCTGCCAGAACTTCCAGCGCGTCTCAGCCGGATCGAAAATCCTAAAGTCCGTTCCCACATGCTGGAAAAGATGACGAAGGAGTACGCGGTCGGCTCGAATTACCTGCGCTCGCTTGCGGAAAAAACCGGCGGCCGGCTCTATAGCGCTGACAACTTTGCAGATGTTCCGGCAGCCTTCAACGCGATAACTGAAGAACTGGGACGACAGTACAGTTTGGGTTACTACCCAAAAAGTGCCGCGCAAGCAGGCGAGACGCGTGACATCAAAGTGCGCACTCGTGTGGGAAACCTGATTGTGCGCGCGCGCGAAAGTTATGTGGCAACAGCGTTGCGTTAGATCGACGGTTGGAATCCTCCTGACGCACAGAGAGGAACGAGATTACGGCACTACGGCACGGTTCATTACGTTGACATTAGTTAGCGGCGCACGCTAATCTGTTACCCCGTGAATCACACGGGTCCAAATCCTCAAAACAACAACAAAACAAGAGTAGTTGCAATAATCCCCGCTCGTTACGATTCAACGCGTCTGCCGGGGAAAGCACTGCTGGAGATCGCCGGCAAACCCATGATTTGTCTGGTTGTCGAGCGCGCGCTTGCCGCCGCAAACGTTGGGCGAGCGATCGTGGCAACCGACGATGAGCGGATTTTTGCTGCGGTCAGTGCAGCCGGTTACGAAGTGGTGATGACGCGACGCGATCACAAGAGCGGAACAGATCGGGTTGCTGAAGTTGCTGCTGGTTTGCCTGATGCCGCGATAGTGGTGAATGTTCAGGGCGATGAGCCCTTGATTTCGCCGCGCACGATCGAGGCGGCAGTGCGGGAACTGGAAAAGGATCCGCGCACGGGCATCGTCACTACCTGGGAATCGATGGAATCCGCTGCCGATGTGGTGAACCCCGATGTCGTAAAGATCGTGGTGGACGATAGTGGACGCGCGATCTATTTTTCGCGATCGCCGGTGCCTTTTCCGCGTGACGCTTCCCACAGACATGGCACACTGGCGCAAGCACTAAACAACGAGCCGGCGCTCTTATCAACCTTTCGCAAGCATACCGGCCTATACGTCTACCGCCGGGATGTGTTGCTCGAGTTTACAAAATGGCCGCAGGCAGAGCTGGAGCGGATCGAGTCGCTGGAACAACTGCGAGCGCTGGCGCATGGAGTTGAAATAAAAGCGATCAAAGCGTCAACGCGGTCCATTGGCGTGGACACTGCGGAGAATTTGCTTCGCGTGCGAACGATCGTAGAGGAAGAGACCTGCAGCTTAGAGTACAAGCTTTAGGTTAGTTTTTGTTCACCAGCATCAACCTAAAGGTTGGACTCTGAACTACTTGAACTTTATGAGCAAGAGGCCTGCAGTTTAGAGTACAAGCTTTAGCTTGCTTTGCTTGCCGGTAACAACTGGACGGAACTACTTGAACCCGGATGTGCTGGAGTTATGAGTGATTGGCTCGGCTTAGCGGTAATTGGCGCGATCGTCGTGGGCGGTCTGGCGTTTCTCGTTTACCTAAGCCGCCCATACGAGATAACAACTGAGGAGTTTGAAAAGCGCGCGGCTGAAGCACCCAGTTTGTTAAGTGCTGGTTTCGTAGGCTTGCAGAAGATTCTCGATCCGGCCACCGCAAAGGCCGTGATAGCGCAGGAAGATTTCAAGGAAGGTCGGTTTGACGCGAAACAGGCTAAAGGTGATGGACCGGAACCCGGCGATGCGGAGCAAGACGGCAGTAAGCAGGAGCAGTAGGCAGAGGGCAAAGGGCGAAGAGCAAAGAGCGGACGATGAAACGAAAAAGGAGTAAGCGATGGCGAAATATATTTTTGTGACGGGTGGCGTGGTTTCCAGTTTGGGAAAAGGTCTGGCAGCCTCTTCGATCGGCTGCCTCCTGGAAGCGCGCGGTTTGAAAGTCGCGCTGATTAAGCTCGATCCCTACATTAATGTCGACCCCGGCACTATGTCGCCGTTTCAGCATGGCGAGGTTTTTGTTACAGATGATGGCGCCGAAACGGACCTCGATCTCGGCCATTACGAGCGCTTTACGCATGCCAGTTTGTCGCAGGCAAACAATTGGACCACCGGCAGGATCTATCTTTCAGTAATTGAAAAAGAGCGACGCGGCGATTATCTCGGGAAAACGATCCAGGTGATTCCGCATGTTACCAACGAGATTAAAGAAGCAGTGCGCGCAGTCGCGGACCAGGACAACGCGGACGTTGTCATTGTTGAGATTGGCGGTACGGTCGGCGATATCGAATCGCTGCCGTTCCTGGAAGCGATCCGGCAAATGGGTAACGAAGAAGGCGCCGGCAACACGCTTTTTGTACATGTGACGTTAGTGCCGTTCATCGCCGCGGCGGGTGAATTGAAAACCAAGCCAACGCAGCATTCCGTCAAAGACTTGCGCGAGATTGGTATTGCTCCGGACATTCTCCTTTGCCGATCTGATCGGCCGTTGTCTTACGATCTGCGCTCCAAGATCGCGCTCTTCTGTAATGTAAAGGAGTCGGCAGTTATTAGCGCTCAGGATGTGGACACGATTTATGACGTGCCGTTGGCATTTCACGAGCAGGGGCTTGATGAGTTGATTGTCACCCAGCTTGGCCTCGGTGCGCGCGCCGCCCAAACGGATCTATCCGAGTGGCGTGATCTGGTCGGGACAATCCGACAACCCGCTGGTGGTCAGGCTTCGATCGCCATCGTCGGTAAGTACGTGGAGTTGGAAGACTCTTATAAGTCCTTGCGCGAAGCGCTGACGCACGGTGGGGTCGCTAACAAGCTGCGGGTTGACGTCAAATGGATCGAGTCGGAAGAGTTGATGGATGACGACTATGAATCGCGGCTGCGCGACTTTGATGCGATTCTGGTTCCCGGCGGCTTTGGCAAGCGCGGCATCGCCGGAATGATTCGCGCGATCACCTATGCGCGGAAAAGCGGCACGCCTTATTTCGGCATTTGTTTGGGAATGCAGACCGCGTGCATTGAGTACGCGAGAAATGTGTGCGGTCTAAGAGACGCAGACTCAACCGAGTTTGATAGCGAAACGCCGTATCCTGTTATTTTCAAGTTGCGGGATTTGGTCGATGTTGAAGAGCTAGGTGGCACCATGCGTTTGGGCGCGTGGCCCTGCAATCTTTCTGAGAACTCACTGGCTCGGGAAATTTATGGCAGCGCTGAAATCAGCGAACGCCATCGCCATCGTTACGAGTTCAATCCTGAATTCCGCGAGAGCCTGGAAAAAGCTGGAATGGTTTTCAGCGGTGTCTCTCCGGACGGAAAGTTTGTAGAGGTTATTGAAATCTCGCGTGATGAACATCCGTGGTTTTTGGGTTGTCAGTTTCATCCCGAATACAAATCTAAACCGTTGAGCGCCCACCCGCTGTTTGCTTCGTTCGTGCGTGCTGCCTACGAAAACCGGATGCGCAATGAAACATCAATGGACAAAAACGGCGAGCCGGAAATTTTGCTTCCTGAGCGAGCAAGCGTTACCAGCGCCGACTGAATAGTCGATAAATAGCGCCAAACCTTAGTTTGCAGTTTTGTTTTGCTGGGGACGCAAACAAAGTTTGCGCTACAAGCCTGAATATAACTAAACCCCATTACTTTAAGCACAAACGGCGGTGCAAATGCCGCTAAACTGGCCCTGCAAGTGCATCTCATACTGTTTTGCGAGATAATCCCTCCGCTTCTCCCCACGATCGAGTTCATATGCTGCAATGCCCAAAATGCGGACGGCGCTACTCTCCGGACTTTGAATTTTGTCCTGAGGACCGGTCGCCGCTTCAAGCCGACGCGACAAATGCGGGGCCGGCGCCTCCCACCGACCCGTTGCTGGGTCATACACTCGACGCCAAATACCGGCTGGAATCACAACTCGGAATCGGCGGCATGGGTACGGTTTACCGCGCCCGCCATCTGCTTATCGATCGACCCGTCGCGGTAAAGGTTTTGAACCCGCGCTTTGTTGAAGATGAGGCCGCGCGCACACGCTTCCAACGCGAGGCCCGGGCCGCCGGCAGGTTGCAGCACACGAACGCAGTCACCGTCACAGACTTTGGCCAAACGCAGGATGGCTATGTCTACATCGTGATGGAGTTGCTCGAGGGACGCACCTTGCGCGAAATTCTCGCGAAGGAAGCTCCCCTGGATGCGGCCCGTTCGGTATCAATAATGCTTCAAGTGGCGGCGGCCGTAGCTGCGGCTCACGAAGCCGGCATTATTCATCGCGACTTGAAACCCGCCAACATTTTTATTGTGCAACGAACTGAAGTGCCGGCGATTGTTAAGGTGCTTGACTTTGGAATTGCCAAACTGGCGGCGGAATCACTTGAAGAGGATGACATCAAATCGCTGACTCAGGTCGGCGCAATGATTGGCACGCCGCGTTACATGTCCCCCGAACAATGTGATGGTGCGGAACTGACGCCGGCTGCGGATGTCTACAGCCTCGGTGTGATTCTTTATGAAATGCTCACCGGCGCCGTGCCGTTTAGTGGTTCGACCCCGCTGGCAATCGCGATGAAGCACACTTCCGAGTTGCCACGCAGCCCGCGTGAATTTGTGGCCACGATTCCGCCGGCGCTGGAAAAAGTTGTGTTGCACGCGTTGGAAAAGAGCCCGCAAGATCGTCCCGCGAATGCTGCAGAGTTTCGCCAGGAATTACTGGCAACGGCTGAACGTCTGGGACTGGAACACGCGGCTGTTACCAGTTCGCCAAACATTGAAGCGTTGCGCAGCGTCGGCACTGAGTCGCCGTCGGGACGCCTCGTGATAGATATTTCAAAGCTACGGGAAAGCCGTGCCGCCAGCACCGACGCAACCGAAGTTACGGTAGTCAGTCCTTCTGTCATGGCTGCTGCGGGCCTACCAACTCCAATGCGTGCGGCAACGCCGTCGCCGAACAATCAATCCTTTTCGCGCCTGTCTATTTCATTTAATAATCGATCGGCAAAGAAGTTCTTGTGGATTGCTGGAGCGATTGCGGTTGTACTGGCGCTGGCTTTGACGCTGGTTGCCCTCAGGTCCAATAGTTCCGTTCCGGAAGCGGCTGCGGCACCGAGTCCCAGCGCCAGTCCCACAGCTGAGCCGTCACCGTCGCCGGTCCCGTCGCCATCGCCCACGCCCAGGCGCGAGAGCCGAAAGCCCGCGGCGGCGAATAACAATAAATCGAAAGGGAATTCAGTTTTTAGAAAATTCAAGAAGATCTTCAAGAATCCTTTCTAAGCAGATTCGCGCGTATGGCCGAAGACAATCGGGTAAAACCATTCCAGGTAGGAAACGCAACTTTTGGTGACGGACGACTGACGATCATTGCCGGTCCCTGTGTAATCGAGTCGCGCGAACATGCGTTAATGATGGCGCGTGAGTGTTCAACGCGAGCGAGAAAAGCGGGCCTGGATTTCGTTTACAAGTCTTCCTTTGATAAGGCGAATCGATCGTCAGTTAAAAGTTTTCGTGGTTTGGGAATGGACGCCGGCCTCAAAGTGCTGCAGGAGGTTAAGGCGGAACTTGGCGTTCCGGTGCTGACGGACATTCACGACGTGTCGCAGGTCGCGCCCGTTGCTGAAGTGGCTGATGTGCTTCAGATTCCGGCTTTCCTTTCGCGGCAAACCGATCTGGTTTTGGCGGCAGCGCGATCAGGGCGCGCGGTCAATATTAAGAAGGGACAATTTCTTGCGCCGCATGATGCGCGGAACATCGTTGATAAAGCGCGCGCCGTTGGTTGCGAAAGCTTGATGCTGACTGAGCGCGGCGTCAGCTTTGGTTACAATAACCTCGTCGTCGACATGCGCTCATTTCCCATCATGCGAGAATTTGGCGTGCCGGTGGTTTTCGATGTCACACACTCGCTGCAACTTCCCGGGGGCTTGGGAGATGCAACTGGAGGCCAATCCGAATACATCGAACCGCTCGCACGCGCCGGCGTCGCTTGTGGCGTTGATGCAGTGTTTATGGAAGTGCATGACTGTCCCGAGCGCGCGCCTTCCGATGGACCAAACGCGTTGCCGCTCGAACGGTTGGAATCATTGCTGTTCGTATTGCGCGACATTCACCGGCTTGTGCGAAACTGAAGAACGTAGTTCTAAAACCGCCAGAATCCGAGGATTGTTTATTCACATCTTTTCTATGCAGAGAACGCGCGCAGTCTTTCTAACCACTTTTCTCCTGTTAATGTTTTCATCCGCCGCTGCTGCTCAGGAAGAAGCAAGAGCTGCCTGGCAAATAACCCGCTTTGATATCAACGCAAACCTGCAGCCCGCTCAACGCTTGCTGGCGGCGACCGCTCAGCTCAACGCGACAAACGTTGGGCGCGGCACGGGTTCGTCATTCACTTTCCGAATTAATTCGAAGGCGTCAATTAAGAGTGTGACAGTTGCCGGCGCCAGCGCTAACTTCCGAACGGTGAACGAAAGTTACGGGAATCTTCAAAGAGTCACGGTGACGTTGCCGGTGTCAGTCGCGCCCGATGGATCACTCGCGTTGACCATCGCCTACACGTTGACTGTGGAGAGCAACACTGGCCTGGCTGCAATCTCTTCAACCGGAACTCAATTTTTGCCACTGTCGTTCTGGTATCCCTCGCCAGGTACGCCTTACACCGCCAGGGGCGCCGACAACGCGCCGGGCCGCTTGGTTGTTAACGGGGCCGGCGTAATCAGTTCGGGCGTGCAAAAGACTGATGCGGCCGGTGCGGTGGTTTACGAAAACGCTCTTAACGGACAGCCCTTCTTTGTACAGGGCGACTGGGACAAAGTGGATGGCAGCGGAGAGAACAAGAACATCTCAGCCTATTTGACGCGGGGTTCGCCCGCGGATGATCGGAAGCATGCCGAGGCGCTAATCGCGTTAGCCGGCAGTGCTCGAGCCTTTTATGCCGGCGTACTGGGCGCAGCGCCTGAAACGCCCATCCGGCTGGTCTCGGTGCGTCGCGGCGCAGGTTTTGATGATACCGGCACAGTGCTGTTGGCACCCGGAGCTTTCCACCGTTCACAGCTGGATTCGACGACAGCTTTGCTAGTTTCTGAAGCCATGGCCCGTCTTTGGGTTGGCGGGCAAACGGCGGTCCGGGAGGAAGGTGGCGCTGTATTACGCGAAGGGTTGGTGCGATTTCTGGCGACGCAATTCATTGAAAAGCAATTTGGCCGCAGCGCCGCTGAAGCAGAACGCATAAATGAACGGCTGGCCTACAGCGCCGTCGTTTTGCGAGAAGCACCGCTCTCAAAAGTAACCGCCCTCGAACCAACCTATTTCAGCACCGTGCCGAACAAGGGCGCGATGGTATGGCGGCTCGCTGAGCAGCGAATAGGCCGCGACGCGTTTAGCAACATCATTCGTGAACTGCTTACATCGGGTCGGGCAAGCGGGCTAACCCTGGCCGCCATGCGCAATGCATTGGTCCAACGCGGCGGCGAAGGCATGAAGACTTTGTTGGACCACCTGCTGGATCAGACCACCGACCTCGACTTGTTGATCGGGCTGCCACAGCAGCGAGGCAACGAGTCAGTATCCGCATTGCGAAACCTGGGAACGATTGATGTTGTTACAACGGCGCGAGCAACTACTGCTAGCGGCGAGCAGGTCTCTGTCGACGTGACGGTGCCGGCGCGAAACTTTGGCGAGGCAGTCTTCAAGACACCAGCGCGTTTAACCCGTGTCGAGATCGATCCGGAAAAGCTCTACCCGCAATTGGATTATTCAAATGACACTATGCCGCGCGGGCCGGACTTGAAGGACGCACTGGCCGAAGCGACACGCCAGTTAGGCGCGCAGGATTTTGTGAAAGCCGAGGCCGCTGCCCGGTCGATACTCGCAAACACACCGCAGGTGCAGGAGGCGAGCGTCATTCTTGGTCGCGCGCTGCTGGGGCAGAACCGCGTAGATGAAGCCGAGAAGTTGTTCCGTTCTCTACTTGCACAGCCTTTGCCCGCGCCTACGGCGATCGCCTGGGCCAACATAGGGCTGGGCGAGATTAGTTTAAAGAAGGGTCAGGCGGCGGAAGCAGCCAGTCGTTTTAATGACGCCGTGCGGGCGGATGCGGAATACGCTTCGTCGCTGGCAGCGCGCAGCGGGCGCATCCGGGCGGAAACGGCGGCGAACCAGATTCAGGTCGATCCAGCCATTCGTACCTTCATCGGCCAGTTGGACCAGGCGATTGCGAGTGGCAAGAAAGTGGAAATGGAATCGCGCGTAGTGTCAGGGGAGTTGGTCAGATTTATTAGCGGAGTCGTTGGCACTCAACCAGAATACTGGCGCACAAAGGTTTTGCGCACAGAGCAATGGGACGCCGATTTGTTTGCCGCCGATGTTAGCCTCGAGACTAAGGAGCTGGGAAAAGAACAATCGGGTACAGCGGTTTACATACTGTCGCGCAATGGTGGGAACTGGAAACTGGTGGGGATCGATCTTTTCGAGGTGCGCTAGCCACCAATCATATCGCTTTGGTCGGCGAGCGAGAAGACAAGATTTTCCATTAGTCATTTGACAATTCTCATTTGCCATTTCAGCTCGGGGTGAGGCTTGATGTGGGAAGGCTCATGTCGGCAGTAAAGGCCCTGACAGCGTCAAATGACAGATGAGAAATGTCTAATGAGAAATGAGAAATGGCTTCCCTCTAGCCCCTGGCGCCAGAGGTCAACTCAACGAGAATGCTGGATCAACCTTCAATTGAACGTCGCGCGTCGCGCATAAAACTCCTGCTGCTGGATTGCGACGGGGTGCTTACCGATGGGCGGCTTTGGCTGCTCGAAGAAGGCGACGAGCATAAGGCGTTTAATACTAAAGATGGTTTGGGACTTGAGCTGCTGCGCCGCGCCGGACTGCGCGCCGGCGTTATCACAGGCCGAACCTCAACCGCACTGACGCGCCGGGCCAAAGAACTAGGGATTGAGTTTCTGCGCCAGGGCAACGAACAAAAGATCGCTGCTTTCGAGGAAGTCTTGCGTTCGGCCGGAGTTGAGGATGATGAGGTGGCCTTCGTCGGCGACGACTTGAGCGATATCCCGTTGATGCGCCGGTCGGAATTTGCCGTCGCTGTTGCCGACGCGGTTGCGGAAACACGAGCCGCGGCCCACTATGTCACGCAAGCGAAAGGCGGCCGCGGTGCCGTACGTGAAGTCATCGAGATCATTCTGAAATCGCAGGGCCGCTGGAACGATTTGGTCGAAGACTACTTGAAGTAAACTTTTTCATCCTTCATACTTTCGCCTCGATCCTTGCTGCTAAGCGGGCGTAACTCAATGGTAGAGTGTCAGCTTCCCAAGCTGAAAGTTGCGAGTTCGAGCCTCGTCGCCCGCTCCAATTTATCCAAATTTCGGCGCGTAAAAACCCGGCCGCTTCGTGACGGGGCTCGAAGCTGCCGGGCTTATGAACTAGTGACCTTAACCCGATCAATCTTTTTGCAGGATCACATGTGGTACTCGAAACGCGCCACGTCTGATTCGCCAAGGATTACAGTGTCGCCCGAGTTGAGTGTGGACTCGGTGACGCGCTCGGACCTTGGATCGTTGATGAACGTGCCGTTGCGAGACTCCTGGTCGACAATCTTCACCATTCCGTCGCGTACACCAATCCAGAGATGACGTTTGGAAATGCGCGGATCTGCAACCACGATCTGCGCCAAACTCGGCTCGCGCCCGATGTACGTGCCTTCCGGCTTCACCTCAAATTCCTGTCCCGCTAAAACACCCGAAGTGAACTTAATAACTCCGTAGCTGATTGTTACGGTCTTTTCACGCGTGATCGCGACGGTGCGCGAAGGATCGAAATCCAGAGAGCCGGAATCCGGTGCCGCCTGCTCAGGAGTGGCCTCAACCGTAGTGGGTTCTGACGCAGGCACGGGGGGAGCGGAGTCGAAAGCCGGCGGCGCAGATTCAAGCACGGGGGACTCCATTGCCACCTCGGCCGGCGCAACTTCTGCCGCTGGCGCTGCCGCGACATCAAACGCGGGCGTGCTCGCCGCAGCGGCGGCGAGTGCAGCCTTCTTTCGCTTTCGGGAAACGAAAAAGATTGCCAAGCCGACACCTGCGATTAACACAACAAAAAACAGCAAGAGTACTACAACGCCAATAATGACCCACATAGTCGAGTCCGATTCCATCTTAGTAAGCTCCTTGGAATAAAAGTCAGTTGGATGTTTGCCGCTAGCGGGTGGAATATTAGCCTAAAACCCAGTCAACCGGTGGAAAATTCTGCGTCGCATCGGTAGTAACGTTCAAGGAATTAGGGAAAAAGACTGCGGGCGAACCGTTCGCGATTCCGTACGGTAACTGAACGAACACCTTAGCGCCCGTACGTTTTTGCCGCGACGGCCGGGTCCAAAGTCCAAAGTCAAAAAGGCACTGCGCACAAACGCGCAGCTGAGACCAAAGACGAGAGTTGGCACGTTGCTTGCCCCGAAGTAGGGCGAACTAGACATACTCGCTTGGTTCTAAGGGGGCAAAATTGTGAACGGAAAAATTCTCGTAGCGGTTGCGGTCGCGAGCATCGCTGTCGGTTCCATTGGCTGCAGTTCCACCAGTGACAACGTCAACGCAAATGCTAATGCAAACCAGGCGGTTGCCACCAACGCCACACGTGCCGGCGCAGACGGTTCAGAAATCACAACTTCGGTTGATGCCAACGGAGTAAAGACGGAGACGCGTGTCTTTCATAACAACCCTCGCGTTTCCAAGGTGGTGGTCACCACACGTGATGGCAAACGGACCGTTATGGTCTATGCGCCAAGTGGAGAGGCGCGCGAGCTCAACAAGAACGAGCCGGAAGATGTTCTTGAGGCAACT
Organism: Pyrinomonadaceae bacterium; assembly: GCA_036265575.1. Lineage (GTDB taxonomy): Bacteria > Acidobacteriota > Blastocatellia > Pyrinomonadales > Pyrinomonadaceae > PSRF01. Next base: position 16,546 of record DATAOU010000073.1, read on the forward strand.
GGGACCGCCATTGCCGACGCGGTTGGATTTGTAGCCGATAAGACGGTCGAAGGCGCGAAGACGATTGGCGACAAGACCGTTGAAGGCGCAAAGACGGTGGGCGAAAAAACTGCGTCAGGCACTAAGACTGTCGTTGAGAAAACCGGCGAAGGAGCAAAGAAAACCGGACGAGCTATCAAAAAGGCGGTCACGCCTTAAGACAATCAGGGTGATGACAGTCTTAAGCAAGGGTGGCGATAGTGCTGCCCTTTCTGCATTGCGCTGCCGCACGTTTACGGACTCAGAATTTATGGTTTGAGTGTTTTCTCTCTCCCTTTGTGAGAGTTTGGGGAGAGGGCGTGTGCGCGTCAACCTTCGCACCCTCCCCTAACCCCTCCCAAAGGGAAGGGAAACCAAGCTCGCTCTGAAAAGGAAAATTGAATAGGAGACTACCGCACACTCTTGGCGGCCGCTACCTCTCGGCTTGTCATGTTATACTTATGCTTTCGATGTATTAATCATAAAATTTTGCCGGAGTGGTTATGAGCGACACGACTCGTTTCACCGTTATCTGCCCCTGCTGCGAAGCGACGCTTGGCATTGACGCCCAAACCGGTGCGCTGATTTCCCACGAAGAAAAAACTAAGCCGCTGGCTTCATTCGACGAGATGGTTAAAGGGCTCGACAAGCAGAAGCAGGTGCGGGAACAAATATTTGCACAGGAACTGAATTCCATGAAGGATCGCGATCGGATTCTCGAGGAAAAATTTCAGGAGGCAATGAAGCGCGCCGAAAAAGATAAAGACAAGCCCTATCGCAACCCCCTTGATTTCGATTAAGACTGCGTGAGTGTCAAGAAGTTCAGAGTACAAGCTTTAGCTTGCTTCTTCCCAGCGCCAGAGCAACCTGAAGGTTGTACTCTGAACTTCTTGACCTCACTCAACATGTATTGAAACCCCCGCCTGACGCTATGCGTATTCAGTAATCACGACTGAAGATTGATCAACGAAATCCCCAAAGCATTCCCCGAATCCATATTTCTGGAGCCTAACTTGATGAAGCAGCAAAAATTTGTACGTGTTCTTATGCTCGTCGCGGTCTTTACGATCGCGTTGGCAGGTTCGGAACTTGCGCAGGCGCAGGGGGCCCTGCCGAAAATTGCTTTCCGGGACCGACATCTCCCAAACGGAATGCGCGTGCTGAGCGTCGTGGACCATTCCAGCCCAACCGTATCCATTCAGGTTTGGTATCACGTCGGCTCGAAGGATGATCCGGTAGGCCGCAGCGGCTTCGCGCATCTTTTTGAACACATCATGTTCAAGGCTACTAAAAACATGAAGTCCGAAATGATGGACCGGTTAACGGAAGATGTGGGCGGGTTTAATAATGCATTCACCAATCCCGATGTCACGGTCTATTACGAAGTTGTGCCTTCAAACTATCTCGAGACGTTGTTGTGGGCCGAAGCCGACCGTCTTTCAGGACTAACTGTCGATGAGCCGAACTTTAAATCCGAGCGCAGCGTGGTGGAGGAAGAGTACCGGCAAAGTTACCTCGCGCCGCCGTATGGCATGCTCGAATATTTAATCGAACAACAATCATTCGTCGTGCATCCGTACAAGCGACCAACCATCGGCAGCATTGAAGACCTCGACGCTGCTTCGCTCGAGAACGTGCGCGCCTTTCACTCGACCTTCTACCGGCCCGATAACGCCACGCTGGTGGTTGCTGGTGACTTTGATCCGAAACAGCTCGATGCCTGGGTGGACAAGTACCTGGCTCCTATTCCCAAGCCCAGCATGACGCTGCCGCGAGTCAATACGAAAGAACCGGAACGCACTGCGGAGCGTCGCATAACTCATTACGCGGAAAACGTACCGCTGCCGGCAATTGCTTTGACTTACCTGACGCCTTCGCAGAAAAGTCCTGACGCCCCGGCCTTGCGCGTCGCCGCAACGATCCTGGCACAAGGCGAATCTTCTCGTCTCTACCAGTCGTTGGTTTACGACCAGCAGGTGGCGCAAAGCGCTGATGCCACCGCGGACTTGCGGGAAGACGCCAGCGTCTTCTATTTCAACGTCGTGCTCGCCAGTGGTAAGAAACCTGAAGAGGGTGAGCGCGCGTTACTCGCCGAGATTGAAAAGATGCAGAACGCACCGGTCACAGCTGCTGAGCTCGACAAAGCAAAGAACCAACTGGTGACAAATGAACTGCGAGAACGTGAGACGAGTAATGGCAAGGCGTTCTCGCTCGGCGAAGCGGCAGTATTGCTCGGCGATCCTAATCGAGTGAATACCGACCTGGCCCAACTGCAAGCAGTAACCGCAGCTGACGTTCAGCGTGTGATGAAGAAATATTTCAGCGCGACGAACCGGCTGGTAATTTACTACCTGCCTAAGGCTCAGCAAACAACCAGTGAATTAAGAAATCCGGATGGTCAGGTGCAGCGCGTACAGGGAGGGCAAGGAAAATGAAGATCAAGCTGACTCGTAATATCGCACTGCTAGCGCCGGCGTTGTTTGTCGCTCTTTTAGTTCCCATCAGTACGCGGGCTCAGTCGGCCACCGCGCAAGCTACACCGCCGCCGCCCGCGGCGCCGCGCTCGGCCACCTTTCCAAAGCCAGTTGAGAAAACACTGGCGAACGGTCTGCGCGTGATCGTTGTTGAGCGTAAAGGCAGTCCGCTGGTGGCTGCGCAGTTGTTGATAAAGAATGGCGGGGAAGTCGATCCGCCGCAGTTGGCTGGTCTTAGCAACATGACGGCCAACCTTTTGACTAAGGGCACCGAAAAACGAAGCGCGACTCAGATCGCCGAAGCGATTGAAGCGCTCGGTGGATCCCTTGATGCTTCGGCTCGTTGGGACGCTGCACGCGTTGGCGTGAACGTAATGTCGTCAAAGATTGGACCAGCGCTGGAGATTCTTTCCGATGTGGTGCGCCGGCCAACATTCAAAGATGACGAACTCGAACGTCTGCGACAACAGACACTGGATGATCTGACGGTGGAGTTGGGCCAACCCGGTTCGATCGCGCGTTACGTTGCGGCGCGTGTCGTTTTTGGCGATGCGCCTTACGGGCAACCGCTGGCCGGCACCCCGCAGTCCATCGCCAAAATCGTTCGCAGTGTAGTTGTCGCTTATCACGAACGCTATTATCGTCCGGATAACGCCATTCTCGTTTTGGGTGGTGATATTAAAGCGGTCAACGGATTCAAACTCGCGGAACAGTATTTTGGCGACTGGGCCAGGCCAGCCACTGCCATTCCGGTGTTCCCAACCGGCAAGCTGCCCGCACCGGCGACTCCGCGCGTCGTGGTAATAGATAAGCCTGATGCCGGCCAGGCTGCTGTGTTGCTGGCGCGCACGGGTATTCAGCGCACTGATCCTGCTTATTACCAGGGACTGGTTGCCAACTCCATGTTGAGTGGCTACTCCGGTCGCTTGAATCAGGAAATCAGGATTAAGCGCGGGTTGAGTTATGGCGCGAGCAGCACCCTCGATACGCGTCGTGAAGTCGGACCTTTCCTGGCTTCAGCGCAAACGAAAAATCAATCAGCCGCGGAAGTCGCGGCACTGCTGCTGTCTGAAATTGATCGCTTGTCATCGGCCGCAGTACCCGACGCGGAACTGACCCCACGCAAGGCCGTGGTCGTCGGAAATTTCGCGCGCAACCTCGAGACTGTCTCCGGTTTGGTTGCGCAGGTTTCGTCACTGGCGCTTTATGGCATCAGCTTTGACGAGATCAACCGGTACATTACGAACGTGCAGGGAATTACCGCCAGCGATGTGCAAAAGTTTGCCGGCGGGCATCTCGCCGCCAGCAACGCCAGCATCATCGTGGTCGGCAATGCAAAGGAATTTCTGCCCGCGCTGCAAAAGCAGTTCCCGCAGGCGGAAGTGATTCCGGTGGCAGAGATGGATTTGAACTCCGCGCTGCTGCGGATCAAGCAACCGAGCAAGTAAGTAGCATAGACTTTAGTCTGTGTCTTCGGCGCAACACAGGCTCAAGTAGCATAGACTTTTAGTCTGTGTGTTTGTGCGCAACAGGATAATGTGCAGCTCACAAATTCCAGTGGCATAGATATAGTTTGTGGCTTTCCAGGCAGCACAGACTAAAGTCTATGCTACTAGGAGCAGAGTCCCTTCCACTATTCGTTTCCTACCTCACGCGCGTACCGCTATACTAAGTCCCCCAAGATGCATCCCGATCTCCGCACATTTCTCGAGCTACTATCACGCGAAAACGAAATAACAACAATCGAAGCGGAAGTCGATCCCTATCTCGAGGTCGCAGAAATTCATCGCCGTGTAATTGAGCGCGGCGGCCCGGCACTTCTTTTCAAACGCGTGAAGGGAAACTCCTATCCGGTCGTCAC
>DATAOU010000074.1:0-4397 GCA_036265575.1 Pyrinomonadaceae bacterium
CAGGTTATGTTGTGTGCGCATGAGGAGTGCCTGCTGGGCGTCGGTCCAGGGCGTGCCGCAGATGAACCCTTGCGCTATCAGCAGGTCCTTGGCCCGTAGAACGTCGGCCTTGCGCACGAGAATGTCCAGGTCAACAAATCGGCGCAAGTCCAGTTTTCCATATGCGTAAATTGCGAGGGCTGGGCCCTTGTAGGGAACCGCTTCGATTCCCTCGGCGGCAAAATTCTCTAGGATGCGGCACAGTTCTGCAGTCAACAAGAGATTGCGCGCGAGATTTTCCTGGTAGTTCGCTTTGAGACGGGCGAGCTGATCGGCAGGAATCTTTGCGGCAGGAATGCTGCTCAGTTGCTTATAGATTAACGGAACTACTGAGTGGCGGCGCGCAAGCTGGTAAAAGTAATCCCAATCACTTTCGTTCGCAGAGGTAACGCTTTCGATGCGTGCGCGTATTTCGGCATCAGCATTAGCGCGCGCACAGAGCAGAATGAGTTTGTCTTCGACGCGCAATGTCAGTCCATCTGAAATTACGAACTGAGAAGGCATAAACGAGGTGGGAGAAGAGCACGTTACAGGTAATTCACAGCAACAACTTTAACTATTCATTAACCTTCAACACAGCAAGAAACGCCTCCTGCGGAATCTCCACACGACCGACCTTCTTCATGCGTTTCTTGCCTTCTTTTTGTTTCTCGAGCAGTTTGCGTTTGCGCGAGATGTCGCCGCCATAGCATTTCGCAATAACATTCTTGCCCATTGCCTTCACGGTTTCGCGTGCGATCACCTTGGCTCCAATCGCGGCCTGAATTGGAACTTCGAACAATTGCCTGGGAATCAACTCCTTCATCTTTGTCGCCAGGGCGCGACCTTTTGCAGCCGCCGTATCACGGTGCAGAACAAGCGATAGCGCATCGACAGGCTCGCCGGACACAAGTACGTCAAGCTTGACGAGATCGCTCTCCCAATAACCAGCCAGATGGTAATCGAGCGAAGCGTAACCACGGGAAGTCGATTTCAACCGATCGTAAAAGTCGAGCACGATCTCGTTGAGCGGCAGCTCATAAGTCAACATCACACGATTCGAGGTGATGTACTCAAAGCCCTTCTGTTGACCGCGCTTTTCTTCAAGCAAGGCGAGAATTCCACCGAGATGTTCCTCGGGCGTGAGGATGGTGGCGCGGATCGCCGGCTCTTCAATTTTCACAATGCGACCGGGGTCAGGCATTTTAGCGGGGGAGTCGATCTCCGTAACTTTGCTGTCACTGGTGGTGACGATATAACGCACGCCGGGCGCAGTAGTAATCAGGTCAAGATTGAACTCACGCTCCAAACGTTCCTGCACGATCTCCATGTGCAACAGGCCGAGAAAGCCGCAACGAAATCCGAAGCCCAATGCGGTCGACGATTCGGGCTCATAAAAAAACGAAGCGTCATTCAGGCGCAGCTTATCCATCGCGTCGCGCAACTCTTCGTATTGGTTGGTATCAATGGGATAAAGTCCGGCGAAGACCATTGGCTTGATTTCCTGGTAACCAGGAAACGGTTCTTTGGTCGGTCGCGCTGCTTCGGTGACGGTGTCGCCGATTTGCACGTCAGCCACTGCCTTAATTGAAGCGGTAAGGAAACCGACTTCTCCCACGCTCAATTGATCAATCGGTGTGGGCCGCGGGCGATTCACTCCCAAAGTTTCCACCTGATAATCGCGCCCGGCGTTAAAGAAACGAATCTTCATTCCGGGCCGGATGGTGCCGTCAATAACGCGAAAGAGGACTATGACGCCGCGGTATGAGTCGTACCACGAGTCGAAGATAAGGGCTTTCAAGGGTGCATCGGGATCGCCCTTTGGTGGCGGCACCTCGCGCACAATTGCTTCCAAGACTTCCGCCACGCCCACACCGGTCTTGGCGCTGGTGAGAATGGCGTTGTGAGTTTCAAGGCCGATGAAGTGTTCGATCTGTTCGATGGCTTTTTCCGGCTCGGCGCCGGGCAAGTCGATCTTGTTGATGACCGGAATAAGTTCCAGATTGTTTTCGATAGCGAGATAGGTGTTGGCCAGCGTCTGCGCTTCGACACCCTGCGAGGCGTCGACGATGAGCAGGGCACCTTCACAAGCCGAAAGAGAACGCGAAACTTCGTAGGAGAAATCGACGTGGCCGGGAGTATCAATCAGATTCAAAACGTACGACTGCCCGTCCCGCGCCTTATAGTCGAGCCGCACGGCGTGTGCCTTGATTGTGATGCCACGCTCGCGCTCGAGGTCCATATCGTCGAGCACCTGCGCTTCCATATCGCGGCCGGTGACGGCGCCGGTCAATTCGAGCAGGCGATCAGCCAGCGTCGACTTGCCGTGATCGATGTGCGCGATGATGGAAAAATTACGAATGCGTTCAGGATTCATGAGCACGCAGTCCAAAGTCTAAAGTCCAATGTCCAAAGTCCAAAGTTATCTGGCCCGAAGTTGGACGTTGGACTTTGGACGTTGGACATTGGACTTGCAGCTAACATAACAAAAGGCGCGCGAAATCGCACGCGCGCCTTTCTAAAGCAAAAACCGGACAAGGTAAGCCTGAGACTAGTCGTCGATGTGCTCTTCCACGTAGGCGCGTGCCTTCTCGGGAGTATTCACTGACTGGATAAACTCCAGATTTTTCATTGCCCAGGGGAAGTGTGCCTTAACAAACTCCTGGTGATCGGCGCCGGATCCGTCTCCCAGGCCAATCTTTCGAATCACGCGCATCGTCAATGCTGTGTCCCTGGTCATGCCGACAGCCTGATACAGTCTGTGCTTGTCGTCTTCGGACATCGATGACGAGTCGGACGACTCTGAGTTCGAATTCGAGTTCAGATTGTCATTATCATTTTTGTTCGCGTTTGAGTTGTTCGAATTGCTATTGAAATTGTCGTTATCGTTGGAATTGCGATTTGGATTGTAAAGGCCCGGCGCCGGCACAACGCCGGTAACAACCAGCACTACCGCAACAATCACCACCACAATCAAGCCAAGACAGCCAGCGCCGCCACAACCCAGCGCAATTTTTGCGTTTCTATTCATAGTCTCCTCGTTTTATCCAGTGTTGGCTTTGTGACGCAAACTGTGAGTTTGCGATGCTTTTTTGACCGGCAGCCCATCGTCCGCAAACTGACAGTTTGCGTTACGCTTGGCGAGTCTTCATCCAGGCAATACAAGACTGCAGATGATAGCGCATGTTTTGTTTTGTGTCGTGATGCAGCGAGCCATGGCCGGGCAAGACCCATTCGAAATCGTACTGCGCCAGACCGGCCATTGACTCCGTCTGCCTGGCCCACGAATACCAGGCCACACTGGGAAAAGCGGTTAGTGTTTGCCGGCTCGGCGACCAGGCTAGATGATCACCAGTGAAAAGAAACCTGTCTTTGTAGAGAAACACTGTGTGACCGCGCGTGTGGCCGGGCGTCGGAATGGCGAGTAGATCATCGTCGAGCTGGATTGCATCCTCGCCTTTCATAATTTGTTCAATCCCGAGTCGGGCCGCGCCGTCGTCAGCATGCATGACTCGTTTGCAGCTAAACTTCTTCCTGAACAACTCGTGGTCTGCAATGTCATCGCGGTGCGTTAAGAGCATCTGGCTGACTCCGCCAAGTCTCTCAATGCGTTTGACCAGCTGCGTTGCAAACCTGGGCGAATCGACCAGCAGGTTGCCGCCTTCGCTTTCGGACCGAACAATTAGATAACTCCAGCCGCCGAAACTCGATTCCGAAGTGAACCCACAGAAGTAGACATTCTCGGCAATCAGCGACGGAAAAGCGTCGATGCCGATGCGCGCATCATGCTTTTCGTTAGCTCCGATGGATCCGGTCGGACAAGCTACCAGCGCCATCATGGCCAGGCGAGTGTCTGCCTCGCTTTCAGGCTGATGATAGACGCTGCACTGCTCACCGTGATCTCTGAAAATTCCGGGAGCGAGCTGGCTACACGTGTCGCAGTCAATGCAGGTGGCATCGACAAAAAAATCTCCCGGCACGTTTTCCGGCAAGCGCTGTTGGACGTTAGCCATGCGAAGAACCTCTGAGGAGATAATCGCCGAAGCAATTGCGCGGTTCAAGTTGACGAAAGGTTCAAGGGTTTGTCTGGGACCGCGGGCGTCCCACCCGCAGCGCGCTTAAGCGGCTACTTCTTGCGACATTTCAGTTAGGCCTGTTTCAAGATTCGCGCTGCGCGCTCATTTGCGGGCGGGACGCCCGCGATCCCAGCAATACGTTGTGTCGAGAATAACGATTAAACGAGCCACAACTTGACTCGGATCTGCTTGCGTACTCATCTCTCCGCTGACTAAGATTCGTTTCGCTACCCATGTCATTCCAGTAGAAGTCCTTTTCAGGAGAATCAAAATGCGCACTTGTCGTAAGTTCCTTGCCGTCCT
>DATAOU010000075.1:0-9775 GCA_036265575.1 Pyrinomonadaceae bacterium
GTCGGCACGACCATTTCTCCGGTTAGCCCGGCGGCCCGTGCCACGCGGTAACCCGCCAGGGCATGCTTGTCTTCAATGAAAATCGCCACCCGGCCCACGTTCATCACTTCCTGTAAACGGCTGACAAGTGAATCGAGCAGCGGATCAAGCGCCGTAGTTGCAGAAAGCGTACGGCCAAAATCAAGCAGGCTGTTGCGCATGTCATAGCGCTCGCCGTAGAACAAGCGATCGATCTGTTCCTGGAGAAAATTTTTGACCGGCGCGGCAATCATCACGATCGCGGCCATTGCGACGATTGCCAGCACCACGCGCAAGGTGATCTCGCCTGAACTGGACGGGCCTCCCTCGCCCAGCGCGTAAAGTCCGGCAAGGTAAACTACCGAACCAACCATCAGTGCGATTGACAAAGTTGTCAGCACATAAACAAACACGCGCCGCACCACAAGCTCGACGTCCATCAGCCGGTAGCGCACCACTGAATAGCCGAACGCAAGTGGAATCAGAATCAACGGCATGACAGCCGCATCGGTTAGCCAGGGGTCAGTTTGGGCTCCCAGCAAAAACCCAACCGCGTAGAGCAAGGTAAACGGCGCGACCGCGAGTAGTGATCCCCAAATGACCCATTTCATTTGCTGGCGGATCACTGCGGTCGGGGCCTTCACCCAGGTGCGAATCAGGAAGAAGACACTGGCCAGCAGCGCGACTACAAAGTGCGCAAACGTCAGCCGGTAAAAGAGTCCAACGAACGATTCTGAAAAGGCAGGAAGGTTTGCCAGCGCGGGCAGCAACGGTGCGAGAGCGCCACGCAGGAAAACAAAGCACGCCAGAATCAACAGCAACGTTGCCGGCAAATACAGCAACATGGCGCGCCATCGCTTTGAGTCAAAAAGCTGCTGACGCTGCGGATAGACCAGACAAAAATGCAGGAAGAGCGGCCCGAATAAAATGAAGGCCGCGTTTTTGAAGAAAGCAACAGCGAGATCGAGATCGCGATAACTACCAAGCGGCGTGTAGAAATGAAAGACAAACGCGGCCAGGCAAAGCGAGGCAAAGTGCAACGAGAAAGGAGCGCGGCCGCCCTGCTTCAAAAGTACAAAAAAACCAACCAGCAGATACACGACACCGATGAGATTGATGTAGAGATCACGCGGCGTCCATTTATGAATAGCATTGAGGTTATCGAGGTCAGCGTAATAAAAGCGGCTCTCTTCCGGATAAGAAGGACGTTCAATCAAATAGTGTATGTTGCCGCCGACCCGTGAGTGATCTAAATAGATCTGGACGTCTTTCGCATGCCCAACTTCATCGTAATGGTTGTCGTCAAGGCTGATGGCAATCAGGTGATCGCCCGGCAGAATTTGAGCTCGCGCGCCGGATGAATCCGGTTCAACTTTTTCGGCAACGATGCCTTGGCGTGTCTCGCTCCAGGTGACGCCATCCCACGGAGGAGTTTCGTGCCGCAGGCGTTGCGCAAAGTTGAGCACGCCCACCGCCACCAGCAGTGCGGAGGTAACAAATACCAACCAGGTTCCAGTTGTGAAGAGTGATCTTTTCACTGATTAAGTATTCTGGCGCAGCTTGCGCTCTCGATCCGGTTACGAAAAGGCAAGGTGTGTTCCCCGTTTATCCGAACCTGCGGCCCAGGAGACCTGGCGCCAATAGCCACTGAAACCGACTAACTTAAGTGCGCATTCCGTTCCTCGGTAGCGGCCAGTTTGTATAGTAGATCAACTACTTGTCTGCTTTCTGACGAGACACTATCCAAGTTTTTGGACTTTTCCGAGATTTTGGAGTGCTTCCGGGTTGGAGTTCGTCTGGACCAAAACAACCGGCGCGGGAAACTGCGCGCATCGTTTCTCTTTCTTCCTAAAATCTCAGCGAGATGCCTCCTCGAACTGAACGCCGGCCAGTGCTTAACTGGGTGAGTACCTCTCCGTTCTCGGACGTCGTTTGCGTATCGAGCAAGTTTCGCGCGTCAAGCACGGCCTCGGCACGAATAGGCAAGCCGAAGCTGGGAAGCTCCTGCGTCACCTGAATGCTGAGCGACGGATCGTAGACGCCGAGGCGACCAGCAAAAGGATCGATTGCAAAAACTGTTGCGTTCGGCGAGAAGCGCAACACTGTGCGTACGTTTGTTCCGGTATTGAATCCGGCGTCAAGCTGGAAAGCCGCGGTCTGGAAGAAAGAATTTTCAAACATGTCATTGGGGCTTGTAATCTCGCCCGAAGCGAGACGTTGGCCGCGACCAAACGAATAACCTGCCGAGGCTGTCCACACGCGGCTCAACCTGCGCGTGTACACCAGTCGCATTCCTCGCGACGCGCCCTGTTGATTCGCAACGCTTATGAATGCCTCACCGGTGGCGCCGGAAAACGCTGTCATGGGCGTGCTGAGCATGCCGATACCGCGTCCGCTCGTTGTATCAAAGAAAGCGGTGGCTTCAACAGTTGATTTGTTGTCGAGCACTCGCTCCACACCAAACTCCAAACGGTGACTGCGCTCCATTACCGCCTGGCCATCTACGAAAGCGATCGGCCTCTTGGCCATGTCGGTGAAAGCGATTTGACTGTTTTCAAATGCTGCGATGCTCTGCGTGCGTGCTTCGTCGCCGCCCGCCGCATAACCAGCGCGCAGACGTGTGCGTGCGTTGGCATCAAATTGGACACCGATGCGCGGATTTAACGAGCGTGCACCGCCGGCCCCGAGGAAACGTGAATAATCCAGACCCAGCAGGATGACTATGCCGTCGCGAACAACCCACTCATCGACGGCGCGCACTGAAAACTGTCCCAGCGTTTCTGGTTTGTTAGTGGCTGCGTTTGCCCAAATTGGTTCAGTAAATTTAATGGCGCCGACACTCATGCCCACGCGATGCCGCTGTCCGGCGCGAAGGTGTGTGGTGGCTTCAAATCGTTCCGTCTCATTCGGTCCACCGCCCACTTGTCCGGCAAAAATGAGTTCGATACCGTTGTTAGGATTAGTCGCAACGGCAAAATTCAAACCGGGGTAGGCAGCGCCGTAGGAGCTGGAGAAATAAGTTTCCAGCACGCCGTGTACTCGTTTGTGCGAGTCCACGCTTACAGTTTCTCCGGCTGGTTCGGTTAGGTCGTCGGTGGGAGACTGGGCCTTCGCAGTTTCGGCCGCTTCAATTGCCTGAATGTCGCCGTCTTCGCCCTCTTGTGCCTGGAAGATGGATCGCCGTGTCTGTGCTGAGCGCAAGGTCCAACGCACATCGTCGCGGTCCCGTCGCTGCTCGACTAGAGTTTTTCCCGAGCCAATCGGCTCAAGATTGAAGCGGTAGATAAGTTCCTGCGAGGCGCGCACTTCGACCGCAGAAAAGACTACTTCGTTGAATCCGCGAGCAATGGCGTGAATACCATAGCGGCCGGGCAGGATACGTGTCGTAAAGTTACCTTTGCTATCGCTGCGGGTTTCTTTAACGATCTTACTGGCGCCTTCTTTGACCAACGAGATCAGCGCGCCCGCAAGAGGATTTCCTTTATTATCCACCACCGCGCCCGAGACCGTTGCCAGACTTCCAGGGCTCGCATTGACCACAGGAGTTTGCAAATAGCAGCCGACGAACAAAGCCAGCACAAAAACTTCGAATACTCTTCTTAACGGTAATCTCATCGACACGAAACCTCCTTACGCTTCGTTTGCGAAACGTTTGAAGTGATCGAGTGTGGCTGCGGTCTGCACAAAATGGGCAAGCGTCTCCGCATAGGTCATGCCTTTCTCTTCAAACTACAAATGCAGTTTCGCCTCAAACCGAGAAGGCAAACTGGTTCAGGCCAGGAGACTTACCAGAACCATTGGATGGCCTCATTTTCCGCCAATAATTCAACCGCTGTCAAGGAATCCGGCCCGTTTTCAGCCTGATTTTGCGCCACTTTGCCGCCTGTTGCTGCCGTGCTAGCATGCGAAGCAGTACTGAATTTTGCGGCTTTTGTTGACTCAACCCATGATTGACGACGTTCGTTCTACCAAGCTCCCCAACGGCATCAAGGTTCTGACCGAGCATATGCCCGGCCTCAGATCCGTAACGGCCGGCATTTGGGTGCGCCGTGGCTCGCGCCATGAAGCGCCGGAGCTGAACGGCATCTGTCATTTCATCGAACATGCTGTTTTCAAAGGGACGAAAGGCCGATCGGCGCGCGATATCGCGGTTGAATCGGACCGTCTGGGGGGACACCTGGATGCGTTTACTACGCATGAGATGACTGGATTCGCGTCAAAGGTTGCGGACACGAGTTTGCCGCAGGCTTTTGATTTGGTCGCGGACCTGCTGGCGCATCCGCGGTTTGATCAGACTGATCTTGAACGCGAACAAAAAGTCATCCTCGAAGAAATGAAGATGGTAGAGGACACGCCCGATGAACTACTGGGCGAGCTTTTCAACGCAGCCTACTTCCCTCATCATCCGCTGGGACGGCCAATCGAAGGCACGCGGGAAACAATTTCTTCATTCAATCATGAGGCGATTGCTTCCTTTCATGCGAGTGACTTTTCGCCGTCGAATCTGGTGGTAGCCGCGGCCGGAAACGTGCAGCACGACCAATTGGTCGAACTGGTTAACAAGTCTTTTCCCAATTCAAACGGCGCTGCAGCGGTGTTGGTGGAAGAAGCTCCGGTGCCAGCCACACCCATTCTGATTGAACAGAAAGAGCTTGAGCAGGCGCATTTGATACTCGCTGCGCCGTGGCCTGACGCAAAAAGCAGCGATCGATATGCGGCTAGTTTGCTCGCGTCCGTAATGGGCGGCGGCACTTCCAGCAGGCTTTGGCAAAAGATTCGCGAAGAACGCGGGCTGGCCTATTCAGTCGGGGCCGGCGGCAACACTTTTTCCGATGTCGGCGTGTTTACGATTTATGCAGGGACGTCGCCGGAACATCTGGATGAAGTATTGGACTTGTCACTCGAGGAGATGGGCCGGGTTGTGGAAGAAAGCGTATCGGCCGACGAATTGAACCTGGTGAAAGACCAATCGCTGTCGCTGCTGCTGCTGGGTCTGGAATCTTCAAGCGCGCGCGCCGGCGGGTTAGCGCGGCAGGAAATCATCCACGGTCGCCGCATTTCGCCGGAAGAAGTGATTAAAAAAATTGAAGCAGTGACTCCGGACGATTTGCAGCGCGTTGCGCGCACGTTTTTCAAGAGCGATTCCCTGTCGCTCGGCGCGCTTGGGAACTTGAACGGCTTTAGCGTCGACCGCTCGCGCCTGCGGATCTGACGTAAAGCCCCTGGGCGGAGCTCCAATCCTGAATGACCACTTTACCGGAAGGGCGTAGCCGTTTCCGCACGTCCGAGGGCGAAGCCGTAGCGCTGACGGAATCACTTCGCCGGAGACTTCTTAATCGGGACTGCGGACGTGGCGAAACGCGAAGCGATCTCATTAGCACCGTGGCTTCAGCCCGGTGATCCGGTTCTAATAAGTTTTCCTTGAACCGTCTCCAACGGTTCTCCTGAAATCCCGTCCGGCAGAAACCGTTAATGAAACGGTTTTTTGTAAAAATACGGTTTGCTCTATCACCGGGCTGAAGCCGCGGTCCTAATGAGATCGCTTCGCGTCCCTCTGCCCGCGCTTATCACATCTGAGTTCTGGAAATTTCAAACCAACCAACTACACACTACCGCATCACGTGTAGCCCTTCCTTTCATTAAGTGATAAAATTTTATTTCTACCTTGTTAGTTGTTATCTAGATTTACATCCTTAACATGAAACTTACCGTTCTTGGCAGCGGCTCGACGGGTAATGCAGTTCTGATCGTTGCCGGCGATACACGTGTTCTCGTCGATGCCGGATTGAGCGCCAAAGAAATTGCGCGCCGGCTCGCCCTCGTCGGCGAAGATGTGCAAAGACTCGATGCCGTGCTGGTGACGCACGAGCACGGCGATCACGTCGGTGGCCTGCGCGTCTTGCTGCGAACCGTTGATTGTCCCGTCTATATTTCCGCACAGACTCACGAGGCTTACGTTGGCGAACGCTTTAACGTCAGCAACGATGAACCGAAGAAGCGCGCCAAAGCGTTGAGCGATCGCGTCGAGCCGATACAATCGAGTAAAGATTTTCGTATCGGGGAAATCGACTTTCACCCGTTCACCATTCCTCACGATGCGGTCGACAACTTCGGATTCACGGCCACCCACCAGGGCGTGAAGATTGCGACGCTAATGGATTTTGGTCATATCACGACGCTTGTGAGCGAGCGGCTGCGCGGTTGCGCGGCGGTGGTCATTGAGTCGAATCACAGCCGCGACATGTTAAAGGCCTGCGACGTTTATCCCTGGGAACTGAAGCAGCGAATACTGTCCCGCCTGGGCCATCTTTCAAACGAAGACGTCGCCGATTGGATTCGCGAAGGCTTTGATGGCGTGGCCAAATTCATTGTCCTCGCCCATTTGTCGCAGCGCGCTAACAATCCTTATCTGGCGAAGATTTCTGCTGAAGTTGCTTTGCAGGAACGCTTCCCGCTCTTTCACAAGGACACCGAGATAAGTCTTTCATTTCCCAAAGAGCCCACGCCCTGGATTGAGGTCTGACAAGGATGAAGGATGAAGGCGGAGGGATGAAGACCGCTCACCGGCGTTCACGAGATTTTTCGTTCAAGCTGACCTCAATAGTTTTTTCGATAGTCGTGGGTGGTCTTCTGGTGACAGCTTGCGGTTTGCAAACCGAGCGGCGCGCCTTGCCTGCGGATGTCGAAGCGGCAATTGGCACCATCAACGACGAGATTGCGGCGGAGCGTTACGAAAGAGTCTATGGGGACGCAGCTGATCTGTTTCGACAAGACGCCACGCTTGAACAGTCGGTGGCAACTTTCAAAACTTTTCGATCTAAACTTGGGCCGGTAGAGAATCGAACATTGCAATCGGCAACGGAACAACAGAATTCGGGCGGCCCGTTAAAAGGTCGCGTCTACATAGTTACCTATCGAACTAAGTTTCAAAATGGTGAGGGAATGGAAACCTTCACGCTGGTTGAACGCGATGGCCGCTGGTTGCTGGCGCGCTACCTGGTGAACTCAACAGCATTGAAATAAGTTTCGAGTTCCGGGTTTCGAGTTTCGAGTTTGCACCAGGACGTTGAGAGCAATCTCAAGCCCGGTAAAAAGCGAAACCGAAACTCGAAACTCGAAACTCGAAACTACGAGAATGATCGACCGCTACACACTACCGGAAATGGGCGCGCTCTGGAGCGAACAGAGCAAATTCCAAAAGTGGCTTGACGTGGAGATTGCTGTCTGCGAAGTGCACGCCGAACTGGGGACCATTCCGCGCGAAGCCGTTGAGCAGATCAAAGCGCGCGCCAAGTTTTCCGTCGAGCGCATAAACGAAATAGAGAGAACAACCAACCACGACGTCATTGCCTTCACCACCAACCTCGCGGAAAACATTGGCGACGCGGCGCGATTTGTTCATTACGGTCTGACCTCTTCCGACGTTGTCGATACCGCCAACGCTCTGTTACTCCGCGACGCCTGCGACCTGCTGCTTAAAAAGATTGAGGCGTTTCTCGCGGTGCTCAAGCAACGCGCTTTTGAATTCAAAAAGACGCCGCAGATTGGCCGCACGCACGGGATTCACGCCGAACCCACTTCGTTTGGACTGACCTTCGCGCTTTGGCATGACGAGATGCGCCGCAACTGGAAACGCTTGCGACGTGCGCGCGATACCGTTTCGTTTGGCAAAATCAGCGGCGCGGTGGGCGCTTTCGCCTTACTTGATCCGCAAGTCGAGGAAAAAGTTTGCGCGCGCCTTGGGCTAAGACCGGCACCTGTTTCGACGCAGATCATTCAGCGCGATCGCTACGCCGAATATCTGACGACGCTGGCGATCATCGCTTCTTCGCTCGACAAGTTCGCGCTGAATGTTCGGCACTGGCAACGCACCGAAGTACGCGAGGCGCAAGAGAAATTTACGGTCGGACAAAAAGGTTCGAGCGCGATGCCGCATAAGCGCAACCCCATTATCTCTGAACGCATCTGCGGCATGGCGCGCATTGTCCGCGCAAACGCTATCGTCGGTCTGGAGAACGTTGCCCTGTGGCACGAACGCGACATTTCGCATTCATCGGCCGAGCGTGTGGTGCTGCCCGACTCGAGCATTGCGCTGGACTATATGCTGCACAAAGCGACTTCGCTGATTGCGGGACTGGTAGTCCATCCGGAACGCATGCTCGAAAACATTCAGGCGACGCGCGGGCTGGTGTTTAGCGGCCAATTGTTGCTGGCGCTGACGCAGAAAGGCGTCGCGCGCGAGACCGCTTACGAGTGGGTGCAGCGAAATGCCATGAAGGTTTGGGACGAGAACAAGAACTTCCGTGAACTACTGGGCAGTGATGCGGATATTTCGGGGAAGCTTACGGCAGGTGAGATTGATGCCGTCTTTAACCTCGACACTTATCTCAGAAACGTCGATACGATCTTTGACAGAGTTTTTGGTGAAGGCTAAGCCCGCGAAGCGGGTGAAAGCATAAAGCCTGGCGTGTAGCGAAGCGAAACCCCAGGTTACAAGTGTTAGAAAGACCGAGCGCGCGAAGCGTGCGATAGCGCATACGCCACTACTCAGTGCTTACCGCTGTCGGCCGCTTCGCGGTCTTTGGCATCGTTTAAAAAACAATCCCGGGGTTGCGCTTTCGCTTCACCCCGGGCTTTATGCTATCGGCCGCTTCGCGGACTGAAAAACTGTTCTTATTTGTTGACTATCTTTTCGGCCATGTTCCCGATAATTGGTAACTTAAACTTCTGTCCCTGATACGCTTTGACCGCAGCTAAGATCAGCCCAACTAAAAACAGCAGCGCCAGCAACCAGAAAATTAACCAGATAAGACCGACAAGCAAACTGATCAGGCTGCCAATACCGCCACTTCCTGTTGCCGTGGCCGCGGCAGCGGCGCCGAGGGTGAAAACCACCGTCAGAACTGTCGCTATGATCGCCAGCACCATCATGATGACGGAATTCGCGATGCCAAAAAGGATCGACTGCATGGCGTGGAAACGTACGAACTTGTTTTCTTTCTCAATGAAATAGAAGATCAAGCCCACGATCCAAATGTATGAAATGGCCGCCGCCACTTTTGGGTCTAAACCTGTGCCGCCAGTTTGCGAACTGCCCGGGGCAGGCGGTGGCGTGCCGGGTGCGCTGCCAAAGTTCTGTTGTCCGGGGGGAGGGTTTTGCATATAGAGTTCTCCTGGTTGGTTGTTTCAGTGGTTAAGCCGCGCGAAATATATGCTATCCACTACACATGAAGCAATGTTATGTCTTAGTATGAACCGGAAATTCGCATTACTGACTCCAGCAACATGAAAGCAAAAGTTTACGTCAGCCTGAAACCAGGCATTTTGGATCCGCAAGGCAAGGCCATTCAGCATTCAGTAGAACTGCTGGGTTTTGGCGGCATTGCCGACGTGCGCCAGGGTAAATATTTTGAAATCGCTCTCGACGATGCAGACGAGGAGCAGGCGCGCGAGTCAGTTGCACGCATGGCGCGCGAAGTTCTTTCCAATCCCATCATCGAAGACTACCGCGTGGAGATCGAGGCGTGAAATTCGGCATCATAGTTTTCCCCGGCTCCAACTGTGATCACGACGCCTACCACGTGATCTCAAAACAGGTGGGTCAGCCCGTCGACTTCATCTGGCACCGCGATACAAACCTGAGTTCTTATGACGCAGTAATTATTCCCGGCGGCTTTTCGTATGGCGACTACCTGCGCGCCGGTGCCCTGGCCCGCTTTTCGCCGGTCATGGAGTCGGTAAAACAGTTTGCCGGCTC
>DATAOU010000076.1:0-3306 GCA_036265575.1 Pyrinomonadaceae bacterium
GGCATCTACGGCGTGATGTCTTATACGGTGACGGCCCGCACGCGCGAAATCGGCATTCGCATGGCGCTTGGCGCGCGTGCAGTCAGCGTGTTGCGGTTGGTAATGCAAGACGGAATGAAGCTGGCGTCGGCTGGTCTAGCAATCGGAGTTGGTGGGGCGTTAGCCGTGACAAGGCTGATGCGGACGTTGCTGTTCGAGGTTACGCCTACCGATCCGATGACTTTTGCTGGGGTTACGATTCTTTTGTTGCTGGTGGCCTTGCTGGCTTGCTTTTTTCCGGCGCGGCGCGCGAGCGGCTTCAACCCTGTCGACGCACTGCGACACGAGTGATAACGACGCGATCAGTCGGTAATGGCTACAAAAAGGGCACAAAAAACACAAATGATTTGGTAAAGCTATTGCGCAGGGGGATAAAAAATGATCGGTTATTTGCAAAACAAACGAACGCTAGCAATGTTTCTGGGCCTGCTTCTTCTACTCAGCACGCTCGGAAGTTTGAGTGTCGATGCGCAAAGACGGTCCAGACGCTATCGCCGGCCTCATCACAGTAGGCTCAAAGGAGCACTTATCGGCGCCGGTGTCGGCACAGTTGGAGGTGCGGTAATTGGCGGCGGAAAAGGCGCGGTGATTGGAGCGGGTGCTGGAGCCGGCACGGGATACTTGATTCAACGACATCGAAATCGGCGTCATCGCCATTACCGGCGCCCATAAAGTTCGACCATCTTTTCGGTTACGTGGGGGTGGCCCGCGATTCAATTAATGTCTTTGGTGACGACAAGCGGGTCGCCTGTCTTATGTTCCTTAATCTGGTATCGCAGGAAATCGTGTATGGCCTTCAGGGCTTCGGCGTTAGTGGTTGAAATTCGCACTGACGCGCCGCGATCAATCTCTTCATACTGATATTTGATGTCTGCTTTGAGTCGACTCATCGTCTCGACGCCTGCCGGCGATTCCCCGTGGACCAGCATCGGCGTTTCAAAGTTACCGTCGCGGAACATCATTGCGATGTGGCTCAAATGCATCCGGATTTGATCTCGAGTCTGCACGTCTCCGGCGTCGTTAGCCTCAACTCGAATCGCTCCGCCGTCGTTCTTCAAAATGAAATGATGTGTAGTCTTCAAGTGATCGAAGCCCATCGCCTGGTCACCACGCCGATTCATTTCATCCATTTTGTGCTGGCTCATTTGGCCTTCAGGCTTCTGTTGCTGCTGGGCCATGAATCCGGTTGTTAGTGCAAGCGACAACGTCGCTAACGTGAATGCCTTTTTAATCACTGTTCTTGCCTTTCTTTTTTTGTTTGGGTCTACGTAAAACGAGGCTGTTAGATGATCGCTGTACGTTTTGACGGCCGGCCAGTGCTTTCAGCAAGTGCGCGCGCTGACCGCGAGCCGTACCTCCGATGCGCGCATCAAACTCCGCGAGCGTCTCCCTTAGCGCATCACGCACGGCAGTGACATCCTGCAGATGACGTTCGATGTCGACGAGTTTGGACGCTGCCAGTGCCCGGACCTTGCCGCAAGGAGCGCCTCCCTGATCGAATACTTTGAAAACGGCTGTAAGTTCGTCAAGAGTGAAGCCCACAGCGAGAGCTTGCTGAATCATCCGAACGCGTTCGAGCGCATGTTCTGAGTATTCGCGATAACCGTTGGCGGAACGTGTTGGTCGAAGCAAGCCCTTTTTCTCATAATGTCTAAGCGTATCCGTGCTGATACCGGAGGTTTTCGCCAGGGCACCAATGCGAAAGAAGCCATTTGATTTTGTCGCGTTCATCCTGAACCACTCTACACCCTGGAACTAATTCCAAGGTCAAGGACTTAATTTGCCTGTCGGCTGCTGGTATTCTGTCGCGCGTAGCTCGCGAACCCAAAAAATGCAAACAGTTCCAACCGAAGAAGTGCAAATGAGTGCGCCGTTGGTTGTACCTTCCAGCGGCGCCCAAGCAAGCTTCTCGCAACGACTCTGCGCGGCTCTCTTCAAACCTGTCGATATCTCGTTCCTCGTTTTCTTCCGCGTCCTCTTCGGCGGCATCATCCTCTGGGAAGCTTATCGCTATTTCACCCACGGCTGGATCGCGCGTTATTACGTTGAACCGGCGCTCACTTTTACTTACTACGGGTTCAGTTGGGTAAAGCCGTGGCCGGGCTCGGGGATGTACGTTCACTTTTTTGTGCTCGGTCTGGCCGCTGCCTGTGTGATGGTGGGACTGCTTTATCGCCTTGCCGCGCCAGTCTTGTTTCTGGCTTTCACCTACTTTTTCCTGCTGGACCAAACACGTTATCTGAATCACTTCTACCTCGTCTGCCTGATCAGTTTTCTCATGTGTTTCCTTCCGGCAGAACGCGCTTTTTCGATTGACGCGTTGCTACGCCGAAAAATCCGCTCAGACGTAGTCCCGGCGTGGACGTTGTGGCTACTACGCGTACAAGTCGGCATACCGTATTTTTACGGCGGTATTGCCAAACTGAACCGCGACTGGATCATTGGCGGCGAGCCAATGCGGATATGGTTGCGCCCTTTAACCAAGATGCCGGCGCTTGGTCCAATCTTCGGTGCCGAGTGGGTCGTTTACAGTTTCGTGATCGGCGGCTTGCTGCTCGACCTGCTGGTCGTGCCGCTACTCTTGTGGCGACGAACGCGGCCCTTCGCGTTTGCAGCGGCCGTCGTCTTTAATCTCATCAACGCGGTGATATTCGACATCGGCATCTTTCCCTGGTTGATGCTGGGCGCCCTCTTGATTTTCTTTCCGCCCGATCTAATGCGACGCTTTGCCCGGGCGTTTATGTCAACAGGAGAGGAATTTATCGACGCGACACCATCGCGCGCGGCGGTGAACGCTGAGACAATCGTCGCCAGGAACTCGTCGTTATTCGCGCGGCAAAAATTAGGTGCGGGATTGTTGGCAGCCTACCTTGCTATCCAGCTAGTTTTTCCGTTGCGGCATTACTTGTATCCGGGCGACGTGAATTGGACCGAGGAAGGTCACAATTTTTCGTGGCACATGAAACTCCGAACGAAGACCAGCGAGGCAGTGTTTACCGTCACACATCCGGGCAGCGGACAAACCTGGACCATCAAGCCGGAAGAGTATCTAAAATCTCACCAGGTGATGAAGATGACTACGAAGCCGGAACTGCTCCTGCTCTTCGGGCATCATCTTGCAGAACAGAAGCGGCGTGAAGGTTACGACGACGTTGAAGTGCGGGCCCGCGTGATGGTTTCTCTTAACGGCCGCCAGCCGCAATTGCTAATCGATCCGAATGTGGACCTGGCTCAAGAACAAGTAAGTTTATTACCCGCGTCCTGGAT
>DATAOU010000077.1:0-21404 GCA_036265575.1 Pyrinomonadaceae bacterium
GATGTCGATCGTGCGCTGCTCGCCAGGATGTGCGCGGCGATCAGACATCGCGG
Source organism: Pyrinomonadaceae bacterium (assembly GCA_036265575.1). Lineage (GTDB taxonomy): Bacteria > Acidobacteriota > Blastocatellia > Pyrinomonadales > Pyrinomonadaceae > PSRF01. Next base: position 54 of record DATAOU010000077.1, read on the forward strand.
TCCTGACGACGATGGCTTCTACTTTAATGGGGCTGTCGGGTTGGGCATGCGCCGGCTGTCGATCATTGACGTCGCGGGCGGGGCGCAACCGATTCACAATCGAGACAAGAGCGCGTGGATTGTTTTTAACGGCGAGATTTACAACTACCTGGAACTGCGCGCGCAGTTGGAAAATCTTGGGCACACCTTTTATACAAACAGCGATACCGAAGCGATTGTTCATGCCTACGATCAATACGGAAAAGATTGCCCTAAACATTTGCGCGGTATGTTTGCGTTCGCGATCTGGGACGAGCGCACTCAGGAGCTGTTTCTGGCGCGCGATCGCGTGGGAAAGAAGCCCATCCTCTACGCTCAGTTGAACGGGCAATTTATCTTTGGTTCGGAATTCAGCGCTCTGCTGCAGCATCCGGACATTGGCAAGGACATCGATTTCGCAGCGCTTAACCACTACATCTCGTTCATGTGCGTGCCCGCGCCGCTGACTGCTTATCGAGACATTCGCAAGCTCGAACCGGGACACAGCTTGCGTTATCGAAAAGGCGAGATAACGATCGAACGTTATTGGCAACCTGACTTTTCTCACAAGCTTGATATCGATGAGCGAGAGGCCGGCGAGCAGGCGATCAAGATTCTGCGCGACGCCGTGAAAGTGCGCTTGATGTCTGAAGTGCCGCTCGGCGCTTTCCTCTCGGGCGGCATCGACTCGAGCGCGGTGGTCGCGCTGATGAGTGAAGAATCCAGCGCGCCCGTTAAGACCTTCTCGATCGGATTTGAAGAACAGGACTTCAGCGAGTTGCATCACGCGCGCCGCGTTGCCGAGCACGTGGGCGCTGACCATCACGAATTCATTGTTCGTCCGGACGCGCTTGAAGTGTTGCCCATTCTCGTCGAGCACTATGGCGAGCCCTACGCAGATTCTTCGGCTGTACCTACCTATTACGTTGCGCGCGAAACCAGAAAGCATGTAACGGTTGCCTTGAATGGTGACGGGGGCGACGAATCGTTTGCGGGTTACGAGCGCTACGCCGCTATGCGCCTGGCAGAAACGTATCACCGAATACCGGCCGTACTGAGGGACACCTTGCTGCGCCAGGCGATTGACTTAATGCCTTCCTCGGAATCGAAGAGAAGCCGGCTGCGAGACGTGAAACGGTTTGTCGAAGCGGCGTCCCTACCGAAGGTTGAACGTTATTTGCGCTGGATAAGTGTCTTTAACTCTCAAGCGAAACAGGATCTGTACACAGATAATTTCAAACGCGAAACGAGCGCTTACCCGGCGGCTAGTATCATTGACCAGTGGTTTGCTCGTGCCAATGGGTCGGGCATTGTCGATGCAACGTTGTTGGCCGACATCATGACCTACCTGCCAAACGATCTGCTGGTCAAAGTTGACATTGCAACTATGGCGAATTCGCTGGAAGCGCGCTCCCCCTTTCTCGATCATCATGTGATTGAGTTTGCGGCCAGCTTGCCGGAGAAATATAAGCTGCGTGGATTGACCACGAAATATCTGTTGAAGAAAGTGCTGAAGCAATTATTGCCGGCGGAGAACCTGACCCGCCGCAAAATGGGTTTCGGTGTTCCGATTGGGCATTGGTTTCGCGGCAAACTGCAACCGTACCTGCGCGAAACCATTCTTTCAGAGCTAGCCTTGAAGCGTGGGCTCTTTAGGCCTGAGGTTGTCAAACGGCTGGTCGAACTGCACACGCGCGGCGAGCGTGATTATTCCAGTCAGCTCTGGTCATTGCTAATGCTGGAACTCTGGTTTCAAAGGTTTATTGATTAGGCGGGTGTTAGTCCGTTGTCCGTGGCCCGTTGTCAGTGCTGCCAATGATAGAAATGCCAGTGACAACTGACTATTGACAACGGACAACTGACGACGAACTACGGACACTAACGGAGGCGGAATAGTGAAAGGTATTGTCTTAGCAGGCGGACTGGGCACACGATTGCGGCCGTTGACCGCTGTAACCAACAAACACTTACTGCCGGTTTATGACCGGCCAATGATTTATTATCCGATTCAAACGCTGGTGAACGCTGGCATAACGGACATCATGATTGTTACCGGCGGCAATTCCGCCGGCGACTTCCTAAAGCTGCTGGGAAATGGCAAAGCCTTTGGCCTGAAGCATATCAACTACACCTATCAGGAAGGCGAAGGCGGCATTGCAGAAGCTCTATCGCTGGTTGAACACTTTGCTGCCAGACAACCGGTTTGTGTCGTGCTGGGTGACAACATTATTGAGGGCAACATCGCGGCCGCAGTGCGCGCTTACAAAGAGCAGGGCAAAGGCGCGAAGATCATTTTGAAACGAGTTCCTGACCCCGAACGTTTCGGTGTTCCTGAACTCAGCGGTCAAAACGTTTTGCGCATTGAAGAAAAGCCGAAAGCGCCTAAGTCGGACTACGCTGTAATCGGAATATATATGTATGACGGCGAGGTGTATGACATCATCCGCACGCTTAAGCCTTCCGGACGCGGCGAACTGGAAATTACCGACGTCAATAACGCGTATATCCAACGACAAGAAATGACATGGGAAGAACTCGAAGGCTGGTGGACCGACGCCGGCACATTTGAAAGCCTGCTACGAGCGTCAAACATGGTGGCCGAAACCGGCGCCAACAAAATGGAGTTGCAGCGTGCGAACGAAATTGGCGCTAAAGTCTAAAAGTGCCCCGGCAAGAATTATCCACCCGAGAGCGACTGAGATCTTAGATGAGCGATCCTAAGCAGATCAAAAATCCGAGATCGACAATCGCAAATGCAACCAAGATCGTTCGCGTCATTGCTCGCCTCAATGTTGGCGGCCCTGCGAAACACGTCGTTTGGGTGACGCATGGTTTGTCGGCCCCGCAGTTTGATTCACTCCTGGTTGCCGGCACGGTTCCGCCCGGCGAAGAAGATATGGGCTACTTCGCGGACCAGTTGGGGGTGGCTCCTGTTTTCCTTCCGGAGATGAGCAGGGAAGTTTCGCTCAAAGATGCCATCACTGTTTGGAAACTCTATCGACTCTTTCGCCGCGAGCAACCCGACATCGTACATACCCACACCGCGAAAGCCGGCACTGTGGGTCGCTTAGCTGGAATGCTTTATCGCTGGCTTACGCCGGCCACATTGTTGGGACGCCCGCGCCGTTGCCGTTTCGTGCACACTTATCACGGTCACATCTTTCATAGTTATTACGGGCCGGCAAAAACGCGGTTCTTCCTGTCGATTGAAAAGATGCTTGCGCGGCTGGTCACCGACCGCATAGTGGTGATTAGCGAACAACAGCGCCGGGAAATTAACGAAGAGTTTGCAGTTGGTGGCGCCAAACAATTTGCAGTGATACCGCTTGGTTTGGACTTGGGAGTTTATGCTAATTGGCAGGAACGCCGAGACACTTTCCGAAAAGAACTGAATGCAGGTGCAGAAGACATCCTGGTAGGCATCGTCGGGCGGCTAACTGAAATAAAGAATCACGAACTCTTTCTTCGGGCAGCGGCGCTGTTCAAGCAGCAGTTTGCGGCAGGCTTGAAACAGGCGGTGCGTTTCGTAGTCATCGGCGACGGACACCTGCGACACAAGCTGGAGCAGCAGGCGCAGGAACTGGGACTCAAAGAAGATTTGACTTTTGTTGGCAGCCGTCGCGATCCGGAAAACTTCTATCCGGCGCTGGATATCGTTGCGCTTACCTCGCTAAACGAAGGCACGCCGCTGACGCTTATCGAGGCAATGGCCAACGCGCGGCCGGTTATTTCCACGGGTGTCGGTGGCGTGGTTGACCTGCTAGGTCCGGTTTCGGCCAGCAATGACGGGGCATTTATTCTTTGCGAGCGCGGTGTTCGGACTCGTCCCAATGATGCTTCTGGGTTTGCTTCGGGGCTGGCCCAATTGATTGGCAGCGAGTCGCTGCGTCGCGAAATGGGCGAGCGTGGTTTACAATTCGTTTTGTCCCATTATTCAAAAGAACGTCTGTTAGCAGATATTAAGAATCTGTACGCAGAATTGCTGACTGTTTAGCCTGTCCTCGGCGGCAACCTCTCCAATGGGAGAGGGAGAAAAGTTTAAAGTAAAGTCTATCGAAAAATTCAGCGAATAAAGGAGCGCAATAATTTTGCGTGTACTCATAACCGGCGGTGCCGGCTTCATTGGATCCCATTTGGCGGATGCATACCTGCAGCGCGGTGACGAAGTGCTGATCATCGACGATCTTTCGACGGGCACCATCGAAAATATTCGGCACCTTAAAAACAATCCGCGGTTTCAATACACAATCGATTCTGTTCACAACCAGCCAGTCACCGCTGAACTCGTGGACCAGTGTGACGTGGTGGTCCACCTGGCTGCCGCTGTTGGCGTAAAGCTAATTGTAGAGAGCCCGGTTCGCACCATCGAAACAAACGTACGCGGCACCGAAGTTGTGCTGGCCCTCGCGAACAAGAAACAAAAACGGGTTTTAGTCGCCTCAACGTCTGAAGTCTACGGTTTGAGCACCGATGTTCCGTTTAAGGAAGATGGAAATCTTGTAATGGGTGCAACCTCTAAAGGACGCTGGAGCTACGCCTGCTCTAAGGCAATCGACGAGTTCCTGGCGCTTGCTTACTGGCGCGAGAAAAAACTCCCTACAACCATTGTTAGACTTTTTAATACTGTTGGACCACGCCAGACCGGGCGCTATGGCATGGTCATTCCAACGTTTGTAAGACAAGCACTAGCTGGCCGTCCCATCACCGTCTATGGCAACGGCAAACAAACGCGCTGCTTCGGATACGTTGGCGACGTGGTGGGCGCATTGATCAAGTTGCTTGACACCACCGACAGCGTGGGCCAGGTCTACAACATTGGCTCGAGCGAAGAAATATCAATCGCCAAGCTGGCAGAAAAAATCAAAGAACTGACCAATTCTGACTCCGAAATTGTCTTTGTCCCTTACGACGAGGCTTACGAAGAAGGCTTTGAAGACATGCCGCGCCGCGTCCCTGATACCTCAAAAATCAAACGACTCGTGGGCTTTGAACCCAAGATGAAGCTGGATGGCATTCTGCAGAGCGTCATTGACTACCACAGTGGTCGGCCCTCGTCGCTTGATGATTAGCTAAACTCTAACCCATTCCCTGACTTGCTTTGACGTCTGCTATCGATTAGCTTTCCTCTTACACTCTTAGTTGAAAGCGTTGGTAGTTCCCGCGTTCGAAGTATGCCCTTTAGCTCCCTGAATTTCCTGTCGGTGGCCGCTGCCGCCCTTCTGGCACTCGCGCTGACCCCGTTGGTGCGCTTGCTGGCGCGGCGCATTGGCATGGTCGCTAAACCGAAGACGGACCGCTGGCATAAAAAGCCAACGGCCATGCTCGGCGGCGTGGCCATCTGGCTGGCTGTGGTTATCGCTTATTTCGCTTTCATTCCGCGCACCCCGCACGGTTTGGTAATCCTCGCCGCCAGCACCTTTCTTTTTCTGGTCGGGTTGGTTGATGACTTTTTGCATACCAAGCCTTACCAGAAACTAATTGGGCAGGTAATGGGCTCGGCCTTTGTAATCTATTACGGGTTGAGTTTGCCCTGGACTGGTTACTCGGCGCTGAATGTCGCGATCACGATCTTCTGGTTGATTGGCGTCACTAATGCAGTAAATCTCCTCGACAACATGGACGGACTAGCTACGGGTATTGCCGTGATTGCATCCGGCTTTCTCGCGCTCAGTTTTCTCAGTTCCGGGCAGCTTACCGAAGCGCTGATGCTGATCACTTTTGCCGGCGCGCTGTTGGGCTTTCTTGTGTACAACTCGAACCCCGCGTCGATTTTCATGGGCGATTCCGGTTCGATGTTTATCGGCTTCTTCCTGGCGAGCTCGGCGCTGGTCAATGTTTCCGGGGGACGCTCGCGCAGTTTATTGCCGGTGCTGGCCGTGCCGATCCTTGTGCTGTTCATTCCGATCTTCGATACGACCTTCGTAACTATTCTGCGCAAATTTTCCGGACGTGCCGCTTCGCGGGGCGGTCGCGATCACACTTCTCATCGGCTGGTTGCGCTCGGCATGTCCGAGCGCCATGCGGTTTGGATGCTCTACGGATTTGCAGCGCTCTCGGGAGTGCTCGCGCTGTTGGTCCAACAGGTAAAGTTGGATGTAAGTCTGGCTGCTATTGCCGCCTTTACGGTGCTCTTGACTCTGATTGGTGTTTATCTGGCGGGCGTTAAAGTTTATGACGAAACCGAAGAAGACCTGGCGCTGCGCGACCACTCACCGTATGCGTTCCTGGTAGATCTTTCTTATAAGCGGCGCATTTTTGAAGTGCTGCTGGATGTAATTCTTATCCTGTTGTCTTATTGGTGCGCTTATGCCGTAAAGTTTGGAGCGCTTTCGGGTAGCGCTGCCTGGACTTTGTTCCTGCGAACTTTGCCGGTGCTGGTCTTCGTCAAGATGGCGGCGTTTCTGGCAATGGGTGTGTATCGCGGCATTTGGCGCTACACCAGTCTCGATGATCTGATCGTGTTTGCCAAAGCGGTGGTCCTTAGTTCGGTGCTGAGTGTGCTGGCGGTCCTCTTTGCGTTTCGCTTCGAAGGCTTTTCGCGGACCATCTTTATTATCGACGGCGTGTTGATGTTTATGTTTCTCGCCGGCAGCCGCATGGCGTTTCGCTTGTTCCGGCAAATGCTGCCGGCGCCAGGAGGGGGCGATGGCCGGCGCGTGCTCATCTACGGCGCGGGTGATGGCGGCGAACTGTTGCTGCGCGAATTGCAGAATAATCGCGCATTGAAATATGCGCCGGTTGGTTTTGTCGATGATGATCCAGCCAAGTCCGGAAAAGTCATTCATGGTCTCAAAGTCTACGGCGGCAATGGCGACTTGAACGCTATTTGCAGGCAGCACGGAGTTGATGAAGTGTTGATCTCGAGTTCACGAATGACTGAAGACCGGCTGCAGGAGATCCTTGAGTTTTGCCGGAATCAGGACATTGCCGTTAAGCGCATGCGCATAACGATTGAAGATTTGACTCAGTACTAACTTGTTTGAGCGACCGCGCGGTTCTAGCCAAATCAACCCGCACTTATGCCTGACCAGCTACTACAAATAAAGCTACGCCCCTCCCTGAAAATTATTACGCTTCTGACTGTGCTGGTCGCTGTGTTTGCGTCGTGGTTTGTAGTGCGCTGGTACTTAGGGAATACCATCGCCGAGTATTTCTCTCCTGAGACTCGCCGTCTTGAAGTTGCGCAAATGGCAGTGCGCTGGGCGCCGAAGGATCCATTGACACATTGGCGCCTCGGCAACATCTTCCAAGTCGAGATGCCTCCTGATCAGATTTACCAAAGCGTGGCTGAGTATGAACGGGCGGTGAGCCTCTCTCCAAATGATTATAGGTTCTGGATGTCGCTGGGGGAGGCGCAGGAGCAGGCGGGTGATTATGCAAATGCGGAAAAATCTTTGCGCGAAGCAGTCGCGCTTGCCCCCGCTTATGCTTATCCTCGCTGGTATCTGGGAAATTTATTGCTGCGGACGGATCGTTACGCTGAAGGGTTCGAAGAATTGCGCAAGGCTAGTGAGGCTAATCCTGAACTACAAAGCCAGCTCTTCAACCTTGCCTGGCAAATCAACAAGGACGATTTTGAGGCGCAGAAAGCTGCGATCGGCAACACGCCCGAAATGCGCGCTCAGTTTTCTACCTACCTGACAAAGCGAACCCTGTTTGACCAGGCGCTGCGATTATGGAACTCGTTAAGCGAAGCCGAGAAGAGGGAGAATCGTGCGGCTGCTGATTCTATTATCGCCGGCCTAATCGCTGCCAATCATTTTCATCGGGCGATGGACGTGTGGAACGATGTCGCGCCTGGTCCCGCTTATCGCGTCGAGATCGGCAAAGTAGTGGATGGTGGCTTTGAAGGGAACCTCGCTCATGGCCCCGGCGCATTATTTGGGTGGCAGGTTAAGTCCGCTTCTCAATTACAGATAGGAATAGACACGCGCGTCGGCCATACCGGGAATAATAGTCTCAGGCTTTTCTTTCAAGTCCGATCTCATATCGAAAACATTGACATCACGCAGTTGATACCTATAGCGCCAAACACCCAATATGATTTTGAGTGCTACGTGCAAACGGAAAAGTTAGCGAGCGGATCAACGCCGGTAGTTGCGATTTTTGACGCCGCGAATGAAGCTAGCCAACTTGCAAGTTCGGCAGCAGCCCCAAGCGGTGATAATAATTGGCAACGGGTAGCGCTCTCGTTCAAAACTCCCGCAAATTCCGAAGCGGTGAAGTTGAAAGTTTACCGGTCTGGCTGTCCAGACCAGCCCATCTGTCCGATTTTCGGAACTGTCTGGTATGACGACTTTGATCTCAAATCCGGAAAATAGTGCCTTGGTTTCGCAAGAAAGTGAATTGCGTCTGGCCGGAACGAAGGGCTACGTCAGCTACCGTATCCGCCATACGCTGGCTAGCCGTTTTGCCTTTCTGATTATTTGTTTGGCCCTGACTCTATCGGCGCTTGCCTACGGAACCGTGCACGCCTGGGCGCTAGCAACATTTTTCATCGGGGCTGTCGTGGTACTTGTGCTCTGGGTAGTCGATTGTTGGAATTTGGCGGCATTGCGGCTAAGCCGGAATGTGTTGCAGCTTCCGTTACTTGGCCTGTTGGCGCTGGGTCTAATTCAGCTGTTGCCGCTGAGAACTCCCGAGACGGTCCCGGGGATCGTTCTTCCACTGGCGCGAAGTTTGTCGTTTGATCCAAACGCTACGCGCTTCATTGTTATTGAAGTCGTCGCGCTGCTGATCTACTTCGCGGCTACTCTCGTTTTTGTTGACACGCCAAAACGCCTCCGCCTGCTGGTTAGAACGATTACTATCTTCGGATTCTTTTTAGCCATTTTTGGATTGACCCAATCCTTTACCAGCCCGTCGCGGGTCTATTGGATTCGCGAACTGAAACAAAGCCAGGCTTTCGGTCCTTTTATCAATCGTCATCATTTTGCAGCTTACATGGAGTTGACCATAGGATTGCCGCTGGGCCTGGTCTTCTCAAACGCAGTTGAAAGAGAGAAGAAGTTTATTTATTTATTCGCTGCTGGCTTGATGGCCATAGCATTGATAATGACGAACTCGCGCGGAGGTATTATCAGTCTGGTGGCGGAACTGCTTTTCCTGGTCTCTTTGATCGGAATCAGACGAAGTCATCGAAAAAAACGAAGCGAAAAAAAGCCTCGACTTCAAAGCGCTGCCATTAAGGCGGGACTTGCTCTGGCGATGGTGGTTGCTCTTTTTGGCGGCGTTGTCTGGCTGGGAGGAGAGCAGGCGTTGAGTCGCGTCGTAGGTTCAGTCAATACAGATGATCCGACGACGGGCCGCGCGCATTTTTGGGGAGTGACTCTCGATATCATAAGAAACCATCCAGTTATTGGAACCGGCCTGGGAGCTTTTGGCGTTGTTTACACCGGTTATGACTCGCGGAACGGCCTTTATCGATTAGAGCAGGCGCACAACGACTATTTGCAGGTGTTGTCTGACGGCGGTATTGTCGGCGCAGTCCTCGGACTCTTCTTTCTGGGAGCCTTATTTCGAATGGGATTTGTACGTCGCGAGTCGCGCGACGATTTCAGACGAGGCGTGGCGACCGGGGCGCTCGCTGGATGTTTCGCGGCGCTGGTGCACAGCTTCTTCGATTTCACGTTGCACACGACGGCGAATACGTTGCTGTTCTTAGTGCTGGCAGCGCTGGCAACAATGAACGGTCGCGTCGAGGAAGTGCATTCAAGGCGTAAAAAGAAAAAACGAGAAAGCACGAACGGGAATCCTCGAACGGCGGAACCCGCAATCGCAAGCTAAGATGCCTCTGAATGTACTCGCCATCTTGTTATGATTCGTGTTAGCGAGGCTCGACAAATAGCAATAGTAATGGTGTAGCTTGGCAACTGCTTTCCTTCAAACAGAAAAATCCGATCGTGGTGCATCACCAGCCCCTTCCTCGGTGCCGGAACTTTGCCTGAACGCGGCACTACGGCATGCGAAGGACGACGCGCTTAACCACAAAGTCGGCAATGAGTGGGTAAACATTTCCGCTGCCGAGTTTGTCGATCGTGTGCGCAGTGTGGCCCTCGGACTTGCCGAACTTGGCGTCAAACCCGGTGACCGCGTGGCCTTGCTCTCCGAAAATCGCCCTGAGTGGTCCATAGCGGATCTTGCCATCCTAAGCCTGGGCGCGATCAACGTGCCGATCTATACGACCCAGGCAATCGATCAAATTCGCTATATCCTTACTGACGCCGGTGCTCGCGCCATCTTCGTATCCAACAAGAAGTTATTTAGTCACACGGCAGCAGCACTCGAAGGTCTCGACTTTCTGGAACGAATAATATTCTTTGAGACCGGTGCTAACCCTGAGAATGAGATATCCACCACGCTCGACTCGCTGGAACAGGCGGGGCGGCAACGCGCTCAGAGTAAGCCCGCGGCATTCGAAGCCTATCTCAAGGCCATTAGACCCGACGATCTTGCGACCATTATTTATACTTCAGGGACCACCGGTGAGCCCAAGGGCGTGATGCTGACGCATGCAAACTTCATCTCCAATGTGCTGGCAATCACCGCTGGATTGCCCATAGCCCCGACCGATGTGGCGTTATCGGTGCTGCCGCTTTCGCACATCTTTGAACGAACTGGCTTTTACATTTTTTGTTACAACGGTGTCTCCGTTTACTACACAGCATCGTTCGATCAAGTGGGCGAGAATCTCCGCGAGGTTCGACCGACGATCATGACGGCGGTGCCGCGACTCTTCGAAAAGGTCTACCACCGTATTGTGAAGAAGGGACTTTCGCAAAAGGGAATCAAGCGCAAGGTTTTTCTGCAATCGCTTGAAGTCGGCCAACGTTATGCTGAGCGTAAGGAAAAGGGCGGCCGAGTGTGGCCCCTCCTGTCATTACAACAGCGAATGGCCAACCGGTTAGTTTTTTCCAAATGGCGAGAGGGCGTCGGCGGCCGTTTGCGGTATTTTGTTTCGGGTGGGGCGCCGCTTTCGCCCGTACTTTCCCATGCATTTCTGGCAGCCGGGATTCCTATCCTTCAAGGCTATGGCGCTACTGAGACCTGCATTGTTTCAGCCAATCGTCCCGAAAATAATCAGGTCGGTTCAGTGGGTCTGCCTTTCGAAGGAATTGAAGTTTCGATCGCGGCTGACGGCGAAATTCTTTTGCGTGGACCAAACGTGATGCGCGGGTATTATGGGCACCCCGAGGAGTCTGCATCTGTCCTGGAGAATGGATGGTTTGCGACTGGGGACGTTGGCTATGTCGACGAGCAAGGCCACCTTTACATAACGGATCGAAAGAAAGATCTCTTCAAGCTCTCAAACGGAAAATATATAGCACCACAGCAAATAGAGAGTCTCTTGAAGCAGAGCGAGTTTGTTAGCCAGGTCGTGGTTGTCGGCGCAGGTCGCAAACAACCTGCCGCGTTGATTGTCCCGGAATGGGAAGCATTGCGTCAGGCCCTAACAGAAAAAGGCGAGGAATACCCGACTAGTCGTGTCAAACTTGCTGAGTTCCCAGCGGCCGTGAAGTTGGTGCAAAGCGATGTTCTGCAACTCACACGAGAATTGGCAGACTACGAACGTGTCCGAAAGGTAGCTTTGCTGCCAGAGGAATTCAGTATTGATAAAGGCGAGCTAACTCCGACGCTGAAAGTTAAGCGTCGGGTGGTTGATGAAAAGTTCCACGATCTGATTGAAGAGATTTATTCCTGACTTTGGAAAACCACAGGACTGATTCAATTAGAGCTGTGGATATCCTCGACTTCGATATTATTGATTCCCGGGTCCTCGCCGGTGCTTGCCGACTTCGCCCTCGCTGATCTGTTCCCGAGCAGAATTGACTCAGCCAACGCCCTAAGATTGACTGGCAGTTCGGGAGTTCGCGTTTCGCCTTTCCGCGGCACTGTATAAAAGGACAGGAGCGGTATCTCGCAATAGCAAAAATCGCAGGAGGCCAGATGATGCCTCACCAAGAGGTTGATTTCGGGTGCGAGCGTATGTGAGCTGAATGAAAGTAGCAGAGTTGACGAAGGGCATCCCAGCTTTTTGGCGAAAGACTTTACTGTCGAGGAATTCATCTATTTGCCTCTATCGATACGACTAGAGTTCACCTAAGCAGTTTGCAAGCACAGAATTTTACCGATCAGTTGAGGAAGCAAGGAGGCAAAAGTAGCTTGCCGAACCCCAACCACAAAGCCGCAAAGTCATCCGCTTGTTCACTGACTTTATAGACCCAATTGGGTTTGCATTCCACAACTTTCTTTATTACTCCTGCTCCTTTTGTAGTTTGAAATCAATAACTTGCCGGAAATGTAAAAACTTGTTGCTCAACCTCAATATTGTTGTTAAGATGCTCGTCGTCAAGTCAAAGAGTTCCTGCTCTTTGACGCTCGTTCCAGGGCCAGCCCGCCTGTCTTCTCAGGAATACCGGGCAAAATCAATGACCTACAAAATAGCCCCCATTCGCTAGCGAAGATTCTTTTCCGTAAAGAATAATCCACCGCCTTACCACTTTTTCTCAGTCGTATCAGCTCTTCCAAGACCTGCGACGGATAGACAAATTGCGCTAAAGCGAGAACTCTCCCTCCGAATCCAAAGTCCACCCGCCAGATCGAAAAAAACTGTTGTGAAATCTCTAAGCCGCGAAGTAGCAAAAGAAGTTGATTTGACCACCGCCAGTCCGGCGCCGACCTCGCTCCGTGCGAAACGTACTGCTGAGCGAATGGCCAAGAGTGGCAAATGGGTTGAAAGTCTGCGGTGCTCAGATGTGAGCCGGTTGTGGTCAGAACTCCATCGCATCGTTTCACACCATCCTTTGGTGAGAGCTTCGCGCAGCGCAGGACTGCTCGTTGAAGAAGGTGCCAGCAGCGCCTATACGGACCTTACTCAAGAGCTCTTCGTTCAACTCTTAAGTAAGAACCGATTTGAGCACTATCTCGATACCGAGATGACCGACTACGAAATCGAGTGCGAAATTGGACAGATCGAACTTACGAATCTTCTTACTGCCGAATTGCGCAAACGCCATCCGGAAAGTTATCGGCTAGCCCGTCGCATCTCAACCCTGATCCAATCGAGCTCCAATTTCCGCCGCTTTGATACGAGTGGCACTGGCGATGAACCGCATCGCCGGCTCGCCGATCGCGTTTATGGTCTTAGCGAATGGGTGGATGAGAAACGCCGTCGCGACTCGCATGATGTCGAACAACGGGTGCACATAATTCCGGTGCGAGCACGCGACACTCGCATGGTTGGCTGCACGGGCGACTCGCAAGTGGTCATTACTAACTCCGATCTTGAGGATTTGATTGTATCTGTTCTTGACGCGGTAGACTCGCCGGTTGATGTCCGAACACTGAGAAGCTTGGTTATGTCCCGGCTGCCGGTCATGGACATTTACCTGGTGCCTTTGGATGGTGACGACAATGATGGTGAAGGTAATCACTTCGAGCCGGTCGACAAGCACGAGAATCCCGAGCAGGGCCTATTGAGACGCGAATCGGAAAACGAGGCCGCCGGATTTGTGGATCACTTCCTCGAGAACCTCAATGACACCGTGCGCGGGAAGCTCAAGCAGTACAACCGCATTCTCGGAGTCTTGTGGCACTGTTACTTGAGCCCCACGCAGTCGACACAGTTGGAAGTTGCTGCCGTCCTGGGAGTGTCAGATTCGCTAGTATCCGACTATCGCCGCCGAATCGAGACCGAGCTGCGCGCGCTTTCATTCTCGGAGGTTGAAGAGGCCAGGAGATTTGAAGGCGCGTTACGGCAGCGCGTTAGGGAACTTGTGTTGGCGAGCGAGGAAAACGAGGTCGCAGTTTAAATTCCATTTTTCGGAATTCGTGCGTGTAAGTGATTCGAGGCTGCGGCGCTTTCAGCGTAGCAGCTTCTTTTGATTTTCAGCGGTAAAGATTAGTCACCAGGCAGACTAACGATAGACGGCAAAACGAGCTAGATGATGTCGAAGAAATTTCAACTTGATGACTACGACCCAGTGTCAGCATCGCCGCGCCTGAGACGACTACCAGCGCCAGTCGTGGATACCTGGCATCGTGGTCGCCGCTTGCCGAACTCGGCTGTTCCGATTCAATTGGAGGTCGTTCCATCCGCCAGATCAGGAGAAGTTAGAGCACCGCGACTATTACACAAAGGTGCAGTGAAAACAGAAGAACGGTTCGCGAAAAGCGGACATGGTCTGAGTTTCGCCGGACTCTTTGTCTTCACATTTCTCGTCTATTTTCGGCCTTACGAATTGTTCCCGTCGCTTTCCTGGCTATCCAAAAGCGCGTTAGCTGCAGCTCTCGCAACGCTTGCCGTGTTTGTTCCCACTCAGCTTGGCCTGGAAAACCGCCTTACCGCCAAGCCCCGAGAAGTTAAGTTGGGGTTTCTCTTCTTGCTTACAGGCCTCTTCTCGGTTCCTTTTGCTCTTGAGCCCGCAAGAGCCCTGCAAAGTTTCATTGAGTTCGGCAAGGTCGTATTAATTTTCATCGTGATGGTTAATGTGCTGCGTACTGAGAAGCGCTTGCGAGCATTGATCCTGCTGGTGTTGTTGTCTAGTTGCGTGTTGAGTGTGGCGGCACTGACGGATTACTTACGTGGCCACCTGGCGCTGGAAGGGCGTCGCATTGCTGGACTGATCGGAGGACTCTTCAGTAACCCGAACGACCTGGCACTCCATCTAGTGACCATGATTCCGATTAGCATGGTTCTGATGATCGGTTCGCGGGGTCTTCTGAAGAAAATAGCTTATCTAAGTTGTACTTTGTTCCTGACTGCAGGTTTGGTTGCCACATTCTCACGCGGCGGCTTCCTGGGCTTTATGTGCGTGATTGCGTTTATGGTTTGGAAACTCGCGCGCCGCAATCGTGTGATTTTTGGTGGCATCGCGTTGGCCATAATGCTGGCGGCGATTGCTCTAGCGCCAGGTGCTTACCGCAGTCGTATCTCGACCACCAATGACGACTCGGCCATCGCTCGCACCGACGATCTGAAGCATTCAATCTTCATTGCCGCCCGCCACCCGCTGTTTGGTGTGGGTATGGACAATTACATTCTTTACTCAAACTCGAACAAGGCTACCCACAATGCCTACACGCAAGTCGCATCTGAAATGGGTCTCGGCGCCTTGATTATCTATCTCGCTTTCCTGCTGACGCCTCTTGGGCGTTTGAGAAGGATTGAACACGCAACCCGGATTGGAAAGCGGAAACCACCGCTTCATTATCTGGCGATCGGCTTACAGGCAAGTTTGGTTGGCTACATGGTTGTCAGTTTTTTCGCCTCGGTTGCCTACCAGTGGTACGTCTATTACCTGGTCGCTTATGCCTTTTGTCTGCATCGTCTCCTTAACCGCGAGGACCTAGACGATACCGCCAAAACTGAACCCGCATGAGAATGTCTAATAAACAAAAACTGGCAATAACTGTGCAGCGAGTATTTCAAATACTTGCGCAACATCCACAAGGTCTGTCCAGCAATGAACTGTGGGAGGAACTAACCCACTCCCTTCACGCCCCAAATAGCAACGGCAACGGCAACACTGTTCTGTCTTCGTTTGAAAACTTTACTTTCTCGTGTGTTGGTCCAATCAAAGCCGGTTGGCTGTCAGCCGAGCGAAACCATTGGTCATTAACTGCTGAAGGTAGGAAGGCCTTCGAAAATTTCGGCGGTGCTCGGCAGCTAGTGGAGCAAGCCGCTAAGCTCTCCTCTCAAGGTTGGCTGGCGATAAATTTTCCAGCTACGTACGCAGCCGCAGGTAAGACAAAGGATCAGTTGAGCTCCGAACTACGAACTATTCGCCGCGTCGGCGTTGGTCGTCTGCTTAAAGAAAGTTTTGGTAAGCATACAAGTTGGCAGGAACAACTGCCTGTTCAGTCGCCACGAACCGTAGTCGTTTCAAATGTGCCCGCTGGGGTCTCGTTGCTTGAATATGTGCGGTCAATGGGCACTTCATACCGTGAAGGCTCGCACGCTGTTTATTTGCCACCACCATCATTAAAAGGCACTTCGTTCCAATCGCTAGCTGATTGTTATCCAGCTGACGCAGGTCTCAAGCTTATGAAGAGACCGGGTGGACTTGATCAGAGTGGCTACCTCCTTGGCCGGGCAAAAGGGGACAGCAAGATCCAATTAGGCATGGTCCATGGGCACCGACACCTTTCTCTTGTCGCTAACTTTCTTTATGCAATGGGGATTGGTCCGCGGCTTTATGACCTCGTCAACCTGCAATATGGCGAACAGTTTTGGACCGCCTATGTAATTCAGGACGTAGGAAACAATTCCCCGAATTATGAACAGTGCAAAGCGGGCGTCGATATGCTTCGCGCGCTTCATGACCAGGGGATCGTCAAGGTAATCCTTCCGGAAGGTTTCGACGATCCCGAATTCGAATGTCCGACTTGTGGAAATAATGCGCTAGTGGATAGCGCCGGTCAGTTCCGCTACATCGATTTTCAGAATTTTCTGCTCGGCGATTACGAGAACTTCTTAACGCGTTTGGCTACCGAGGCCGGCGAGCAGACACATTTTGGAGACACTGCGCTGCTGCGCGGTGGACGTTATCTCTACCAGTCGGTGCCCGGTGTCAGTCTTCCGGCAAAACGTGATGTCGGAAACCGGATGAAGACGCTGGTCCGGCTTTTTAGGGAAGCAAATGTGACCGTAGCAGACCGCGTCGTTTTGGATGTTGGTTGCAACATCGGAATGATGATGGCGCAGTATCTGAAGTTAGGAGCCAAGTGGTGTCATGGGTGGGATCGGGCCACTACCACACTTCATACGGAACGAATGTTGTTAGCTCTAGGCTGCACCCGTTTCTCAACTACTCCCGGCGATATAACGCCCACTCAATCAATGATGACTGACGTGCCCGAGCATGTTGCTCGCTCGCTCGCCGGCTGTGCGATTTCCTACTTAGCAATTCGTGGTCACGTCAATTGGCTTGAGGGCTTAAGAGACATTCCATGGTCGTTCATGATCTATGAAGGGCACGAAGGCGAAACTTACAAAGATTTCGAGTTTTACCTCACCGAATTGAGAACAATTGCAAATTTCGAACTGGGACCGGTTGCCACGTACGTGGATGGTGACAGTGAAGAAAGAACCGTGGCCATTCTGCTTCGGAGACCGTAATCAGCGGCGCAAACCACTTCAATGAAGCTTGACCAACCACCATCGCCGGTAGCCTCGACACAGGGCGGATCCAACCGCTCTGAACGATTCTTCCGCACCGATCATCTAATGGACAGCTTGGGCGGACGCACCGCGCGTGGTGGTGTGGTGACGATGGCGTCACACGGGATGAAGTTTGCTGTCAGCATTGTCGCCACTGCAATCCTCGCGCGATTGTTAAGTCCCTTGGACTACGGCCTAATTGGAATGGTGGCGGTCGCAACGAACTTTATCGTGATGTTCAAGGACCTGGGTCTCGCCACTGCCACCGTACAGAAGTCTCAAATAACTTCCGAGCAGATAAGCACGCTGTTCTGGGTCAATCTAACCTTGAGCGTAATCACGATGTTGGCAATGGTTTTGCTGGCGCCGGTGATCGCTTGGTTTTACGGCGACTCGCGTCTGACGTTGATCGCGATTGTAAGCGCAATCGGTTTTCTAATTGGCGGTCTCACGGTACAGCATGAAGCGCTGTTAAAACGTCAGATGAGATTTCTTGCACTCAGCGCGGTTGCCCTTACTGCGATGGTGGGTGGGTACGTCGTCGGTATCCTCTTCGCCTGGTATGGCTTCGGGTATTGGTCTCTGGTCTTTAGCCAACTGGCGCTGCTTACCATAGACGCAATTTTGGTATGGACGCTTTGTGGCTGGCGCCCCGGGTTACCGCGCCGCAACTCGGGCGTGCGATCGATGCTGAGCTTCGGAGGAAACATCACGGGTTATGGGACGGTGAACTATTTTTCCAAGAATGCTGACAATTTGCTCATTGGAAGGTTTTGGGGAGCACAATCATTAGGCCTCTACAACAAAGCCGCGCAGCTCGTTGGGCTGCCAACTGATCAGGTGCACGAACCGGTTATGGCAGTGACGGTGCCGGCGCTGAGCAGACTTGCTGATTCTCCTGAACGCTATCGCAAGGCTTACTTGCGAATCATGGAGAAGGTTCTGATGCTGGTAATGCCAGTCGTCGCTTTGCTAATCGTGGCGTCGGACTGGCTGGTTGGAATCGTCCTTGGTGCTCAGTGGAGAGGCGCCGCACCCATCCTTGTCTTCATGGGTCTGGCTGGACTGATCCAGCCAGTTCTAAATACTGTCGGCTCACTTCTGGTGACCCAGGGACGCGGCCGGGATCTCCTTCATTGGTCAATAATTAGTGCGCCTCTTTCGATACTTTCGATAGTCGTGGGCTTGCCCTGGGGCGCGACAGGCGTCGCCGCATCCTACTCGCTCGCTCGCATCTTGATCACCCAGCCACTGATGTATTGGTTCGTAGGCCGCAAGGGCCCAGTGCGTACCAAAGATTTTTATAAGTTGCTGATGCCCTTCGTGCTTTCCTCGACGGTGGGAATCTTCGCCTGCCTGGCCTTTCGACATTTCTTCAAGTTAGAAAATCCGCTGCTCGGACTGGTTGTATGCGGCGGTCTCATTGTCATGACGAACCTGCTAGTTTTGCTAATGATTCCTTCGGGCCGTCGAGCATTGGCAGATGTCAGGAATTCAATCCTGCTCTTAAAGCCCGAAAACAAAGATAAGACGCTCGACAGTCAGTCTGAATTACTTGCCAACCGCACTACTCGCCTAGCCGAACTCTTACCCGAGCCTCTCAAAGGATCGCCTGCTAAATAAACCTATGTGTGGCATTACAGGATTCATAGATCAATGGGACGCAGTCAAAACGCACGGCGCGGATAAGCGCGCGCAGATTCTTGACCGCATGTGCCAAGTTATCACGCACCGCGGTCCCGACGATCAAGGCGTATTGGTCCAACCAGGCGTCGCGCTTGGAATGCGTCGCTTATCCATCATTGATCTCAGCGGTGGACATCAACCGATTTCTAACGAAGATGGTTCAGTAACGATCGTCTTCAACGGTGAAGTCTACAACTACCGCGAACTGCAAAGCCTACTGCAATCACGCGGCCACGAATTCAGAACGAATTCCGACACTGAGACGATCGTCCACGCATATGAAGAGTTCGGGGCGTCGTGCGTGGACCACTTGCGGGGCATGTTTGCTTTTGCAATCTGGGACGCACGGCAAGAGAAGCTCTTCATCGCGCGAGATCGAGTGGGCAAAAAGCCGCTCTACTATTCCATTACCCGCAGTGGCACTTTTGTTTTCGGTTCGGAATTAAAGACTCTGTTGCAACATCCGGATGTCGAACGCAACACGAATCCCCGTGCGCTCGACGCGTACTTTTCGCTTGGTTATGTTCCCGATCCGCTGAGCATTTTCACGAACGTTGAAAAACTTTCGCCCGGTCATCACCTGACGTTTGCCGGTGGTCGCTTGTCGGTTGAGCGGTACTGGGATTTTAACTACCGCACGAACGGCAATGGTCATCGAGCGGTGGACTACCTCGATGAATTGCGTTCACTGCTTGAAGAGTCAGTGAAGCTGCGACTTGTTTCTGACGTGCCCTTGGGCGCTTTTCTTTCGGGAGGTGTCGATTCCAGCACCGTAGTCGGTCTCATGGCCCGCCAATCGGACCAACCGGTTAAGACATTTTCCATCGGCTTTAACGAAGACAGTTTTGATGAACTGAAATACGCGCGGCTTACCGCCGAAAAATTTCAGACTGAGCATCATGAGTTTCTCGTCACACCGGACATCTGCGAGGTCGTCGATCAACTCGCCTGGCATTTTGATGAACCATTCGCTGATTCTTCTGCAATTCCAACCTATGTTG
Source organism: Pyrinomonadaceae bacterium (assembly GCA_036265575.1). Lineage (GTDB taxonomy): Bacteria > Acidobacteriota > Blastocatellia > Pyrinomonadales > Pyrinomonadaceae > PSRF01. The sequence goes on from DATAOU010000077.1 coordinate 19,920, forward strand.
TTTCCAAGCTGGCGCGCGAACACGTGAAGGTCGTACTGACCGGCGACGGCGGCGATGAGTTGTTTGCTGGTTACACGCGTTATCTCACGGAGCAACAGCGCGGGAAATTCGATTTGCTGCCAAGGTTCGTGCGTGAGGGATTAATGAACCCCTTAAGCCAGCGCTTACCGCATAGTGCCTGGGGAAGAAACTACCTGCACAATGTATCGCTGGATCCAATCACACGGTATCTCGACAACGTCTCCGTTTTCAGCGGACTGAATAAAGGTGCACTCTATACAACGGACTTCAGCGATCAACTTCGAAGTGGCAGTCACCTGCGCGCATACTTTCAGGAACTCAGCGGCAACGTCAAAACGAATGCTGAGCTCGATTCGCTTCTCTACATAGATAGCAAGACTTACCTTCCCGGCGACATTCTCACAAAAGTTGATCGCATGAGCATGGCCGTTTCGCTGGAAGCCCGTGTGCCATTGCTCGATCACAAGCTTATCGAATTCGTCACACGTATTCCGGCGGGCCTGAAAATGATGGGCACGGAAACCAAACATCTGTTCAAGCGAGCAATTGCCGACCTCGTGCCGAGCGAAATTCTGAATCGGCCAAAAATGGGGTTCGGTGTTCCCATTCAGCATTGGATCAACCAGCAATTGCGCGAACGGATGCGCGGTACGCTGAACGATCCGAGAACGACCCAACGGGGTTACGTCACGAAAGAGTATGTATCGGTAATGCTCGACGAACATGAACGCGGACGACGCGATCATTCAATGGCACTTTGGGCGTTACTGATGCTCGAGCTTTGGCACCGGCAGTACGTTGATATCAAAAAATGAAGCCACGCATTCTTCAACTTGTAGACAGCTTCAACGAGGGCGGCTCTGAACGACAAGCGCTGCAGCTGACTCGTTTGTTGCACGACAGCGGACGTTATCAGGTATCTCTTGCAGCTTTGAAAACTGACGGAGTATTGCGCTCGCAAGTCGCGGATCTCAAGTTGGGGGAAATCCTGTGTTACCCCTTGACCAGCTTTTATGATGCTAACGCGCTACGTCAGCTTCGCCGATTTGCCAGAGACCTACGTCGACTGAAAATTGACGTACTCCACACTCACGATTTCTACACTAATATTTTTGGCATGGCAGCCGGACGCCTCGCTGGTGTTTCGGTACTGCTCGCATCACGCCGTGAAACCAGCGGCATGCGCAGCCGCGCGCAAGAGCAGGCGCAACGCGCAGCCTATGCGTTGGCCCACCAGATCGTCGCTAACTCTAGAGCCGTGCAAAGCAAATTAATTGAGGAAGGTGTTAGCAAAAAGAAGATAACTGTCATTTACAACGGCTTCGATCCCAATCGAGTCGTCTCCAATCAATCTTCCTCCAGGGAAGCTGCGCTCGTCGCACTTGGACTGGGAGACTCCTCGCGGCGATTCGTAACTATCGTTGCCAACATGCGCCACGAAGTTAAGGACTATCCAATGTTCCT
>DATAOU010000078.1:0-8026 GCA_036265575.1 Pyrinomonadaceae bacterium
GAACTTAAAAGGGATGATGGACAATCCGCTTATCAACGCTGCCCTCGCATTTATCGAGCCACTGCCTGTCGGACTGATTATGACTCTGATTTCAGCTGCGATACTGAGGAAAAAGACTCGATCCGGTGAAGCGGGCGCCTAAGGTCTTCATCGCCGCCCAAAAGCTTTCTCCGAAAAACTTAGCACAGCGAACGTCGCTCCGTTAGGAACGAAACGTTATAGCCGTATGGGCTGACCGCGAAGAATCTTTATATGACTGGACCGCTATAAACGTTTGGCTCCTCCGGAGCCCTGACTGGTAGCACCATGAACTATTAACTTGACCGTCATCGCCGAATGCATTGCCCGGATCAATGCGCGCCGCCCGCGTATTTCTTCTCGCCGGCAGTGATGCGCAGCGGCAAGTGGTTTTGCCGCGGTGGCAGCGGACACGTTGCGTAAGCAGTGAACGCGCATGGTGGGTTGTAAGCTTTGTTAAAGTCGATCACGACTTTTCCCGAAGTATCAGGCGGTGACACGTAAAGATAACGCCCCGCGCCGTACGTCTCACGGTCGGTAGTCTCGTCCGCAATCATGATGAAGTAATCAGTCTCGCCTTTTTCCAAAATCGGATCGATACGATAGGTTTTCCCGTCCACCTCAAATGCCAGTGCGCCGGGCGATGTCTCATTGTCCGTCATGCCCAACACATTCGTGATTGGAATTACCTTTGCGGGTTGATAGGGTTCGAAGCGCGCTTCAATGCGCCACTTGGGATCGGTGGGAAAGTACTCAAGCCCCTTAAACTGCAAACGCGCAGCAGCCTGCGAGTCTTTCACTCGCACACCCATGCGATCTCCGCGTTTGACGATGTTGATGATCAGCGTGCCCATTTTGAGGATTGTTGGCCCACTGTCATCGTTGTCATCTTTGAGATCGAGTTCGGTGACAGGCTTGTCGTCTGCGGTCATTTTCGCGGCGGGCAGGGCAGCGAGCCGCACGTGGCCTTTGTCCAGCCAAAACGAACCGGCAACGTCCGGCGCCTTGTCTTCTGGCAGTGCGACCGCGTTCGCGGGGTTGGCGCCAAACTTGTTCTCACCTTCTTTCAACCAGTAAAGACCAACAAGTGTTAGCCAGCTGTCTTCCTTTTTCAGATTAGTGGCACGGTTCGTATGCCATTTTTCGATTTCGGTTTGGTAAGCGGCTGCGTCGAATGGAGCTGCTGGTTTAGTTTTGTTGCACGCGGCCGCGCAAGCGATTGCGAAGATTAAGACAAAGGTAATTTTGGTTTTCATAAATCTGTTTCGGTCGTCGTAGCAAACTCTTAGTTTGCTTTACAGCTCAAGTCGAATCTGGCGAACACCACAAACGAACAGTTTGCTTTACATTAAGCTTCGCGCTCGAGAATGAAATCGGCGATGGCTCGCAGCAAATCAGTTGGCCGATCGATGCGATGCAGCGGTTCACAAGTCGCAGCGTGTGTGCTCGCCAAGTAGGTGCGAGTGGCTTCGATTCCATGCAACGCCGGATACGTTGCTTTAAGCGAGCGCGCATCTTTGCCCGGCGTCTTGCCAAGTTCTTCCGCAGTTGCCGTCACATCGAGCAGATCGTCTGTAATTTGAAATAACAAGCCAAGTTGGCGGGCATAATCCGTAACCGCTGCCAGCGCGACCGCGGACGCACCGGCAATGATTGCGCCGCAGCGGGCCGCGGCAGTAATCAAGGCGCCAGTCTTCAAACGGTGAATTGTTTCCAGCTCCGCAGCCGAAACTGTTCGTGCTTCTGCTTCGAGATCGTAGGCTTGACCGGCGACCATGCCGTCAGGGGTGCCCGCCGCAGTGGCGATCTCCGAAATCAAAAGGGCCCGCGTGATGGCGGGCAGTTTGTCATCTTCGGCAACGGTCTTGAATGCCATCGTCAGCAACGCATCCCCGGCGAGAATCGCGGTGGCTTCGCCAAAATGCACGTGACAGGTGGGCCGGCCGCGACGCAGATCGTCGTCGTCCATCGAGGGCAGATCGTCATGGACCAGCGAATAAGTGTGGATCATTTCTAAAGCGCACGCGCTGGCGATGAGCGACTCGCGCGGCGCACCAAAAGTTTCACCGACGGCGAGCAGCAGCGCGGGGCGAAAACGTTTTCCGCCGGCGAAAACGCTCCAACGAATGGCAGCGTGAATGTTTGTGGGAGAGACTGATTCGGCGGGCAGATGTAGATCGAGATGACTGTCGACCAGCGTGCGCGCCTGGGCCAGGAACTCGGGCAAAGGGATTGTGCGCGCGGAACCAGGCGTTTCAGAATGCATCTTCATCATTGCTGTTGCCTGTGCCGGAGTTCACTTTCGCATCTTCAAACGCGCTGACTACTGGACGACCCTGATTGTCGCGCAGCAAAACTTCGATACGCCTTTCGGCCTGGCTAAGACGTTCCTGGCATTGCCGTGAGAGTTTGATGCCCTGCTCAAATAGCTCCAGGCTTTTCTCAAGCGGCAAGTCTCCGCCCTCGAGTTGCTGTACGATTTCTTCCAGGCCTTCGAGCGATGCTTCAAAACTTTGTGGTTGTTCGTTTTTCATTTTGATTAAGAAGATCTCACAGGGGTTCGCTGGTCCCCGGCTTACTCCCGCCCGGATGTCATAGGCCACGTACGTTCCGGCTCTGCCGCCTGATGTGCGGCGGCGGCTCTGCCCCGCCGGCACGAGACGAATTATTTCCGGGGCTGCGCCCCTAATCCAAACCTTGCCTTTCGGATGCCGGCGGATGAGGGCGTAGCCCAAAAAAACTAGAGGGCAACTCTACGGCGGGGCATAGCCACCGGCTCACATCCGGCGGCATAGCCGTAGCTAAGGCTGAGAGTTTTTACCGAAAGCTTCTCCACCCTATGCTTCGTCCGTAGCTTCCACTTTGGCCTTTATTCTTCCCTGCGCCAGTCTCACCTGCACTGATTCACCAATCGAAACCGAGTTCGCGTCGCGCAAGAGCATCCCATCCTCGCGTTGTGCGATTGCATAGCCACGCTGCAATACAGCCAGCGGCGACAACGCATCAAGCGATGCCGTTGCCAGCGCGAAACGCTTTTCGGCTCCCGCAATCTGACTTTCAATTGCCGTTGTGCAACCAGTATACGCCGAATCAAAGCGGACTTGCGCCTCGCGAAGCAGCGCGCGAAGCTGTGCCGGCTCAAGAGCGCGATTGAGCGAATCCGCGCGCAGATGCGCATCGCGCAACACTTCGCTTAGCAAAATCTGGAGACGGTGCTGCGCGGAACTTGTTGCCGTCGCTGCGTCGCGCAGTCTGCCCCGCACTTCCGCAAAGGCATGAGACAGCGCCTGTTCCTGCACCCGTGACCGCGCATTTACAATGCGATAACGAATCAAGCGCGTCAGCGTTTGCCCTAACTGCTCAATCGCCGCGCACATTTGATCCTCGCGCGTGGCGACCAGCTCAGCGGCGGCAGATGGTGTGGGCGCCCGTCGATCAGAGACAAAGTCGGCTATGGTGAAATCCGTTTCATGACCTACCGCTGAAATGACCGGAATCGCCGAGGCCCGGATTGCGCGTGCAACTTCTTCCTCATTGAACGCCCACAAATCTTCGGTCGAGCCACCACCACGACCAACGATCAGCACGTCCACAAGATCATGGCGACGTCCGTCTCGCTGTGCATTCGCATGATGCTGGTTAATTAGCTTGATGGCCCGCGCAATGTCGCTGCCGGCGCCCTCTCCCTGCACGCGAGCCGGCGAAAAGAGCACATGAACAGTTCGTGTGCGTCGCGAGATCACATTCAGGATATCTCGAATGGCGGCGCCGGTGGGCGAAGTGACCACGCCGACTCGCCCCGGAAAAACCGGCAGCGGACGCTTTAGTTCATTTGCAAACAAACCTTCAGACTGAAGCCGATCGCGCAGTTGTTCAAAAGCGACTTGCAAAGCGCCAGCGCCAACCGGATCGAGCGCTTCAACGATCATCTCGTAGTCGCCACGCGCTTCATAAACCGACAAGCGCCCACGGGCACGCACGTGCAAGCCATCGGTGGGACGAAACCGTATGCGACTGTTGGCGGAACGAAAACACTTGGCGCGCAGTTGAGCGCCTTCGTCCTTGATCGTGAAATACCAGTGTCCGGATGAATGCGCTTTGAAGTTTGAAATTTCGCCTTCAACCCAGACGGAGGCGAAGCGTGCTTCGATCGCTTTGCGCACCGACTCGGTCAGCTCGCTTACAGACAGCGGCCGCCGCTCAACCTCATCGAAAAGGGAATTGAAGAGTGGTTGCGACATGCAGCGATGAAGGATGAAGGATGAGGGATGAAAAGTAAACCCGTCCGCGGCCAAGCATTATTTTGGTTTTATGCAAGTCTCCGGCTACGCTTAATCAGCGCAATAGACTCACGCAATTAAGGATTTGCGACGCCTACAACCGGACTCAAGCGCACAGACGCGCCGTCACGGTTTGCGCGCACGCGCACGCGCGGGTTGACCGATGAACGAGCGTTGGAAGCATAGGTGATCGTATAAGCGGTGCGGAGTTGGACTACCACGTCATCGTAGGCGCGCTGCAAATCTTCGAGCCGGTGCACTGGATAGTAAACGCCGCCTGATGCCTGCGCGAGTTTTTGACCCTCTTCTTCAGCGCGTGTCGTCAACGTCAGATACCGAGTCCGCAGCGGATCGATTGTCACTTCGGGTTTGGGCACGCTGCTTTCCGGAATCAAACCTGAAGGAATGTACAACGGATAGACGAGAGCGCCCGACTCGATCAGCGCTTCGAGAATTGCCGGAAAAGGCACAAACGATCTGTTGTCGTCGCCGTCGGAAAGAATCACGATGGCGGTTCGTTCGCCGCGCAGTCTCTTAACCGGATCTGCCAGCACATAGCCCAGCGCGTCATAAAGCGCGGTGGCGCCGCCCGCATCAATGTCCTCGAGTTTTTTTGACAGCAGACTGCGGTCGGTAGTGAAGTCGGAAATCACCTGAATGTCATCGCGAAAACTGATGATTGCAATGCGGTCCTGCGGGCTGGCCGTCTTCAGAAAATCGCGCGCGGCCTTGCGAATAAAGTCGATTCGTTCCTCAACACTACCGGAAACGTCGAGAAGAAGAATTAGATTAAAAGGCTCATTGGTGGGCGTGACCTGTTTAACCTCGCGTTCGACGCCGTTTTCGTAAACCGTAAAGTCAGGAGCCTTCATGCCACCGATAGCGCGACCATTGCGATCTGTGACGCTGGCATTGAAGCGCATCAACTGCGGCGACAACGCGCTGACGAACTGGCCGGGCGCTGAGCGTTTGACGAGTTCGGGTTGCTTCTCGGGTGGCGGCAGGGTGTTCGCGTAGTCGCCAAACATCTTCGGCGATACCTTGCGAATAGCATCGGTCAATTGGCTATCACCGCTACGAACAATCGCTTTAGCGGCTTCGGTGAGCGGACGCTCACGCAAGTCGGGTGGAACCATCGCCGGATCTACGTTAAGCAGAATCACACCGCGCTGCGTCACAAATTCGAGCCGCACTCTTTCTTCTTTATCCTGTTTCTTCTCTCCCAGCTTCCCCGAAATCATGAAGATGCCGGCGGCTTTTTCTTTTACCTTTGGTAACTCAACGTCGCTTAAAAAGCGTGGCCGGCTGGCGCTCCACATAAAATTGAATTTGAGTGCGTCGAGTGGCACGTCGGCGTGGATCGTTCCGGTGTTGGTGCTGACTTCGGCTGATTCCAGGTTGCCCACTACATCAACGGCGCCCGCTTCGCTTTCGACTTTTACTTTCGTGCGAGCAGGCACGCGTACGACAAGGTCGATGCGATCTTTCTCACGCCGATCGCGAACAGTGATGTTAACGTCGCCGCCCTTGGCTATGGTCAGTACGTCAGTTTGATCCACTGCGGCGCCGGCGGAAGAAGCTTCGATTGAGACTTTCTTTACCTGGTCATCGGTAGCAATTACGCTGACACGACCATTGCGACTCTTCACGGAAACCGAAGTTTTATCGCCTGTTTCCACTTCATGACGATAGCTTTGCGCCGCTGCGTGAGCGCCCAGGCAAGCGATCATCAGCGCTACGCCGATAAAGTTTTTTTTGATACGGGGAACTGCCGCGAGGGAATTCAGGTAGTGCATAACGCTGGGATCTTGCCGGAGCGACAAGCCAGCGGTCAAGCGGGCCGCGAGCGGCCTAAATTATTGATAATCGCAAATGATCGGCTATCATGCTTGCCCACCCCTTTAGTTCTGGAACGGACCTAACCGCAGCGGTGCTGGAAACCGGCGACTGATGGCACATACGCCTCAAGCGAAGCAAGAGAAGTTGTTCATCCGCAACCTGGTCAAGCGCGATCCGCTGGCAGGGCTCGCTGAGGACGTGCGGCGCGGACTGACAACTCAACCCAAGCGGTTTCTGCCAAAATATTTTTATGACGAACTTGGTTCCCAACTATTCGAAGCGATTTGTTTGTTGCCCGAGTACTACCTGACTCGTGCTGAAAACGAAATACTGTTGCGCTATGCCGACGAGATAGTGGCCACGGTCGCCGGTCCAACAACATTAATCGAGATGGGCAGCGGCAGCGCTTCGAAAACACGTCTGCTGATTGAGGCTCTGCTGAGAAAACAACCTGAGCTGCTCTTCATGCCGGTAGATATTTCGGCTACCGCACTTGAGAACAGTTCGCGCATCCTGTTGCAGTCCTACCCACGCCTGAACATCGAAGCCTATGCGGCCGATTATTTTGCGGCGCTGGCTGAGTTAGCTAAAGAACAGAGAACACACACGCTGGCATTATTTCTTGGCTCGAACATCAGCAACTTTGATCCTGAAGAGGCGCTGAAGTTTCTGCGCGCGCTGCGCCAGGTTTTGCGCGCGGGCGATGCCTTGCTGCTGGGCGCCGACCTGAAGAAAGAAAGGAGCGTGCTGGAAGCTGCTTACAACGACGCGCTCGGGGTCACGTCTGCATTTAATCTAAATGTGCTGGCCCGAATAAATAGGGAGCTTGGCGGTAATTTTGATCTGCGCGCGTTTTCACATCGGGCCGTTTACAACGAAGAGATTGGCCGAGTTGAGATCTACATTGAAAGTTGTTGCGAACAAACTGTGCGCATCACCAGGCTTGATTTGGAGGTACAGTTTGCGGCCGGTGAACAAATTCATACGGAGAACTCTTACAAGTACGATCTCAAAGATATCGGCAAATTGGCGACGCAGACCGGTTTCACACGCGCGCATACGTGGCAGGATCAAAAACAACAGTTCAGTAGCAATTTGCTGTTGGCGATCTAGTGGCCTTTAGACAAGATTTACATGATTGACAAGATTGGAATGGAGAGGGATTGATGTATTTCCCATCATCCTGTTCATCTTGTAAATGCTGTCCTTGATCCTCTTTCCGAAAAAATGTCTGAAGGTACCAAAAGGCCCCTGGTTGAGTTTCGCGACGTAAGTTTCTCTCACGCTTCAGCGGCCGCGCCGATCATTTCTCATCTCACTTTCTCCGTCGCGCCCGGCGAAACGCTGGTCTTGCTGGGCGAATCCGGCTGCGGGAAAACAACGACCCTCAAACTAATCAATCGTCTGTTGCTGCCGGATGCGGGTGAAGTTTTGGTTGAAGGAAAGCCAACGACTGCCTGGGATCCAATCCGTTTGCGCCGCCGCACCGGCTATGTAATTCAGGAAGGCGGTCTCTTCCCGCACTTCAGCATCGCCAAAAACGTCGCGTTGGTTCCAGCACTTGAAGGATGGCAGCAGGAGCGCATCAATGCTCGCGTCGACGAACTGTTGTCTGTGGTTGGACTTGAACCGCGTGACTTCGCGGATCGTTATCCGGCAGAACTATCCGGCGGCCAACGTCAGCGCATCGGCGTAGCGCGCGCCCTCGCTGCCGACCCACCATTGCTCTTGCTTGACGAACCTTTCGGCGCGCTCGATCCGTTGACTCGCGCGAGTCTGCAACGCGAATTCGTGATGCTGAGTAAGAGTCTGAATAAGACCGCTGTATTTGTTACGCACGATGTGCGCGAAGCATTGCTATTGGGTTCGCGAATTGGGCTGATGCACGC
>DATAOU010000079.1:0-24098 GCA_036265575.1 Pyrinomonadaceae bacterium
CGGCTATCGCCATGGGCACTTTCCAGGTCGAGCCCGGAGGATAACGGCTTTGCACGGCGCGATTGATTAGCGGCTTGTCAGGATCATTCAGCAACGCCGCATATTCGGCGCGGCCCTCGCGAGTGCCAATGCGTTCCGAGAACAGATTAGGATCGAATGTGGGTGCGGAAGCCAATGCCAGCAGTTCGCCGTTATTAGGGTTCATAACGACGATTACACCACGCTTGGTGGCTGACGTTCGCAATTGTTCTTCAGCGACTTCCTGTAAATCCAAGTCGATCGTGGTCACTAAATCCTGCCCGGGCTGTGGCGCGACGGTTTCGATTTCATCCTGGATGCGCCCGCGACTATCAACGATTACCTTGCGATAGCCGTCTTTACCGCGCAGGTAGTCGTCATAAGTCTGCTCCAGACCGCTTTGGCCGATGACATCGCCGGGCCTTAGTCCCTTGTCCTTGAAGTTGTTCTGCTTTAATTGCTCTGGACTTATTTCACCGACATAACCAAGCACGTGGGCCAACAATCCGTTCGGCGGATAACGACGCTGAGGTTGTTGCTCGACACGCAGCTCGGGGTATTCGAGCTCATGCGCCTCGACCCAGGCGATGTCTCCCGGCGTCGCGTCCTGTTTTACCAAAATTGATTCAAAGGCGGGCTGCGAGGCGATCTGCACAAAGCGGTCGCGCAGAATATCACCATCAACCGCAAGCGCATCGGAAAGCGGCGCCACCAGCGTCAGCGGATTGCGGCCGCGCAGATCTTCACGCGACAGAATGACGCTATAAATAATGCGAGAGTCGACCAGCGGATGGCCGTCGCGATCGAAGATGACTCCGCGCGGCGCGGCTATGGGAAGCAGCCTGATGCGTTGGTTCTGCGCAATCTCGGCGTAGTACTGACCGCGTACCAACTGCAGGTAATAGAGTCTGACGCCAAGTACCGTCAGCAAAAGCACGACGAATATCTGAACTAACCAAATGCGGCCGCGTAGGTTTTGTGAAGAGTCTTCGAACTTCATTTCATCTTCTGCCCATTGAACCCGTTACTCGTCGCGCGCCTTTGCGACGTGAGGCGAAAGCGCGCCGCTGTTGGCGTCCACCGGCGGTGAATAGCGAGTCCAACATATAAAGCGTAAGCGTTCCCACCACGGTAGTGGCAATCAGTCGATAGGACATGGTCTGCACGAAAGGAGCGCTGGGTGCGTATCCCAATGAGCGATGCCAAAAAACATAGATCGCTGAGTCGAGCACAGTCGCAGCGGCCAGTACCGGGATGCGCAGCAGTGTGTTTTCAAGATTGACTCGGGTGGCGGCAAAGTAAATCACGTAAGCGGTCAAGGTTTTTGAAAAGCCGCCGGCGCCCATCAGCCCGCCACCTGCCGCGTCAACTGCCAGCCCTGCAATCGTTGCCACAAACAACGCCTGCCAGGCGTGCCGTTGTAGAGCGATATAAACAACCACCACCAACGGAAAGTCAATATATGAAAGTGGCGGCCAAACCGCCCGCAACGACAATTGTAGAATTATTGCCAGCGCGAGAACAGCTGCGATCTTAACTTGGGGCATGGACGATTTTCGATTTCCAAATTCCGATTGCCGATTTGTTTCTTTCCAGGACGCGCTCCCCCTCGGAAGCTCACGACGTCGCAGTAAGAATCGGCACTTGGCAATCGGAAATTGGCAATAACTCTACTGTTTCTTAGTCTTCTCTACGTTTGGCAGGGTCTGTTCGGGTGCAGGCCGCTGTGGCGCCTGATAAAGCAAAACCGCCACTTCTTTTAATTCGTCCAGGTTCGCCCCGGGCCTAATGAAAATCTGGTGTGGCTGCGTGGCAGTCCCGTGTTTCACTTCGACAACTTCTCCGACGTTAAGTCCCGGCGGATAGATTCCATCCTGACCGGTCGTTAATATTGAATCGCCAACTTCCACCTTCTGTAATCCGGAAACGTAGCGCATTTCGATCAGTCCACTCTCGCCGGTGCCGCGAACAGAGCCGAGCGCTCCGGAAGCGCCGAGCTGGCCCACGATCGCGCCCGCCGCAGCTTTCTCGTCGGTGACCATCATCACTTGCGCTGTGACCGGACTAACAGCAATAACGCGTCCTACGATTCCACCGGCAGTTATGACGGGCATGTTGAGAGCAACACCTGAGGAAGTCCCACGATCAAGCGTCACTGTATTGAACCAGACTGAAGAGTCGCGCGCGATAACATGCGCTGTTACCTGGTCGTAGCCGGTTTGTTGTTTGAGATTGAGGAGACCTTTTAGCCGCTCGTTTTCTTCCGCTGCTTGCCGAGCATTCTGCAACTGCAACTCAGTGGCAAAAAGCTTTTCCTTGAGTTTCGCATTTTCTGCCGCCGCACTGCGGAAGTTCATGATCTCGCGAATAAAGCCACTGCCCGCGCCGCTGGCGCGCGATGAAACTCCCTGAACAGGGGAAGCCAGTGCCTGAATCCAGACTCGAAAGAGCCGTTGCTTAGTGCTGTTGTCGCGCGCGTCAACAGCCATGATCACCAGGTTGGTGAGCAGCAGCATAGCCAGCCACAGCGGCGCTTTCTGGCGAATTTCTCTTTGCGTGCGGGTGGCGGCCATTGGTTCGTAAATCGTGAATCGTAAATCGTAATAGAATCGCGAACCAGTTATCGTTGAACAAAATACTTAAGACTGTGATGATCTTCGGAATCGCCTTCGATGAACCTTGGTAACCATTTCTATTTACGATTCACGATTTACCATTCACGGCCCTTACATGCCACTGGTCATCGTATTTTCCCACTTTACCCGTTTGAGCAGATCAAAGTCGGAAAGCATTTTGCCGGTGCCGAGCACAACTGATGCCAGCGGATCGTCAGCGAGTGAGACCGGCAAACCAGTTTCAATTGAGAGACGCTTGTCCAGGTTTTTCAACAAAGCACCGCCACCAGTCAGCACAATGCCGCGTTCCACGATGTCGGCTGAAAGTTCGGGCGGCGTACGTTCCAGCGCCACGCGAACCGCATTGATGATGGTCGAGACTGAATCAGCCAGTGCTTCGCGCACCTCTTCGTCCGTCATGGTGATTGTCTTAGGTATACCTTCAATCAAGTTCCGGCCCCGCACCTCGTAAGAGAGGGGCTCTTCAAGGGGATATGCCGAACCGAGTTCGATCTTAATAGCTTCTGCCGTTCGCTCCCCGATCAGCAAATTATATTTTCGTTTGATGTACGAGATGATTGCTTCGTCCATCTCGTTACCGGCCACGCGGACCGCGCGCGAATAAACGATGCCGCTCAAACTGATCACCGCGATGTCAGTCGTGCCGCCGCCGATGTCGACCACCATGTTTCCGTGCGGTTCGGTGATTGGTAGTCCGGCCCCGATAGCAGCTGCCATCGCTTCTTCCACCAGGTACACCTCCGAGGCCTTGGCGCGATAGGCCGAATCTTCGACCGCGCGCCGTTCCACCTGCGTAATTTCCGACGGTATGCCGATCACAACTCGCGGGCTGACCCAGGTTTTGCCGTTATGAGCTTTGCGGATGAAGTGCTGCAGCATCTTTTCCGTCACTTCAAAGTTTGCGATGACACCGTCCTTCATCGGACGAATCGCCACGATGTTCCCGGGCGTGCGGCCGAGCATGTCTTTCGCGTCGCGACCGACAGCTTCCACCTGATTGGTGACCTTATTGATGGCCACGATTGAAGGTTCGGAAACTACGATGCCGCGACCCTTGGCATAAACGAGGGTGTTGGCCGTTCCCAGATCAATTGCCAAATCGCTGGAAAACAGACTAAAAATCGATTTAAGAGCCATTTAATTGTTCACTTCCAGTTTAATGAAACGAGAAAACATCGGCGGGTGGCAACGCGAAAGTCGTGAGCGGTAATCCACGGACCTGATGGCGATGGGGAATCGGGCCAAAACTCGGAGAGGCCCAAACACCATTTACCACTTACAACTTACCTCGGAAACCTTCAACCAACTCCGAACGATCAAAGATACCTGAACTTCGATCTTTGCGCTATCAGGAAAATGCCTTTCCTTCGTCTGCGTCGAGAATATATTTCGACACGCCGTTCTCAGCCAGTAACTTTTCTTCCTTGCTGCGCAGCAGCGGCGAAAAGCGGACGCAGTTTTTGTTCGCGGCCTTTGCTTCATACATGGCGGTATCGGCGGAGGAAATCAACTGTTGCGGCGATGAGGCATGTTCGGGGAAAGCGGCCACGCCAAAGCTGGCGGTCAATGATAGTTTCAAGTTTCGGCCGGCATTGAAAGAGTGTTTCGAAATTTTGTCGCGGATGCGCTCGGCCACTGTGCCGGCGAGTTCGATTCCGGTGTCAGGCAGCACGATTACAAATTCGTCCCCACCATAACGGGCGACGGCGTCGGTGTCGCGTATTGACGAAAGAATGACGCCCGCCATCTCCATCAACACGTGCGAGCCGGCAAGATGCCCATGTTCATCGTTGACTCGTTTAAAGTCGTCGAGGTCCAAAAACAAAGCGCAAACGCTGGTGCCATAACGCCGGGCGCGACGAATCTCGTTCAAAAGAAACTGACGCAGGTAGCGCGCATTATGAAGTTTCGTTAAATCGTCAGTTTGCGAAAGCCGCTCGGCTTCCCCGATGCGCACTGCATTTGCCAGCGCGGATGCAATTGGCAAGGAAAGCGCATCAAGCAAAGCCACCTCCGATTTCTTATACGCGCGTCGCTCGCGCCTGCCTTCGAGCACACCCAGAATGCGTTCGCCGCAAATCAGGGGAAGGGCGATCACGAATTCGCCACGCTCCTTCTTTCTAATCGTACCCATGCCGGCGCCCGCAAGTTTCGCTGCCTTGGATTCATGGATCGATACGATGGCGTCACCAGCGAGTAACACCTGACGCCAGTCGTCGTTCAACTCAGGCACCACTTTGTCCCCAGGCGCAAGCGAAGCGATCGCTTCCAAAGTTGCCGCCTCGGGCCCTTTCTCGTCGGCGAGCATATAGATGGTCCAACGATCGGCTTTCGCCAGCGCAGTCAGACCGGTAAGCGCGACCTGGGCCGCGTCGCTTTGGTCGCCAATGAAGTGCAGTGACGAGACTAAATCAAATGCGGCACGCAAGCTCGCTGCTTTCATTTTTGCCGGTAGCGATGTTCCCGGATCTACTACTTGCTTGGTCGTAGCCGGCAGCCTCAACTCACCAGTGGCGCCGTGCCCTTCGATTTCATGCAAAATCGCCGGCAACTGCGCGGCCTTGTCCGCGATCGCGCGAAAGCCCAGCCGCTTGAGCGTGGCGCCATCGATCCCACGCGCATTGAACCCATGAAAGCCGATTGCATGCCGGCGACAGGCAATAACCGGCGTTCCCGGCCAAAAGGTCTTTGCGTGATCGATGGCGGCGTGCAGTTCGACCATGTCGGCCCCGGCAACCACTTCATAAAGAACTGCCAGCGGCGCTTCCTGAGTCTGCTCGGTGACGTTCTCGGTCTCGCGACGGCGGATCAAAGCGGCTTCCGCTTCGACGTCACGCAAACCTTCGATCAGCGTCTGAACGCCAGCAAGACGCAATGCCTCGATAAGCTCATAGGCCGGCGCTTCGTGCGCATCAGTTAGGAGGATGACATGTCTGGGCATAACAAAAACCAAAAATACTCAACTGCGGCGGCCACCGCGCGAAAGCGATAGACGATACTGACTGCTGTTACCGCGCGGATCTTCTGCATCAACAACGATCTCCTGCATCCCCGGCGCGGCGGTAATCTGGAGTTGAAAAGAACCGTCGCTCGGCACCAGGGTGTCGCGGCCGGCGGCGCGGATCGTGTTGCCGACTTCCGAATGCCCGCGCACCAGGTAGACATTGCCGCCAAGCAATTCCGCAGTGAGGTTCGAAACTGCCACCCGCGAGCCGGTACCACGCGTCGCGATGATAAACTTTTTCGGATCGCTCCAATCGCTCGTTTGACCGCTTGAAGCCGTCGCGCGCACGCGCCAGAAATAAGTGCCGGGTCGCAGGTCACTGGCCGTGAATTCATTTGAAGCCAGCTGATCGCGTTCGATTACTTTTCCGTCAGCGACGAAGAAGGGAGAGGTTGCGACTTCAACGCGATAGAACGACGCTGTGCCCGACTGGGGCCGTAGCCATTTTAGAGAAATGTTCGCTGCACCGTTGTCGCCAACGAAGACTCGTTCCAGATCACGCGGCTCAGAGGGCGCGGGGATGTCCAGCAATCGTTGCGGCCGCGAGATCGTGCCCGAAGGATTTACTGATACGTACTCACCCCCGTGCAGAGTTGTTTTCTCGCCCGAGCGATTTGTAGTTTCAATCGCACCGTTGTTGACGCGAATTTCTTCGGTACCTTCAGGGTTCACACCAAAGCTGGCGCCTGTTTGTTCGCCGAGCTTGTTTTTAGTCTTGGGAGTTTCGACTACGTTGTTGGTACCCTCCGGCTGCTGCTCAGTGCGCACATACATTTGTCCGCTGTCAACGACGACATGCACGTTCGTTTTCTTCCCGTCATCTTCAGTGGCGTTGTCGCGAATGATGATGGTGCTATTAGGACGCACGACCAGGGTCGAGCCATCAGCCATGCTCACTCGTGCACGGCCACTCGCCATGGTTTGCACGGTGTCGCCAGGATAGAGTTCGGTATCGCCGCCCGGCGTAATCGTCTCGCGAGTCGCGGCGCGAATGACGCGCACCTCGCCTTCAAAGGACATAAAGCGCGCGCCCGAAGCAGGTTTGGTAACCGCGCCAACATTTCGCAACGGGTTGCCATACTTCCAGACGTACAGCGCCCCTCCCGCGGCGAGTCCGCAGAGGGCAACGATCAGAATGATGAGGTAGACGATCCGCTTTTGGACTACCCACCAATCAAATACAAAACGACGAGATTTTTTGGCCATGTTCCTGGGCTAAAACTTGAGGGGCAAAACAAACGACGCGCAATCGCCGTCTAAGCGGGGAAACTCCGGGCAAAGTCGCCGGCGACGCGCAAAGGTGTGAAGAAGTCGGGCGGAGTCAGCGGCAAATCCTTCATTACCAAGCCTCTGACCGTCATTTGGAATTTAGCACAGGGGGGAGAGCAGGTTCAATAAGCGTTTTCTGGGGCTGTTTAGCTGGCGATTACTTAGGGATTTGCTCAGGTTCCTTCTCAACTTTCTCAGCTTCCACTTGCGCCTCTTCATCGTCTTCGAAGGGTGAGTCAAAGTCTTCGGGGAGATCCACATCGATGTTTGTGTCGGCGTGTTTTGCCCAGATGAGCGAAGCAACGACGGAACTGAGCAGCACCACAGCCACGAAAACAAGTGAAATCCAGATGGGAATATGTATATGGAGCGCCACTATCAGCATCTTCGCGCCAATGAAGGTGAGTACGATGGCCAAACCGATCTTGAGGTAGTGAAACTTTTCCACCACTCCGGCCAGCAGAAAGTACATCGAGCGCAAACCAAGAATGGCAAAAACGTTTGAGGTGTAAACGATAAAAGCGTTCGTGGTGATAGCAAAAATGGCTGGGATTGAATCCACTGCAAAGACCAGGTCGGCCACTTCAACGATCACCAGCACCAGCAACAGCAGCGTACCCGTGCGCCGGCCGTTAATTTTGGTGAAGAAGTGCTTATCGTCATAAGTGCGCGTCATTGGGAACACTCGCGTCACAAAGCGGACCAGCGCGTTGTCTTCAGGTTGGAAGTCGTTATCTTCCTGCGTGAACATCTTGATGCCGGTGTAAACCAAAAAGGCGCCGAAGATGTAAATGATCCAATTGAAGCGATTAATCAGAGTCGCGCCGATGAAGATCATCGTCAGGCGCATGACCAGTGCCCCGAGCACACCCCAGAACAACACGCGATGTTGATATTTGGAAGGGACCTTAAAGTAGGAAAAGATCAGCAGGAAAACAAAAAGGTTATCAACCGACAGCGAGAGCTCGATCAAGTAGCCGGTAACAAACTCCAAACCGCGCGACGAACCCTGGAAATAAAAAACGATCGCGGCAAAGATCGACGCGAGGCAGATCCATACGCCGCTCCAGATAGCGGCTTCGCGATACTTGATGGCGTGGGCGCGTCGATTGAAGAGTCCCAGGTCCAGACTCAACATGAAAAGGATGAATAACGAGAATCCGATCCATAAGGCCGCCGTGCTACTAATCGAGTTCATTCGCAAGAGAAAATAGCATTCGCTTCAAGCGAAAACAAAATGGCGGAATGTGGGTGTAGGGTTCTTACGGAATGTTACTTCCGAGCCCCTTGTCCCTGGGCTCGTCCTGGTTTCACCTTTCTCTACGAAGCTCCGGTGCCATCTATGCGTTGGCGGTGCATAAGCCCAAGCAAACACTCACCGCAAAGACGCCAAGCGCACAAAGTGCGCACGGAGAATTGCAAATTAGGACATTCCCGCCTACCTCACCTGTATTTGCAGTGCGGTTGCTCGTCCTTTACAATCCGCCATTTGCAAGTGAGGAAGAAATAATGCTCAAACAACTAGGACGGCTGGAACGCACGCGCAGCATCATCATCATTGGCTTCGCCGTGCTAATGGCCGTCAGTCTTATCGTCTTTTACGCGCCCGGAAGGAATACGAATAACGTCGAACCTTCCAAGAGCACGGAAGTAATCGCCAAAGTCAACGGCGACGAAATCACGGTGGCCCAGGTCGCGCAGCTCAAAGAAAACTACACGCAGATGTTTGGCGGCCGCATTAGCTTGGCCCAATTGGGCGGCAATAAACGCTTCCTTGACGGCCTGATTCGCGACCGCGTGGTAACGCAGGAGGCCGCCCGGTTGGGACTCGCGGCCAGCGACGCGGAAGTAGCGGAAAAGATTCGCAAACAGTTTTCCGATGCGTCGGGGCAATTCGTCGGTCTTGATCGTTATAAAGAATCGGTGACTGCACGCTATGGCAGTGTCGATTTATTTGAACGCAATGTGCGCGACGAAATCGCCATGGAGAAACTGAAAGCCTTTGTGACCGCTGCGGTGCGAGTGTCAGACCAGGAGGTTCAGGATGACTACCAGCGCAAGCAAACTAATCTCGACGTAAGCTACGTAGTGGTTTCGCCCGAGAAGCTTGCGGAAAAAATGCAACTCTCTGATGACGAGCTCAAGGCTTATTACGAGCAGCACAAGACGGATTATCGTTATTTAGAACCGCAGAAGAAGGTTCGCTATCTTTATATCGATCAGGAAAAGGCCGGCGCAAAAGTCCCCATCGCGGACAAGGATTTGCGCGATGAATACGACCGGCTACCGCCACAAGCAAAAGAAGGCGGCGTCAAGATTCAGCAGATAGTTTTGAAAGTTGCGCGCAAAGATCTTGACGCGCAGGTAGAAGCCAAAGCGAAAAGCCTAATTGACAAAGCGCGCGCCGCAAGTCCCGATACCAACGAGAAAGTTTTTGCAGATCTGGCGCGCGGCAATTCTGAAGACGCGGCAACGGCGAAGAGCGGTGGCTACTTATCTCGCCCGTACAAAAAGAACCCCAACAAAGTTGATGCGCTTTATGATCGCGCGGTTGATATGCAGCCGGGCGACATTTCTGACATTCCCATTAAGTATGGGGGTAACTGGTACATACTGAGGCGCGGCGAGGCAGTTCCCAAGACATTTGAGGAAGCCAAACCCGAAATACTGGCCTCGCTCCGCAACCGCAAGGGTTATACAGTTGCTTCCCAACTGGCTCAGCGTGCGCAGGCACTCTTGAAAGAAACGAAGGATGTGCAAAAAGTTGCGCAAGAGTTTGCCACGGAAGCCAACATGAAACCGGCGGATATGATCAAAGAGACATCGTTCATCAAACCTGGCGACGATGTTCCAGGCATTGGCGCCAGTCAACAGTTTGAAGCAGCTATTGAGCCGTTGAATAACCCTGGCGACGTTGGCCAATTTACCGGGGTCAAGGGCGGATTCGCGATTCCTGTTTTGATTGAAAAGCGCGATCCGCGCATTCCTGACTTTGATGAAGTCAAAACTAAAGTCGCGGATGCGGTTAAATTAGAACGCGCCAAATCGCAGCTGGAGCAAAAGGCGAAGGAACTGGCAGCGTCTGTGAACTCAGCAGGGGAACTGCAAGCGGCCGGTGAGAAGGCGGGCTTCGAAGTTGCTTCTGATAGCGGCTACAAATTAGGCTCGCCACTGGGAAAAGCAGGCACGAGCCCGGCGTTGGACGACGCAATCTATGCGTTGAAAGCAGGCGAAGTAACAAAGACGCCGACGAAAGTTGGTGACAACTGGGTCGTCGTTGGCGTCAAGTCCCGAAGCGAAGCTGATCTCGCGGACTTTGCCAAACAGCGCGAGCAGTTAACTCAGACAATGCTTGGTGAACGACAGAACCAGGTCTTTGATGACTATATCGCGGCGGTAACCCAGCGGATGAAGCAGGCCGGAAAGATCAAGATCTATACTGATGTGCTGAACGGAATGGAAGAGGATGAACCCGTCGCAGCGCCGGCGCCACGACCGCAAATCCCGCTTCCTACGAAGTAGGGGAGCGAAGTGAAGAGTGAAGAGTGAAGAGTGAAGAGTGAAGAGTGATGAGTGATGAGTACTGAGTGATGTGTACTGAGTGCTGAGCGCTGAGTAGTAACTAATAGGGCATTGACTCATTCGAAAGAAAAGCGCCGCGATTACATCATCGCGGCGCTTCTGTTTTGGCTAACGAGTGCTTTTGATTCAGACTCAGCACTCGGCACTCAGCACTCAGTACTTCATTCCCTAATTTCCCCGAATCAGCGGCGTCACCTGCGACTGGGCCACCGCCGTCCGGATTTGTAGTTCGTTGCCTTGCGTTGTGACCTTTAGGTTGTTCAAAGCGCTGCGCGCCAGGGTCCCCTTTACTGGTGACAAGCGACCGACAAACAATGCGCCAACCTGTTTGAGTCCTTCAACTGTGTCGCTGAGGTTCCGCGCCGAATCCGGATCCACAGTGCGCGCGGCCATCATCAGCTCCAGATCCGTCGCCGTCATTCCCAACGTTCCGTAGACCTGCCGCACTGCCGTAAGTTCGCGAGCAATGTTGTTATTAGTAACACTCAAATTCTGGCGCAGCTTGTCAGTTAAGTTCCCGCCAAAGCCAACGACAGCATTTGGGTCGCGGCTCGCCAGCGCGATTAATTCCGGGTTCGCATATTTGTGAGCGCGGCTGGCATCAAGCGCGCCACGCACCGCTTCCAATTCGCCCAGCGCAATGAGATTGCCATCGACGGCACTAACCGCGAGCTCGCCCACTTTGATGTCCCAAAGTCCGAGCAGTTTCAATTGTCGATCAAGACTAAAAATATAGATCGTCTTGCCCAGATACTTCTGTTCCGAATATTTACCATTTGCGGCCAGGCGTCCGGCGGCAACGAGCGCACCGGCGTTGAATGTGCCGCGTACAAGCGCGACCGTGCTGATCTTTGTGATGCCTTCCGCCGGGTACAGGTAGCGGAAGCCAAGCGCAACTTGATCAAAGGCGCGCGGATCCAGACCCGTTTGCGTCTTAAAGTTGGCTAGTTCATTTGTAACTTCGGTGAGCCGCGCCGGATTTTCCGCTAACAATTTGGGTATGACTTCATCGAGCACGCGGTTCACGTTCACAATTGCCACGGCGTCCGAAGGCGGCAACGCTGACAACAGACTTGAGCTCGGACCAGCTTGTGCGCTGGCCGGTTTGCGAGTGCGCTGTGCAAAACTGGCAACGGGCAGCACAAAAGCGAACGTGAGCGCGGCGACGAATGCTGTAAAACTGATTTTCTTCACAATGAACCTTTCTAAATAGGACAGCCTGTCGGATCTGTCATGGTTGAAATTTATGTGCTCCTTCGGATGCCACGGCCTTCATGAGGGGTTGGCCTGGTCCCGCAGAAACATGAAAAAGCAAACGCCCGGCCGTCATACTCGTTCCAAAAGCAGAGCCAGCCCCATTCCTCCGCTGACGCACAGTGTGGCCAATCCCAGCTTTGCGCCTCGCTTTTCCAGTTCATGCAAGAGAGTGGTGGTGATGCGTACCCCGGTGCAGCCGATGGGATGACCCAAAGCGATCGCGCCACCGTTGACATTCAAACGAGCAGGATCGAATTTCAACTCCCGATCACAGGCAATCACCTGTGCCGCGAAAGCTTCGTTGAGTTCAACCAGATCAATCGTGTCAAGAGTCAGCTGATTGCGCGCGAGTAACGAATTGACGGCGGGCACTGGGCCAATGCCCATGATTTCAGGCGCTACGCCCACGACCTCGTAATCAATGATTCGTGCTTGCGCCTTAGCGCCACTGTCTCTTAGAGCCTTTTCGCTCATGACCACAACGGCGGCGGCGCCGTCAGTGATACCTGAAGAATTCCCGGCGGTTACGGTTCCATCTTTCGCAAACACCGGCCCTAGTTTCGCGAGGTCCGCCCTGGTGGTCCCAAAACGGCAGTGTTCGTCACGAACAAATTTGGTCGTGTCGCCTTTGCGGCCCTTTACCTCTAGCGGCACGAGTTCTTCATCGAACCGGCCTGATTCGATAGCCGCTTGCGCGCGTTGTTGGGAACGCAAAGCGAATTCATCCTGGGCGTCGCGATCGATCTGATACTGGCGCGCCAGGTTCTCTGCCGTCTCGCCCATCACCAACCCGGACAACGGATCATTAAAGCCATCGCGATACATGCCGTCCACAAGTTCGGTGTTGCCCATGCGCATACCCCAGCGAGCGCCTTCGGCGAAGTAGGGAACGCGCGACATGCTTTCGGCGCCACCCGCGAGAACGACTTCAGCGCGGCCCAATAGGATTTGCTGCGCCGCGAGCATGATGGCTTGAAGCCCAGAGCCGCAGGCCTGGTTAACTGTGAATGCAGGTACAGTTTCCGGCATGCCGGCGCGATAGGTAATTTGTCGCGCCACGTTTGGACCACCGCCGGCTTGTCGCGCGCATCCCCAAATCGATTGCTGAATTTGATCCGGAGTAAGGTTGGCGCGTTTGATGCTTTCTTTGGCAGCAGCCACACCAAGGTCAGCCGCGCTCCATGAAGCCAGCGTGCCGCCAAAACGACCGATTGGCGTGCGCACGGAGGCTGCGAGATAAACGTTTGTCATTGATCTTCTGAGATACTTTCCGAGGCGCAAATTTTATTTGCTTATAACGCGAATTGCTGAATGCGGCGCCTGACTTTCCTGTTTACTAGTGCAAATCTGATTGACTGAAAAAGTGCAAATCTGATTGACTGAAAATGGTAGCACACGGTAGAAGTAACGCCGAACGTACGAGTTTTAAGACCTTTGAGATATGAGATCTGAGATCTGAGATCTGAGATCTGAGATATGAAAGTCTGAGATCTGATCTGAAACTTTGAGATCTGAGATCTGAATCTGAATCTGAGTCTGAGATTTGAGATCTGAGATTTGAGATCTCAGACCCCAAAGTCCGTAGCCGCAACATCACCCTCAACTCCGCCGCACAAAAACACAGCCGAACTGTGACCGCTGCACAGCTTCGTCTGCATTCGATTGCTCGAAGTCCGGCTTGCTGAATGCCAAAACGCGTAAACACGCCCGAGCGGCTGGAAGCAGCGCGCGCCGCCATCAACGATCTCTTCCAATCTCGTGTGGAATGGTTTCTTACCATTGCCGACGGTGATTCCCAGGCTCTTAACCAACGCGAGTTGGAAGTGTTCGTTGCGCAGGGGCGTCTGCTGCTCAGTTGTTGGACGGAGAAGGGAACTCGGTCGTGGAAAATATTTTCCTGGGAGTGGAGCGGAGAAAAACTTGTCTTCGAAGCGGCGCGACGCATGGGCGCTGAACGGCCGGTCATCGAACTCGTGCCGCGCGCGTCGGCGATGGCAATTGCCTTGACGGTCAAAGCTGCCAGGCGGGCGCGTTGCGCAGCCCTGGCCCAGCTCGTTTGTGCGAATCAATACGGAGCGAAAGTTGAACGAATCTCGCTTAGCCCCGGGGCGCGTCGCGGGCAACCCGGCCGTTATGCACGAGTCTTGCTGCGGCTGAAGCATCAACGGATAGCTGTAACAGGATTGGTAATCAGTGGCAGGCCCGCGGACGCCGACGCTTTTCTTGCGGCAGCGCTGTTGTGGTTTAAGCGGACCAGTGAACGGGCTCGCGCACCTTACATTCAACAGCTCCAGTTGATCCTTGAACCAGATGTCGCCAGGCCGGTTCTGCAAAGGGTCGCTTTACTAAGAGAAAGTCTTCGCGAGGCAATCACAGTCTATGAAGTTGATCAGAATCTGACCGAGTTGAATCTCGTGGCTGTTCCCACTCAAGAAGAGCTTTGGAGAAGGCGCTTGCGACGTTTCCCACCTACGCTTCCGGCAGAGTTGAGCCATTCCGCGGCGCGGATTAAATCAATCGCGCCGAGTGCAATCGACGTTGTTAGCGCGCGGCAAGGCGAGACGCTGCGTTATTTTGGACTGCCCTTCGCGCGCGTGCGCCGACTAATGGGAAACGAACGAGTCTGGTTTGGTCTTGAAAGTTCAAAGCGGCGCCTGCTCGATGAGAAAACCGAGCACGAGTTTCAAAATCTCCTCATCGATTTGCAGGAACACCGCGCCGCTGACGCGGCGGATCGCCGCCATGCGTTATATCGCAACGCTGCCGAAGCGTGGCTCGAGTCATTGCTGCGTCGCGACATCACTAAGCTGGATCCCGGCTTGATCATAGCGCCATTGCATGCACAGTTTCGCACTTCGCGTGTCGGCGCCATCAGCGTGCGGCCGATAGACTTATTGGCGTTGCGACACGATGGCCGGCTGGCGGTAATCGAGTTAAAAGTTTCTGAGGATCGCGAACATGTTTTGCAGGGAGTCGATTACTGGCAGCGCGTTGAGGCGCATCGGCGTCGTGGCCACATCTCAAAGGCAAAACTCTTTGGCAATCGAAAGATCAAGAACGAGCCCCCTTTGATCTATCTGGTCGCGCCAACCTTGCGGGTTCATCCCGCCTTCAACACCCTCGCGCGCTCAATCGCACCCGACATCGAAATCTATCGATTCGATATCAATGAAGACTGGCGCGCTGGGGTGCGAGTTATGCGGCGCATTCGTGTCAGTTGAAAACTAATCAATAGGACGACAGCGGTCGTGACTGCAGACCAAACGCGTTTGGGTTTTCACCAATGATTGCGGCTGCAAAAAAGCGTGGAACGTAAAAGACACTTTCTGATCGAAAGTTTTCATCGAGGCGGCTTCGCGCGGCGGACAAAACACAAATGCTACATTGTTTGTTTCCCTCGGCGGCAGTGAGCTTCAAGTCTTGCGCAGTAGCCTTTGCTCCACGGTTGTAGGCGAGTAAAGCGAGCGCTTCCTTCATTGGATCATCTTTGAAGGTTTCAATGCCGTCGCTTATGTACCGAGCCGCCGCATCGGCGGACTTGGCGACGTCCAACAAATCCTGCGGCGAGAGGCCATAGCGTTGACCCGTCTTCGGTAGAAACTGAAACATGCCCAGAGCGCCCAGCGAATTTGGAGAATCGAAATTCACGTATTCCGATTCAACCCATGGGATGTAAAGCCCGATTAGCGGCGACAAATCCCGCATGTTGAAGACGGCCATCAATGTCGGCGCGTGGACTTGTGCGCGCTCAATAACCAAACGCACGTCACGCTTTCCAAAATCCCGGTCCGTGCCGTTCCCGATCCGTCCGACATATTGCTCGAGCGCCTGTTGAATGTCGCTCTCAAACCCGGTTGTGAATTCATAATCGCGCCCTGAAATCCGGCGACCGATGGCACGTGCGTGTTTGGCGACAAAGTCAGTTCGTTCTGCCTGATTCATTTGTTGGTATAGCTTGTTTGGCTGGTTGCCTTGCGCTCGAAGCGATTCTGAACTTAGCAGCATTACGGCAATTAATAGAATGACAGTTTTTGTTTTCATTGATGTTCTACCTCTTTTGGATTTGGCACGGATGTCGCCTAATTAGATAAGCGAGAAACAGCGATGAAAGTGTTCATAGGAGGGGAAAATATTTTTGTTGTATTTGGAACGCACTCTTTTCAATTTTCCGGTTACAAAATTGTCTTCAAGATGGTGGTAGAATCTGGCCCGCATGTGCGAGGCTGAAGATGCTTGAGGTCAAATGACAACACTTTCATCCCATCAGGTGACTGAGTTGCTAATCGAGTGGCAGCGAGGCGACGCGGAAGCCCTCGACAAACTGACGCCTCTGGTCTACGACGAAATTCGACGCATCGCTCATCGTTATCTAAAGCGCGAACGAAACGGTCATACATTGCAAACCACAGAGCTGGTTAACGAGGCTTACATGCGTTTGCTGGGCAGCCAAAGTATTGATTGGAAAAATCGGGCGCACTTTTTTGGCGTAACTGCCCAGGTTATGCGTCGCATTCTCGTTGACCACGCGCGGCGGCGGCGGTACGCAAAGCATGGAGGTGACGCGCGCCAGGTGTCGCTCGAAAATGCGGCCGTGATGACGCGGCAAAGGGCAAACGAACTCATTCTGCTCGACGAAGCGTTAACTGAATTGGCGAGAATTGATCCACGCAAAGGCCGCGTGGTGGAGTTACGTTACTTCGGCGGCTTGAGTCTCGACGAGACCGCTGAAGTTCTTCAGGTTTCGCTCATGACGGTGCGTCGTGATTGGCGCTCGGCGAAAGCATGGCTTTATAAAGAAGTGAATAGTGAATCGTAAGTAGGACAGACATTCCTGTCTGTCCGGCTTTGTTTTTCAATCGAATAGGACAGGCAGGAATGCCTGTCCCCTATTACCGTTAATCCGGCTCGATATGACCCCTGAACACTGGCAACAGATCGACAAAGTTTTGCAGGGCGCATTGGAACTGCCGCCACAAGACCGTCCTTCTTTTATCGAAGCCGCGTATGGCGATTCGGTAGGGTTGAAAGAAGAAGCAGCTTCGCTCATCCGTGCTTACGAGCAGGCCGGCGATTTCATCGAAGAGCCTGCCATCATTGAGGACGCATCTGTCCTGGTTGGGGAGACTCTCGAAAACAATATTGGGCGTGAGATCGGGCCATACAGAATTGTCGCGCCGCTTGGCTCGGGTGGCATGGGCCAGGTCTATCTCGCTGACGACTTGCGCCTGAATCGTCGTGTTGCGCTAAAACTCCTGCCGCCCTATTTCGCTGCAGATGACAGCCGCCTGCAGCGCTTTCAACGCGAGGCGCGTGCTGCGTCGGCCTTGAATCATCCAAACATTTTGATAATCCACGAAGTCGGAGAGTCTCCCGAAGGTAAGTTTATTGCGACCGAATTCATCGACGGGGATACGCTTCGTGAATTAATCGCGCGGCAAGAGCTAACTCTTGAAGATGTTTTGGATATCGCGATGCAAGTAGCGTCGGCGCTGGCTATCGCGCACGCAGCTGGAATCATTCACCGGGACATCAAGCCTGAAAACATCATGCGGCGCAGCGATGGCATTGTGAAGATTCTGGATTTCGGTGTCGCAAAGTTGCTGGAGTCGCAATCTTATGTTGCGGCGGCCGAAGGGAATGAAGTCTTACAAACCGAAACCGGAGTGATCGTTGGCACGGTCGCCTACATGTCACCCGAACAGGCGCGCGGTCTAGCGGTTGATGAGCGCACGGATATCTGGAGTTTGGGCGTCGTACTATATGAAATGCTCGCGCGTAGTTTGCCGTTCACCGGAGCGACGCGGATGGACACGATGGTGGACATCCTTGAACGCGAACCACCGGCGATACTGCCTGCCAAAGGTTCACCGCCAGAACTGCAACGTCTGGGACACATCGTCGAGAAGGCGCTTAAGAAAAAAAGAAGCGAACGCTTTCAATCGGCTACTGAGTTATTGTCAGACTTAAGGGAGGCACGGCAGGAACTCAAGTTAGAAGGAATCCTAACAGGCCAAGCGAACTCGCATGTGTTGTCTTTCAGCGGGTTGCCTAAGAAACCATTCAACTCAGTTCCGCTTTCCTCCACGCGGCCGTCTTCAACCGGCGCATCATTTGATGGAGCGAAGCCCGCGCGTCTTCCAAACCGGCGTTCTCGCTTGTATCCGCTCGGGATCAGCGTGCTCTTGTTGGCGATGGTGGCCACACCGTTCCTTTACAAGCGGTCGCTGGCTGACCGAAAGAACAATACCGCGAGCGTATCTGAAGTTCCTGCGAGCAGTACGTTGTACACGCGCATGAGTGAGGCCGAACAACTCCGCTTCATCGAGAACCAGGCCGAGCGCATTTCTACTCTAATGGGTGAACACCCCGAGAAACTTAGTGAAGAATCAGTACGCGCTGTAAAAGTTCGTGTCGATCGTTATGTGGCCCGCACCGGCAGTCAGTCACTTGAACCAGGCAAGGAGGACCTGCGCGTCATATTTAACCGGGCGAAACCCTACGTGCCGATGATCGCCAGCGCTTTTGCGGCCCGCAAAATTCCTGTTGTCGTGGGTATTTATTTGCCCATGATCGAATCAGAATATAAGAACTGCTTTCAGAACAGCATCGGTGCGAAGGGTCTCTTCCAATTTATGCCGCTCACGGCAAAGCAATACGGGATTGCGGAGAGCGAAATGTGTGATGTGGAAAAGATGACACCAGTGGCAGCGCATTACGTTGCCGATCGGATGGCCGAACTCGGAGACGATTCAGAAAGCATGACGCTCGTTCTGCTTAGTTACAATCGCGGGCCCGCATGGGTACGAAATGCTTTGCGGGAACTGCGAGGCACTGATAACTACCAGCGAAATTTTTGGACACTTTTTGTGCACCGCGACAAACTCGACGCAACCTTCCGCAGTGAAAATGCGGGTTATGTGCCGGCATTCTTCGCGTCCGCAATCATCGGGGAAAATCCGCAGTACTTTGAATTGGTTGGTCCGCCGCTCTCGACACTGGCTAAGTGAAGGGGGCCAGAGGTCAGAGGTCAGAGGTCAGAAGTCAGAGGTCAGAACATTTATCATTTGTCATTTGACATTTCTCATTTGTCATTTTCCGAAGAAGACCTGTCTTAGTTCTTCGAGTCTTAGTTCTTCGAGACTGCTCCAGTGTTAGCACGTCGCAGGTTTAAGTCCTGTCACGTCGAGAAACACTTTCTTTCTTCGCAATGACAAATGAGAAATGTCAAATGACAAATGATAAATGTTTTGACCGCTGACTTCTGACCTCCGACCTCGCTCGCCTAATGCTTGACGAAGATATCTTCCCGCTCGCGCTTATCGGGGGTTGGTGGCGGGGGAGGAGTTGGTCCGGAACTCATTCCCTTCATGGCCTGTTCGGCCGAAAGAATTCCGGAAACCCGCATGCGAAACTCATCGGCGTTGCTGGCGTTGTGCAGCGCTTCTTCCATCGAGATAAGTCCGGACTGGAACAAGTGAAAAAGCGACTGATCGAATGTCTGCATGCCGTATTGCGAAGTTCCGGCAGCTATCGCTTCGCGCATCATGTAGGTCTTCTCTTCGTTGATGATGTAATCGCGAATCAAAGCGGTTGAAACCATCACCTCAACTGCAGGCACTCGGCCCGCGCCTTTGGCTGCGCGAACCAGACGCATAGAGATAACAGCCTTGAGGATGCCTGCGAGTTGAATGCGCACAGACTTTTGTTGATGCGAAGGAAAACTGGAAACGATGCGCATCACGGTTTCCGTAGCATCGAGCGTGT
Organism: Pyrinomonadaceae bacterium; assembly: GCA_036265575.1. Taxonomy (GTDB): domain Bacteria; phylum Acidobacteriota; class Blastocatellia; order Pyrinomonadales; family Pyrinomonadaceae; genus PSRF01. The sequence continues at coordinate 19,531 of DATAOU010000079.1, forward strand.
GCAACGTTGATAACACCAGGTGCCCGGTCTCGGCTGCCGTCAGGGCTGTTTCAATCGTCTCGTAGTCACGCATTTCGCCGACGAGAATTACATCGGGATCCTGACGCAAGGCGCCGCGCAACGCCTCCGCAAAAGAGCGCGTATCGACGTCAACTTCGCGTTGAGTGACAAACGACATCTTGTCGCGGTGTAGAAACTCGATCGGATCTTCGATGGTGACGATGTGTCCGCTGCGACGAGCGTTGATGCGATCGATCATCGCCGCCAGGGTTGTCGATTTACCTGAACCGGTGGAGCCCGTCACCAGGATTAAGCCACGGCGCTCCTCGGCGATGCGATCGATGATCGGCGGCAGTCCCAGCGCCGCGGTGTCTCGGGTTTGATCGGGAATGACACGCAGCACGATGCTCACTGTGCCGCGCTGTTGGAAAATGTTGGCGCGAAATCTGCCGAGGCCGGCGACGCCGTAACCAATATCAACTTCTGAAACTTCCTTGAAGCGTTGCTTCTGCCGGTTCGACATCATCGCGAAAGCCATGTCGAGCGTATCTTCCTGTTTCAGGCGCGGGGCGTCGGCAACCGGGTGCAGCTCGCCGCCAATTCGCATCACTGGAAATGCACTTACCTTAAGATGTAAATCGGACGCGCCCTGGGCGGTCGCGATACGCAGTAGATCGTCGATTTTTAATGGCATAACGGGAGGCGAACCTTTCTTACTTAAGGTTTCTTTGAACTGGACTTGTTTGGAATTTCCGCCGGATGGGGCGTTGGAACTGTTGGGGCAACATCGCGTAGAAATCGTCACGACGTCAGGGCGATGATAGCGTTTCTAAATGAGAATCGTCAATGTTTGTCGCCCAAAACTGAAGCGGCGAGCGATAATCTCGCCCGCCGCCTATTGCCGAAAGATGGTTTAGGGTTTAGTCAGTGAGTGATGCTGCTGTTTGGTATTTCAACACTGGCTGGTCAGCGGCTTGGACCGGTACTGCGCTTCCTTTTTCTGCGTTGTCGCCATTGTTTCTCGGTTGAGACTTGGCTGCGGCTTTCACGTAAGTGAGCCAGTCGCCCGGCGCTTTCCGCTCGCCCTTAGTGATTTCAAAGAAGGCTTTCTGAATCTTCTCTGTTATCTCACCGCGGCCGCCTACTCCCACGGTTATGCGATCGACGGAACGAATCGGAGTAATCTCGGCGGCAGTGCCTGAGAAGAACAACTCGTCGGCTACATACAACGCGGCTCGTTGAATGCTGCGTTCTTTAATCGTGATTCCGAGTTCCTGACAAATCTGAATGACGCTGTCGCGCGTGATGCCCGCCAGGATTGAAGACGAAAGCGGCGGAGTCAACACAATGCCGTTACTGACCATGAATATGTTTTCGCCAGAGCCTTCGGAAACGTAACCACGATCGTCGAGCGCGATGCCTTCGGCAAAGCCATTGACCAAAGCTTCCATCTTGATCAACTGCGAGTTCATGTAATTCGCCCCACTCTTGGCCATGGCCGGCATGGAGTTTGGCGTCAGACGGTTCCAGGTTGAGACGCAGACGTCAACACCTTTTTCGATCGCTTCGTCGCCGAGGTACTTGCCCCAATCCCAGGCACCGATATAACAGGCGAGCGGGTTTGGAAAAGGGTTAACGCCGAAAGCCGGGTGCGCTTCGTCAAGGCTGCGGAACAGAATTGGTCGGATGTAACACTGCTCGAGACCACTGCGCTCGACGAGGTCAACCGAGGCTTCGCAAAGCTGGTCCAATTTCCAGGTGTGGTCCATGCGATAAATCTTGGCCGAGTTAAGGAACCGCTGCATGTGCTCCTTCAAACGGAAAATCGCAGGCCCGCGTCCAGTCGCATAACAGCGGATGCCCTCAAAAATGCTCGAGCCGTAATGGAGAACGTGCGACATTACGTGAACGCGCGCGTCATTCCATTTTATAAACTCGCCATCGTGCCAAACCAGGTCACAAATTCGCGGAGTTGCTATGTCTTTCGCTTTGCCATCTTTTGAGAACATGCTTGGTACTCCTTAACAGGATAAGCTCCGGAAACAGGCAGCGAGGGAAATCAGCAAATTCAGTTACGCGCTGAAGGATTCTAGAAATCAATACTACAGAAAGCGTCTATCCTTTCGGAAGGACAATATGATTATCGGTACAGCGCACGATAACGTAAATTTGAAGCGTTTTGCAAGGTGCGCTTGCTTCGACAGGCGGGCCCAAGTACCATCCAAAACGATTCTTCAAATAGCAAAAGATTCTTAATCCCTAACGCTTTCCGGTGAAGTGTCGCAAACCCCTTAAGCTTTCAATGACTCTTGCGGGAACCATCCTGCTTTCGGTTTTTTCCGTTGACTGCCATATGAACCACACAAGTGCACCGACGCCTGCCGCTCCCGCTGCAAACCAGCAGGGCAATGATCCGCTGGCCGTTCATCAACGGGCCATTGCCATCGACATGCATGCGGACACGACGCAACGCTTGCTCGATGAAAATGTAGATCTGGCTGAGCGTCTGCGAGACGGCCATTTTGATTCAGTGCGTGCCCGTGAAGGCGGACTCGACGCACAATTCTTTTCGATTTGGGTGGAACCGGATTTGTTCGGCGGTGGTGGGCCAGGCGCGATAAAGCGCGCCGACGATCAAATTGCAGCAGTTCATAACCTCGCTGCAAAGCATCCCGAGACCTGGCAGTTTGCGACTAGCGCGACCGACATCCGGAACATCGTTGCAAGCGGTAAGCTGGCGGCGCTAACAGGCCTCGAGGGTGGATACGCTATCGACGAGAAACTGGAAAACGTCGAACGCTATTACAAGTTGGGCGTGCGTTACATGTCGCCGGCCTGGAGCGTAAGCACGAGTTGGGCGGGATCTTCAGGCGATGCAGTTGGCGCGCAACGCGGCCTGAACGAATTCGGAAAACAAGTGGTTCGGGAAATGAATCGACTGGGCATGATGGTTGACGTTTCACATGTCTCTGACCCGACGTTCTGGGACATTGTGAACACCTCGACGAAACCCGTAATCGCTACCCATTCAGGCTGCCGGGCGATTACCAACGTACCGAGAAATTTGACAGACGACATGATTAAGGCGCTGGCAAAAACCGGAGGCGTAGTTAACGTCATTTTTTATCCGGAGCATCTTGAACCCGGCTGGAGCGAGCAGAAGAAAAAGCTCGACGCAGAAATAGCTCCCCGAGTGCAGCGTGCTTCGGAAGAAGAGAAGGGTGATGTAGCCCATAAAAAGATGGCTCGTGATGCTGTGCGCCGCGAAGAGTATGGGAAGCATCTACCTCCAGTTACCGTTTCGCGTTTGGTGGATCACATCGATCATGTTGTCAAACTTGTCGGTATCGATCACGTTGGTATTGGATCGGATTTCGATGGCGTGCAGTCTACGCTGAGTGACCTGGCAGACGTTTCGCAGTTGCCGAATCTCACGCGCGAACTGCTGCGGCGCGGTTATTCCGAAAGTGATGTTGACAAAATTCTCGGCGGCAACATGCTGCGAGTAATGGAAGCAGTTGAGAAGCATTAAGGAAGAGGGCGAATCTAAGTTGCCTCGCATCGGTTTTCACGCGCCCATCAAAGGCGGACTTCACAATGCACTGCTCGTGGCACGCGACACCGGCTGCGACACCTTGCAAATATTTTCGCGCAACCCGCGAGGCTGGGCAGCTAAACCACTGACGGCGGCTGATGTCGCACTGTTTCGGCAAGTAAGACGGGAAACAAAAATTACACCAGTTGCTATCCATTGCAACTACCTCGTCAACCTCGCCGCAGCTGACGAACTCCTACTGCAAAAATCTCGGATCTCCTTTCGTGAAGAGCTACAGCGCGCCGTGCAGCTCGGTGCTGATTATCTGGTGGTCCATCCAGGCAGTGCCCGCGGTTCGTGCGAGGCCGACGGCATAAAGACCTGCATCGCCAGCATCAAACTGGCCTGCCGCCGGCTCAATTTAGGAAAACTCAGAATCCTGCTGGAGAACACCGCAGGCCAGGGCGAATGCATCGGCCATCGCTTTGAACACCTACGTTCGATCATGGATGGTTGCCCAAATATTCCACTTGGAGTTTGTTTCGATACCGCCCACGCGTTCACTGCCGGCTACGATATTCGCGAGGAAGACGGTTTGGAAGCCTTGATTGTGAAGCTTCAGCGCACTGTGAAAACCAAAAACGTCCGCGCAATTCACTTCAACGATTCGCGCGCTCCCTACAACTCGCGTGTAGATCGACATTGGCACATCGGCGAAGGCCACATCGGCGCCAAAGCGTTGCGCCGCGTGGCGCGTCATCCAAAACTCGCCCACGCCGCTTTCATTTTAGAGACGCCTTATGACGACCCGCGCGCCGATTTGCAAAACCTAAACATGTTGCGCTCGTTTGTTGATAACGGCGACGCGCCATAGCTGCTGGACAGTCCTGATGAGCGTCGCTAAAATGTTTCCATCATGACGAGGACGCGATATATCCAACTCTCCAAGCTCGTCCTAACGGTGCCGCTGCCGCCTCGCGCTTAGGCGCGCTCACGCGGAAGCGGCGAAATCCTCTAACACAAATTAGGTTCG
>DATAOU010000080.1:0-6170 GCA_036265575.1 Pyrinomonadaceae bacterium
ACCTGCCAGCAAAGTTTTCCAGACATTTCCGAGTTTGGACATAGGTCAGACGTTAGAGATCAGAAATCAGAAGTCAGATGTTAGAAGTTAGAATTGAGTGAACAGGCTCGGAGGTAGATTAGTTTGAGCAAAAATCCGGCACGCTTTTTCTGTCCTCTATCCTCTGACCTCTGTTGTCTGACCTCTGGCTTTTAGATGAACGCAAAATCAAACTGTTCCTGATGCACAGCTGGATCGCTATTAATATCCACAGGCCCGAGATATTCCTCAATCTCGTTCAACACATCTCGCTCGGAACTACGCAACGCTTTCGCGACTTCGGGATGAATGCGCAACGTGGCCTGCTTGTTCGCTTTATCGCCATTCATTGCTCTGCCTAACGTGCGTGATTCTTCAAGCAGTTCATAACAAACTGTCTGCGGCGATTTGATCAGGCCGGCACCCTGGCAATACTGGCACGGCGCGCAGAGAGTGCGCTCCAGCGATTGCTTCACACGCTTGCGCGTCATAATTACCAGGCCAAAGTCGTTGAACGAAAGCACCTTAGTTGGTGACTTGTCGTTCCTGAGTGCGTCCTGCAAGGTTTGCATAACCTTTTGGCGATTGCGGCGCTCTTCCATGTCAATCAGGTCGAGTACGATGATGCCACCGAGGTCGCGCAACCGAATCTGCCGCACAATTTCTTCAACAGCCTCGAGATTGGTACGCGTGATCGTGTCTTCGAGACGCCCGCTACCTCGACCGACAAACTTTCCAGTGTTGACGTCGATCGCAACTAAAGCTTCCGTCTGGTTAATAACCAGGTAGCCGCCCGACTTCAGCCACACGCGGGGCTTGATTGCTTTATCGATCTCCACCTGCACGCCGTAGGCTTCAAGAATGGGCCGGTCGCGCGTATACAGCTTCACGCGTTTGACGAGGCGCGGCTGAATGCGATTGATGAATTCAACGATGCCCTGGTATTCCTCTTCGGAATCGACGCGAATGGCGGCGAAATCGTCAGAGAGCTGATCGCGCAGAATACGCTGCACCAGGTCCAGGTCCTTATGGACCATTGTCGCCGGTTTTGTTTTCTCGGCAGTGGCGCGAATGTCGAGCCAGGTGCGTACGAGATAGCGAACGTCCTCGCGCAGGTCCGCTTCGCTGATGCCGACGCCGGCAGTGCGAACAATGAAGCCTCCCGAAGGGATATCTTCAGTCCCACGGATTAGCGTGATCAATTTGCGTAGGCGTTGCCGTTCACTGTCGGATTCAATCTTTCGCGAAACACCGACGTGCTCTACGGTCGGCATGTAAACGAGAAAGCGGCCGGGCAGGGCAATATGCGAAGTGATGCGTGCGCCTTTCTTGGCGATAGGTTCTTTCGCGATCTGGACCAGTATTTCCTGACCTTCCTTCAGTAGGTCGGTAATTGTCGGTTGATGCCGGTCACGGCGAGAGAAGCCGCCGCGCTGGGGCCGCCCGCCGCGGCCGCGATCGCGCGCCGCTGCCGGCTTGGCAGCTGGCCCTGAAGCCGGACTGGCGGCAACCGTGACAGGTTCTTCGGCTGGCGCTTCGGGAGCAGCCTCGGGTTCAACTTCCGGAATGTCATCGGCTGCTGCAGCGTCTGTTGTCGCCTCCGCTGGCCCGCCTTTAGTTGGCCGGCGTCGGCGTCGCCCGCCGCGGCGGGTAGCGAACTCGGCGCGCGAACCGCCATCAGTCAAACTCGCTTCGGCGTCTTCGTAAGGTTCGGAATTTGCACCTTCCTGAGCTTCGCCGTTATCAGTTGACTCTGCAATTATTTCGCGAGCCGGTTTTTTGGTCGAGCGCTTAGTGGCTGGCTTCTTCTTTCCCGCGACGCTATTCAATAGCTTGCCCAAACGTGATCGCTTAGCAGCGGCTCGGCCCTTGGGCGTGTTGTCAGTTTCTTCAGCTTCTTCCGCAATATTGCTGACCAGCGTCGATTCGTTTGCGGCTGCTGCTTCCTCGTCGTCGCTCACGCGATGAAAGCCACCAGCTTGCAGCGGAGTATCGGCGAGATCATCTACGAAGCCTTCGATGTGCGCGGCCACGGTCTCACGTGCTCGCGGCGAAGTCCCGGAAGCCACAGCATCTTCTTCATCATCGGCGACGCGCTGGAACGATCCACCGCGAAAGTCCTCGGGCGATATAACTGAACCAACTTCCGCGGTCCGAAAGTCGTCTTCAAGATTGAACTCGCCGGCGTGGATTTGATCAAACAACCGCTCTTGCAAGCGCGCGTCTTTAAACATCTCGCCATTAATAGCGGCTATCTCCTCGTCATCGATGATGCGATGAATCGATGGATCGGCGGCGACGAACGGAGTGCCGATTTCTTCCGGTGTAATTCGTTTTCTCTCTGGCTCGGCGGCGGTTAGATCCTGGCTTTCCGTGTCATCCTTGCCGCGCCCGCGTCGTCGACCTCGCCGTCCGCGTCGCTTTGTTTCCTCGGTTTCTTCGGCTGATTCAACTTCGACCGGAGGCGCTAAAGCCTCACTCTCCTGCAGGGGTTCAACGCGCTCCTGCGTCGCCTCCATTTGGTGTTCGCGCTCGACCCGACCGAGGGCAATTTGCTCAGCGGCAATGCGCTGCGCGTCGTCGGCCTCGCCTTTCTTCGACTTATCCATGACGATGCGCTCGAACTCTTCTTCTTCATCGAAGAAGTCTGACACATAGAGAAACGCATCGCGCTCGAGTCCGATATCTACAAACGCCGATTGCATGCCGGGAAGCACGCGCATTACCCGGCCTTTGTAGATATTGCCAACGATGCCTTGATTGCCTTCGCCGCGTTCAATGTAGAACTCGGTAACTTTCTCGTTTTCAATGATCGCTATTTTCTTTTCGCGTCCGTTGACGCTGACTATTAATTCTTTTGCCATTTTGTACTCGTGATCTCCTAAAGCGCAGACCTAACTTGAAACCGCGGCCACGCAGGAGAAGTGAAAGCAGCTCTCACTGTGTGACGACTAAGCAGTTCCTTTTGTCTATTAGCGCTATGAAAAATTGTGGTGTGGGCTGCGCGCGCTTCAAGCAACGGAGCGAGGCACGCAGAACATTGGATAACGAAACGCCGGAGCGTCGCGCTGTGAACTGAATTGGATGGTGATGCTAAGCCGGCATCAGGCAAGGGAAGGAATCGCTTGCCCGTGGGCCGAAAGAGAATGGATTGTCGCTGGGGCGCCAATTGATTGGAATCCGATTGGATTCTCGGGCACCGGGCCATGGAACTATTCAAAAAGAAACCTAACTAGCCGCGCGCATCCGGCAATACCGGACTCAGCAGACCTGCACAAACGAGATCTAATGGCTGGCGATCCATTCTGAAACAGAATGAGCGCCGCAACCTCGTATTGTTTTCAAAGGTCAATCAGCTTAACGCGCTTGCTTGGCGGCACTCGCCAAGACGGCTTAACCTAAAAGTTGATTGGTACATCGTCACGCATTCGGACGACGATAAAATTCGTAACTCGCTTTTCGGGAGCACAGTACTCGTCTTCGAGTTTCTAAGTGCTGCTTGCTTGTTTTCCAAGTTTCTTAGTGCTGAAACGAAAAGTCCGCAGAGGCGAGCTAGGCTGAGTATAAACCCAAGCTGCGGTAAATGCGAACCATCCATTACCTGGGGGGTTAGTTCACGAACCTGCGCAACTGCACGCTGATGGCAAAACCGATGGCAATAAACGTCGCGATCAGCGATGCCAGGCCGGCACTCATGAGTGGCAGCGGCACACCGATCACAGGCAGGATGCCCAAAGCCATGCCAACGTTGATGAAGATTTGACACGTCAGGCCGCCCACCGTCGCCATGACGACCAGCATGCCCATGCGATCGGGTGCGCGTTTGGCGCCTGCAATCAAGCGCGAAAGTAACAACAGGTAAGCCAATAGAACGATAATGCAACCGATGAACCCGGTGCTGCCTGCCAGCACCGCAAAAATGAAATCGGTATGCGGCTCAGGCAGGAACTTCAGACTGCTCTGCGAATATGCCGAGGAGTTGCCGGCACCAAGCAGGCCGCCTTCGCCCACCGTCAGGATCGACTGCCACGTGTTGTAACCGAAACCACGGCGGTCGGCCTTCTCAGGATCGAGAATGACGTTAATGCGCTCCTGTTGATAGTTCTTAATTAGATGAGTCTTAACTCCGACCCAGTAGGCAAACGGCAGCATCACCACACCAAGCACGATTGCCGCGACTACGAAGCGCATCTTAATCGCCGACAAAAAGAGCACTACGACCAGTATTGGCAGATAGGTAATTACCTGCCCGACGTCATGTTCGAGCAGGATCAGCGCGATCGGCAAACCGAGGATCAAGCCACCCATCGCCAGCTCCTTGAGCGTCAAGGCGCTGGTGCGATGTTTGCCAAAATAGCGCGCCAACATCATCGCGGTTGTGACTTTTACGAACTCAGATGGCTGGAATTGCCCGATGCCGGGAACGCGAATCCAGGCGCGCTGGCCATTGATCTTTAGTCCGATGCCGGGAACGAGAACAATCACCAGCAGTAGCAAGCCGAAGATGTAAAAGGCCGGAGCGATGTTTAGTAGTTTGCGGTAGTCGTTAAAAGCGACCGCCAGCATGGCGACAATTGCAATGGCCAAACCAATTAGTTGTTTGACCCAATAGTTTTCGGTCGGCTGCGCGTAACGAATCTGAATGGTGCCGAAGCAGACTATGCCGATCGCCAGGATGGCTAGCAGCCAATCAAAATCGCGTAACCCTTTTTTTTGAATTATCGCAACCATAGGTTCAGAGGTCAGTAATCAGAAGTCAGAAGTCAGAAGTCAGAAATGAGAAATCAATAGTCATTTTGAAGAGCCCGAACTCGAAACTGGGAACTCGGAACTAAATTTCATTGGTTTCGTGCAATCTCAGTCGCCGCTTTCTTTGGTTCAGTTTTTTCGTCGGGCTTAGGCGTTTTCGCCACCGGCAGTGCTCCCGGCGGTTCTTCGTTGCGCGTCTTTCGATAATAAACATCGTAAACGCGTCGCACCGCAGGCGCCGCGTGCTGACCACCAAAGCCCGAGTTTTCGATTAACGCAACCATCGCAATTTCGGGTTTGTAAGCAGGCGCATAAGAAACAAACCACGAGTGGTCCTTATTCTTTCCGGTGTCTTTACCCAGTCCCACAACCTGCGCCGTCCCCGTCTTGCCGGCAATATCAAAACCAGCCATGCGAATTGCTGCGGCCGTGCCGCCGTTGTTGACGACCCCCCACATTCCCTCCACCACCAGGTGATGAAACGCTTCTGGGATTGGCAGCGGTTTAGGATTGGGACGTGAGCCATCGAGGGGTTGAAACCCTCTGCCGGTGCGAACTTCGAATGGACCAGTTGCATTCACCGGCCTCAGTTCCTTCAGGAAATGCGGCACATACATGTTGCCGCCTACCGAAATGCCCGCAATCGTTCGTAGCAACGCAATGGGAGTGATGATGTCATACACCTGGCCGAATGAAGCGTAGACCGTGTCGATGTCTTTCCATTCCGGATTCTGCGGTTGGCTTTTTTGCTTGAGCTCAGGTGAAGGTGTCAGACTGATAACTTCGTTCGGAATATCAATCCCGGTTCGTTTCCCCAAATCAAACTCGTCGACCATGGCCATGATGCCGTCTATACCCATCTTCAAACCCAGGCGGTAAAAATAACCGTCGCAGGATTTGGTGATGGCCGTTTTCAGATCAGGCGAACCATGATTTCCCATGCAGCGCGTAAACTTATTGCCCACCTGGATGCCGCCGCCGCAGAGAAGGTTCGAGTGGTCCAAAGTGATCGCACCTTGTTGCAAGCCGGCTATCGCCATGGGCACTTTCCAGGTCGAGCCCGGAGGATAACGGCTTTGCACGGCGCGATTGATTAGCGGCTTGTCCGGATCGTTCAGCAACGCCGCATATTCGGCGCGACCCTCGCGAGTGCCAATGCGTTCCGAGAACAGATTCGGATCGAATGTGGGTGCGGAAGCCAATGCCAGCACTTCGCCGTTGTTAGGGTTCATAACGACGATAACACCACGCTTGGTGGCTGACGTTCGCAGTTGCTCTTCAGCGACATCCTGTAAATCCAAATCGATTGTGGTAACTAAATCCTGACCGGGCTGCGGCGCCACCGTCTCAATCTCATCCTGGATGCGTCCACGACTGTCAACGATCACCTTGCGATAGCCGTC
>DATAOU010000081.1:0-5206 GCA_036265575.1 Pyrinomonadaceae bacterium
CAACAGTGCTTCAACAGAGAATTTTTAGAGCGACGCGAAAACGTGAGTTTTCATAGGTAAGGCCGGCGTGGCGGAATTGGCAGACGCGCTGGACTCAAAATCCAGTGATCGCAAGATCGTGTGGGTTCGAGCCCCTCCGCCGGCACTCCGTCGAAAACAGTATTTCGCGAGGAAAAAAACGAATGCGTGCGGCCGCGTACCTGGCATTTTATGCTTGTATGGCGAAGGGAAGACCAGAGTTCTCGGTCGTGAACGGAAGCCCAGGAAAGCAGAGTAAAGACAGACCGCGTGAGTTTGTAACTACCCGGTGGAGCCTGATTCTTTCGGCCGCCAAATTGGGCGGTGAAGAGCAAAGAGCTCGCGACGCGCTCGCCGAGCTTTGCCGAACATATTGGCGGCCCATTTTCTCATTTGTGCGGGCACGCGGCCATTCAATTGAGGATGCACAGGACCTCACTCAGGATTTTTTTGTGAGCATCCTGAAGAAGAATTGGTTGCACCAAGTCGATCGTAACCGAGGGCGGTTCCGCTCACTCTTGTTAAAGTCGCTCCAAAATTTTCTCATTAACGCCGCGGAGAAAACTCATGCTCACAAACGCGGCGGCGGCGTAGAATTTATTTCCTGGGACGATTGGATGGCGGAAGGGCCGTCGCAATTATCTATCCCGGTTCAAGCACTCGACTCCTTGCCGCCGGAGCGCATCTTCGACCTAACTTGGGCCACGACGGTTGTGGAACACGCGTTTCAGCGGCTGCGGGAAGAATGCGAGAGCAAAGGCAAGCTCTGGCTTTTCAAAGCGCTGAGTCCGCATCTTACAGACGAACGCGACGAAGTGTCATACGCCAAATTATCCGCGGAACTGGGAATGGCAGAAACGGCCGTGAAAAAACAGCTGCATAACATGCGTCAGCGTTACCGCAGTCTGCTGCGCGATGAAGTCTCGCAAACCGTCGAAGACCCTGCTGACGTGAACGACGAGATCCGTTACCTGTGTGCGTCACTCGCAACAGGAACCGAGTAACTACAATGACACATTCAGATCCACGGTCCGATCCGCTTCCGAGCGCTACCAAAGAGGACGCAAACTGCGAGAAGTGTGGAGCAACCATGCGACTCGACATCGGATTTTGCGTGAGCTGCCTCCTGCGCGAGGGATTGGAAACTAGTGGCGAGATATCGAAGGCGGTTTATGAAAGCGTACTCGACGAGTTGGACGCGCGCGACAAGCCCTGGCAGCTCGGAAATTATGAAATCCTTGAGCAGATCGGTTGCGGCGGCATGGGCGTGATCTATCGCGCCAGGCAACGACATTCCCGGCGCATCGTGGCGCTAAAGCGCGTCCTTAGTTATCGCGCTGATTCACACGGAGCACTGCAGCGTTTCCGGCGAGAAGCACAGGCAGTGGCCAGTCTGGATCACCCAAACATCCTTCCGATGTATGAAGTGAGCGAAAGCGAGGACGGCCTGCCGTTTTTCAGCATGAAGTTCGCGGAGAAGGGAAGCCTGCAAGAGAACGCGGCTTCTCTCCGCGATGAACCGCGGAAGTGCGTGCAACTGATGGCAAAGGTCGCGCGTGCTGTCGAATACGCTCACAGCCGCGGAGTCCTCCATCGCGATATCAAACCGGGAAACATTCTGCTCAACGATCGAGGCGAGCCACTTGTCAGCGATTTCGGTTTGGCGAAGCTGCTGGACGGGAACAACGATCTTACAAGGTCGCTGACTACGTTCGGAACCGCGGGTTTTATTGCCCCCGAACAGGCCGGTGACGCAGCCGTTGATGTTACTCCAGCGGCCGATGTTTACAGTCTCGGCGCAGTTCTGTTCAACGTCCTTGCCGGACGTCCACCATTCCTGGGTTCCAATCCGGTGTCCGTGATTCGCCAGGCGTCTGAAACGCAGGCGCCCAGACTACGCTCGCTGGCACCATCGCTCGATCGAGATTTGGAGACGATTTGTGCACACTGTCTCGAACGTGATCCAAAAGCGCGCTATCAGTCCGCCGGAGACCTCGCAGCCGATCTGGAACACTGGCTCGGCGGCCGTCCAATCGTCGCTCGCCCGGTTTCATCGCCAGCGCGAATCTGGCGATGGTCGCAGCGTAATCCCAAACTGGTTGGAGCAGCGACCGCCGGTCTCCTTTTAGGCGCGGCTGCGGTTTGGTTATTTCGCGGCGAACTCTTCCGAGCGGCGCAGTTTAATCCCCCAGACAAGAGTATTGCGGTTCTACCATTTACCGATTCTAGCGAGGCGAAAGATCAGGAATATTTGTGTGAAGGTATAAGCGAGGAGATTCTCCATACGTTGGCGCAGGTTGACGGTTTGCGCGTGGTCGGACGAACTTCGTCATTCTCATTGAAAGGAAAGAACACAAAGGAGGTTGGAGAAAAACTCAACGTTGAAAATGTGCTTGAAGGAAGTTTGCAGCGCCAAGGTAACCGCGTTCGTGTGACAGCCGAACTGATTGACTCGCGAAACGGTTTCCGCGTGTGGACGGAAACTTATGACCGCGAGTTGGACGGCGCGTTTGCACTCCAGGACGAAATCGCTCGGTCTATTGCCGATGCGCTCAAGATCAAGCTCGCCGTTCGGCTTTCCGCGCACGAACAACCCGGCAATGGCGTATACGACCGTTATCTACAGGGACTTTTCACGGATGTAACCCATTCGACAGGAGTAAGCAGTATCGGCATTAGCGTGCCCGTTCAGAATCCATCTGATCCATTTACAGTTCCGGATTACACATCTGCGGGAGATTTCGACCCGCGCCTCCCAGACAATCGAGTGACCGCTGCGCCTCCAGAGACGGGATTCAGTACCAGTGTGCGTGATCGCGCATTGGAAGCCAGTGTGCGAACGAACAAAACTACAGCGGACGGGCCAGCGTCCATTCAGGGGTTTGTCAAAGATGCAAAAGGCGAACCGATTAAAGGCGCAGGCGTTCGGATCGAATCGCGAGACGGCAAACAGGTGCTCAGCACAGTGAAAACCGATCCAAAGGGCCGCTATATTTCACAGGGACTGCAACCGGACGTTTACCGGGTAACATTGCTTGTCAATGGCGCGGTCAAGGCGTCGATCATGAATACGCAGACCAAGGCGAATCAACCGACTCAGCTGAATTTCGATTTCAAGCCAACGTCCCAAGCAGGTAACACTGCAAGGCGCGGAAAGCGCATGGTATGGGTGCCATCTCGTACCGGGAGCCACATAGGCGGTAATTGGGTCGAAGTCGACGACACGGGAGAGGCACATTCCGGTTCCAACATTCAGACAGTCACCGCTCGTCGTTGGTAATTTTGAAAACGGCTACGACGAAGCGACGAGCAACATCAAGGGTCGTACTTGGGATGTCGCTTTTTCTTTATTCAGCAAATTATTTTGGAACTTCGCCTCTTTTTCCCTGTAGGAATTAGTGAACCAATATATCTTATTCATCTATGTTTATTAAATCATTGCAGATCGGGTTAATGGGGTTCCTCCTTTGTGCTGCGACCGCTTGGGCTGGACCAGCAAGCATTCAGGGGATCGTTAAGGACGCCCAGGGAAAGCCGATTAAAGGCGCGGATGTTAGGATCGAGTCGCGAGATGGCAAGCAACTCTTCAATACGGCAAAGACCGATACTCAGGGTCGCTATATTTCACAGGGTCTGCAGCCGGGGGTTTACCGGGTTGCGCTGGTAGTGAATGGCGCGGTGAAAGCGTCGATCACCAACACGAAAACCAAGGCAGATCAGGCAACGCAACTGAACTTTGATCTAAAACCGGTGGCCGCATCGCAAGCAAGCGCAGCTGGAAAGAGCGGAAAACATAAGGTATGGGTCCCCTCGAACACCGGGAGTCATATAGGCGGGAGTTGGGTCGAAGTTGACGAGAGTGGTAACGCGGGTGCAGGCGCTTTGAATGTCAAAAGAGGCAACGCCGAAGCACTACGTCAGCAACAACTGCAACACCCGCCAGGTTCAGTTCCAGGGGGAGGACCCACAGGTCCCTGAGAGCGAACGCCGAACAGATACAGGGTCAGGCTCACAGCATGGCCGGGCCTTCGGGGCAGTGAGCGCTCGCGTCCAATTGCACTGATATCAGGGTCGTTGCGTCAGTGCTCGCTTGGCGCGGTGTTTGCCGATCTTACACCGATGATGCTGTAGTGTGCGCTATCCTCAGCGCATCATATTATCAGCGAACGACAGCCCCGAAAGCATTCGAGGCTACAGCCGTGCAAATTTCAAATTGAAGTCGGGGTTGTCTCAAAGAAGGCTTTCACCGACTCGCGCGAGAGCGCGATAATCGTGAAGACGCCAAGAATTGTTCCGAACGGAACGAAGAGACATTCGAGGCAGGCCATCACGAGCGAGAATGAGTAACACCTGCGTCGAGAAAGACATCGGCCGGCAATTAAGATACAAATCGCCATCGCGATTCCTACTAAAAACAAAAACGAACCGACTCCTACAAAAATCCAGCCAAGAAATTCAGGCGGCAACTCTTCGGCTGGTTTTGGTGTGCCGTGCCGCGCAACGGATATGAAAATCGCACCGATTGTGGTGTACAACAGCGGGAACAAAGAAAACAGCGCGGCGAGGCCAGCGACAACGTAATGAAAAATCGCCAGGAGATTAAGCTGTTCAGTATCGCGATCCATACTTTTAACGCGAGCCAGCCCATTTCGACTTGATCCAGCGATTAACCAGCTCCTCCAGCACATCGAGCGGGACGCTGCCATTGCTCAAGACCACTTCATGGAACTGACGGATATCAAACTTGTCGCCTAACGACTTCTTCGCTTTCTCGCGCAGTTCGAGAATCTTCAGCATTCCGACCTTGTAGGCGGTAGCCTGACTCGGCATTACGATGTAGCGATTAATGGAGTCGGTGCAGTCCGCCTCCGTGTTGGGCGTGTTCTTAGCCAGGTAATCGATCGCCTGCTCGCGCGTCCAACGTTTTGAATGGATCCCCGTGTCCACCACGAGACGCCCGGCCCGCCAGAGCTCGAGCGAGAGGCGGCCGAAATCAGAGTAAGGATCCGCATAGAGCCCAATCTCTTTCGGGGTCAGCTCGCTGTAGAGCCCCCACCCTTCCGTGTAGGCAGTGTAGGCACGGGAAAATTTCCGAAACTTCGGAATTCCGTTCAGTTCCTGCGCAATGGCGATCTGCATGTGATGGCCTGGGATGCCTTCATGATGGGCCAGCGCTTCCAATTCGTAA
>DATAOU010000082.1:0-4075 GCA_036265575.1 Pyrinomonadaceae bacterium
GCAACTGATGATCAGGCGAATCCGTTCCTGAGCAACCGAAGTTTGCAGGTTGCGGCGGGGGGTTGGCGCAGGAAACGAGCGCGATTACACCGATGAGTGGAATTGCGGAAGTCGTCACTTTCATTTGCTCGTGATTTTTGCGCAGGATTAACTGGGAATGACAAACAAAATCAGGCGAGCGTCACGCAGTAACTCAGGCATCCCTGCCTGACTGGTCGCGCGGGCTTCCAGCCTGCGCTTCTCCGACCCCAGCGGCCAGGATGGCCGCTCGACGAGACAGGCAAGATGCCTGTGTTACGCCGCTGCCATGCGCTGCCGGTCCATCCAAACTTTGCAGATACTCTTTATCCGCGTGAGGACGTAATACACAGTCTGGCTGCGAAGTCGCACTAGTTCCGTGCCCACGACGCGCGTGACAAAATCGCTGTGAAGATCCAGAATCTCCTGCGGCGTCGAACCGTCGAGCCCCTTGCAAAGAATGGCCGTCATTGCGCGAGTAAGCGTTTGCACTTCCGGGCCGAGGGTCATGCGGATGTGTGCCTTGCCCTCGTCATCTACGTGTAGATAAACGCCGACTGTGTCGGTGCACTCCTCGTCCTTGCGAACATCGACGAGATCAAAATTCTCGCCCTCACGTGGCTCCTGCCTTTTCGCATTTTCTGCATACGAAACGAGCGTCTCGCGCCGCTCGTCTTCCGGCAGCGATTCAAAAAGGTTGATGATCTTGTTCAACTTCGTTGGATACATCGCGTTCGAAAATCTACCGCTGATTTGCTTACTGTCATTTCGAGCGAAGTCGCCTGCCATTGGCGAAGGCGGGAGGAATCGCTTGCTCTCAACAAGATGTTTATGGCTAATTGCGCCATGAAAACTCCGCTTAAAGTCGCTGTGACCGGCGCCGCCGGGCACATCGGTTACGCCCTGCTGTTTCGCATCGCCTCCGGACAAATGTTCGGGCCCGATCAACCGCTCAGACTTCATTTGATCGAGATCCCTGCTGTGCTCGGCGCGCTCGAAGGCGTCGTCATGGAACTGGACGATTGCGCGTTCCCGCTTCTTGAATCTGTGACGGCGACGGCCGACCTCGATGAAGGTTTTCGCGACGTGAACTGGGCCCTGCTGGTTGGAAGCGTGCCGCGGAAGGCGGGTATGGAACGGAAGGATCTGCTCGGGATCAATGGCAAGATTTTCATCGGACAAGGTCAGGCCATTCAAAAAAATGCCGCGACCGACGTGCGCGTGCTGGTGGTCGGAAATCCGTGCAACACCAATTGCCTGATCGCGATGAACAATGCGAAGGAAATTCCGAGCGACCGCTGGTTTGCCATGACGCGACTCGACGAAAACCGCGCTCGCGCGCAGCTCGCGCAAAAGGCCGGCGTAAGCATTCGCTCGGTCACGAACATGACCATTTGGGGAAATCATTCTTCGACTCAGTATCCAGATTTCTATAACGCCAGAATCGACGGTCGTCCTGCCAAAGAAGTGATCGGAGACGAGAAATGGCTGAAGGAAGATTTCATTGCCACGGTGCAACAACGCGGCGCCGCGGTAATCAAGGCGCGCGGCCTTTCTTCAGCCGGCTCCGCGGCGAATGCGGTTGTGGATAGTGTCTCTTCTCTTATCAACGATACGCCAGCGAACGATTGGCACAGCGTGGCAGTTTGTTCGGATGGAAGTTACGACGTCGAGAAAGGATTGATCTCATCATTCCCGGTCCGTGTGCGCGCCGGAAAATGGGAAATCGTGCAAGGCCTTCCAATCAACGATTTCAGCCGGGCGAAAATCGATGCGTCAGTAGCAGAATTGAAAGAGGAAAAATCGCTGGTTAGCGAATTTATTTCGTAGGACTCACCCATAAACAGCGCTGTCATGTTAAGCGAAGTGAAACATCTCGGCTGTTCCTGTGTGGATTGCTCCGGAGCTAATCAGAGATTCTTCGCTACGCTCAGAATGACATCCGATGTAGCCCAGCGGCGCGAAGCCGTATTTCATTCTCGCCGTCCAACGATCGTGAAAAGTGTGTGTGTTCTCCCTCGGTGATATTGCTCGTGCCTTGATGACTTCGAGGCCGTGAATCCCATCACCGCCAGGAATTGAATGAAAAATTGCGTGCTGAAATGCCACCAGGTGTGCCAGACGAAATTCTGCGGCTTCGCGACGCCCAAGGGTCGGGTCACGCGACTTGCGACGCACGCGAGGTGTTAGTGGAATTCTTCTGGTTTTCCCTGTCAGCGGCAAAGTCGAAAAAGAAAAGTTGGCAGTGACACCTCAGAACTCAGCGACCAGAGCTGGCGAAATGGGATGGAATGTCCTGGACCGTAGCTGCCGTTTAGTAGGCTATGATCGTCGCCGCTCGAGATAAAAAGCTTGAAGCGGCCAGAGAAAGCCGCAAACTCAAACGCTAACAACAACTCGCCTTTATAGCTTAATCCCAAGGCAAACAAGGTCATTCACGCTGAACCAAGGCAATAGCAAGTTAGATTGCTTAAAGCTTCATGTTAGATTCTGTACCTAGCGTAAGCAGTACACATCAACGCCGAACGTGGTTGGATGTCGTTTACTCAAACCTGAGTTCGCGGCATCTGTCACGGGGGGAACGTCTCGTTTTGGGAGTGATATGTCTGTGTTCGTTGATCCTGTTTGTTGCTCTTCAACACGGCCGAATATTTCTCGGAGACGAAATCGGGACGCTCAGGTATTTGAAACAAACGCCAACCTATATCTTGACGCATTTTCGCATTTGGCTGACGATGAATTATTTCATCTTATTCGAGAAAGGAGTCGCCTCGCTTTGTGGAGCAACTGATTGGCGATTAACTCTCTTACCGATAGGAGCAGCCATCGCAGTAATTCCGCTAACTGCCTCGCTGGCGCTTAAGCTGACCGGTTCGACGCGCACCGCCCTGGTCGCTGCCACCCTGGCGGCGTTCAACCCTTACCTGGTCATGCTTGGTCCGACGATTCGCGCCTATTCACTTCTGACGGCATTCAGTCTCCTGGCAATCAATGAATTTCTTCATTGGAGTCAGTGGCCGGGCTGGTGGAACGGGGTGCGATGTGCTGCTGCAGTGCTCTTCTTGCTACTCACACATTTGCAAGGCATTTACATAGTCGCATTCCTGGTCTTATTGCTGATTGTTCAAAGCCTTTCGGGTATCAGAAGGTTTCTCTGGGAGTCCAGGACTCTTTTGATTCCCTTGGGCGGAGTGGCGATCATCGTCGGTTTAGCGTACTGGCGTCTCCTCCCCGATATCGCGAGGGTTAACAAAGAGTGGGGAGGAGGCTATACACCGCCAACGAGCATAGGATATATTCCGCGGGTCTTTACCATATACATGGGTAATAGTTACGCGGCGTTTTTGTCTGTTCTATTGCTCTCCGCTGGCTGTTGGTCGGCAGCACGAGACAAGCAACCGCTTCTTCTGCTGTGCGGCGCGATCATTGTGGGCCCGATTCTCATGTCCTTGCAAGGGATTGCTCTCGATGCGGGGGGGTATGCGCGTTATCTGATCTTCTCTCTGCCTCTGCTTCTGATCCTTATAGCCGAGGGAGTTGACTGGATCACGAGACACATCCGGGTACGATGGGCTGCAATTGCGGCCTCGGGTCTCACAGTGCTGATTGTTGCGTGTTGGACGCCCTGCATTCATGCGCAATTTCTCCACCAGACACGATGGCCATTCGCGGAGGTGGCCGGGTTTCTGCGTGCGCGAATGCAGAAAGACGATGTGATCGTTGCTGGATGGATGGTCGGGTTCACACTTTCGCAATTCTTCGACCATCCTGAAGATCGCATTCTGCTGCCCAACAAATACGTTAGCAAAGTCAGTAATAAACTTGATGCGCCTGCGTCGGGTAGGGTCTTTTACGTAACAGGGCGAACGCGCCTGCTCCCACCGTTTACACCTGCGGAGGCCGCTGAGATGAACAGACGTTTTGGGTGCGATCAGATTGTGATCGGTCCCTCGGATGATAGTGGGCCAGGTACTTCACGCGGCCGCGAGGCACGTATTCAAGATTTCGGACAAGTAGAAGTTACGGTTTATCGCGGCGACACCGCGCGCGCGTTGCT
>DATAOU010000083.1:0-5694 GCA_036265575.1 Pyrinomonadaceae bacterium
GGCAATGGCGTAAAGAAGATGGGCAGGTTGGCAAAGTTGTCGATGTCTGCACCATTCGTCATTGAGAACCGGAAGTGATGCTGCGTCGCGCCGGATTGGTTCCAATCCAGGTTGATGACAGCATGGTTCTGTTTGTAAAACTGTGGCGCTGAAAAGGAGACGTCACCGACCGGGATTAACCGGCCAAGGACATCGATGGTTCCTTCGTTATTTACCGGAGCCACTGGTGTATAGGTGCGGAACACGTTCAGGTTGTTAGCAGACAAGCCCGGGATGGTTCCCAAGAGGGCCATACCGGCTGCTGTCGGCGTAACGATGCCTGCTGCGCCAGCCGCGCTACCACTTTGCAGACGCTCATAAGAAGTGAAGAAGAACAGCTTGTCTCTCAGCTTCCAAAGGCTTGGACCACCTTCACCAAAGCGCGGGAAGAAAACTGGACCGCCGAGGTTAGCGCCGCCACGGAAGAAATCCGAGCGTGGCATGAAAAGATCGCCGTCAGCCTTGTTACGGGTAACGCCGGCGTTCTTTTGCAGGGTGTCGAGCGCGTTCAGATAGCGGTTACGGACAAAGCCATAAAACGTTCCGTGAAAGTCATTCGTACCACTCTTGGTTACGGTGATGAAGTTACCACCGTTTGATCGGCCGAACTCAGCCGAGAACTGGTTTTGAAGCAGCGAGAACTCAGCTACCTCTTCCGGAGAGATGTAGCTCTGCGGACCAGTAACGGCTTTGTCATTGTTGTCAACGCCGTCAAGCACGAAGTTGTTGTCGCGCGGACGCTGGCCGCCGACTGAACCGCCGGTGCCGACGCCGACGCCGCCCGAGCTGGTTACGCCCGGAGCCAGCAGTGCGAGATTGTTGACGCCCGCAGCACTACCCGCTGGTCCAGCGGTGGTCTGCGCAAGCTCAACTACCTGACGCGAACTAAAGGCCTTCGACAGATTGGTTGTTGTGGTGTCGACCAACTCCGTACCGCCGGCGGTAACGGTAACTGTCTCACTGACAGCACCGGGAGCCAGGGAAACCGGCAAGTCGGTAGCCTGATTCAAAGACACGCGAACATCGGTGAGTTCGGTGGTTTTGAAATTCGCGGCTTCGACCTTTACAGAATAGTCTTCACCAACTTGTATATTTGTAAATTCAAAGGCACCCGTATCCGAAGTTTGCGTGGTGCTGGCAACGCCGGTTCCTTTCTTGGAAAGTGTCACCTTCGCGCCCGGCACAATTGCGCCGTTCTGGTCGGTGACCACACCGCGCACGCTACCCGTTGTGGCCTGGGCGTGCACAGAAAATACACAAGCCAGAGCGAACAAGATTGCGCCTAGAACCTGTGAAATTTTGCGAGAACTTTGCATAAGTCGATCTCCTATTTTTTTAGTTATCAGAACCTGACTGGGGTTTCTATGGATCATGGTTCAAAGTGCGCATTTCGAGCAGCAAGTTGTATTCCCATGGCCCAGCGCCGATTTTGGGCACTTACAGGCAAGTGGCCTAACCCAGTCAAATAAACAACTTAAGCGCGGTTTTGACCTTCTGGAGGGACGCGAGGTTTAATCCAACTTCGGCAATAGAATTCAGAAAATTGGATTCCAAAAATTCGCATCGCGTTAAGACCCGTTCACACGGTTTCGGACGGACGCGACCAATGACCAGATAGGCGCAGGACCACCTGAATGTCAGTTCACGCGCTGGGGGTCGCGACGTCGTTGTGACTTCGCTCGTTGCCGACGTTACAACGGTCCACACGCCACCTGTCGCCGCTCATTAGTTCGCGTCCGCAAGCGTGTTAAACTCTCATGCAAACTCTAACGTCCCTAAAGGAACCGCTTGTCAGAACGAATCTATCGCGACCCCGTCCATAACATCATCAGGCTTCGTACCGATAACGACGAGGGTGCACTGATCATGCACTTGATCGACACCCCTGAGTTTCAGCGGCTGCGTCGCATCAAGCAACTCGGACTCGGTCTCTATACCTACCAGGGCGCGGAACATTCCCGGTTTACGCATTCGCTTGGCGCCTTTCATTTGATGAATCGCGTGCTGGACCGCCTCGGCGAAAAGCATCGCATAGATGATCAGGATCGCGCGGCGGCGGGCGCCGCGGCACTGCTGCATGACGTGGGCCATGGATCGTTTTCGCATGTGATGGAAAAGGTGCTCGGCTTTCATCACGAGAAATGGACCGTGGAAGTTTTATTAAGTGAGGAAACTGAGGTCGGACAACGGCTGCGCGAGCATTCAGCCGATTTGCCAGGCAAAGTTGCCGCAATCATTGAAGGGAAATTCCAGCCTGCAGCGCTGGCGCAACTTGTTTCTTCGCAGCTCGACGTCGATCGCATGGATTACCTGTTGCGCGATTCGTTAATGACGGGTGCGAAGTACGGCATTTATGATCTGGAATGGATCATAAACGCTTTGGCGATCGATGAAGAACATGATCGCATTTATGTTGCCGCGCGCGGTCTCTACGCCGTTGAAGAGTACCTGCAAGCGCGTTATTACATGTTCCGGCAAGTCTACTTTCATCGCGCGCTACGCTCCGCCGAAGCAGTGCTTCGTTCCATTTTGCGTCGCGCTTTGGCGCTACTGGAAAACGACAAGCCTGTTTGGCATGCGCCAGGGACCGCATTTGAAAAAGTGCTTAGAAGGAAAACGTTAACTATCACGGAGCATCTGCAAATTGACGATTCGGACGTGATGTTCCATGTAAAGCAGTGGCAGCGTTCTGAGGATGAAGTGCTCGCCAATCTTAGCCGTCGTTTCGTGACACGACGCCTTTTCAAAGCCATCGATCTGGATATGCCGGTCGACGAACGCCCCGAGTTCCTGGCTGCGGCGCGCGCGTGCGTCGCTAAAGCGGGTTACGATCCTGAGTATTACTTCATCGAAGATCGCGCCAGCGATGTGCCTTACTACAATTACTACACGCCAAAAGATGCGGAACCCAAGAGCCGTATTTACGTCGAAGATGGGTACGCGCGGCCGCGCATTCGCGAAATTAGCGAAGTGAGTGATGTCGTGCGCGGATTGCAACGCGGGTATGAGCTACATCGCGTCTGTTTCCCTCCAGAAGTGAAGGAGGAAGTCTACCGGCTTTATCACAATGCGACGCCGCAGGAATCCTCGGCCGTCGGTTACGCAAACGCAAACGGAGATTAACTGGCGATGGCGACAATCGCGAATGCTGGTATCGAACAGATCACTCGTTATCGAGAGACGTACGCTTCGCGTAATTAAGCTTATTGAACCTTTACTATTCTCTCTTCCCTCCAACTTGATGCCGTTCATTCAAAGCAAATGCTCGGGTTCGTTTGTGGCAAGCTTGTCGTTGACTGTAATTCTCTTCACGCCGTTTTTTTTCGCAGATGTTTTTCAGTTGCAGGCGCAAACAGCCACGCGTCGTTCTCACATAGCGGTGATCGACCTTGGCGAAACAGCATTCGCAGGCGAGGCCGTCGACAGGTTTTCAGCAAATCTAAAACAAGACGAGAGCATTGAAATTCTTGACCGCGACCTTGCGCGCGTTGCTGCTCGTGGCGCCGGTTACGCCGGTTCTTTGAACCTGTCGCTCACTGAAGCGCGAAACCTTGGCGCGGTGATTGGTTCTGATTTCTTTGTTCTTAGCGATACGCAAACGCTGCGTCGTTCTCCCTCTGCCGGTCCGGTTTATTTCGAAGCTTACGCCTCGCTCTTTTTGGTCAGCGCGCGCAGCGGACGACTAATAACCTGGGAGCGTCCAAATTTTCGTGCTGCCACTGCGGCGGCTGCCGAACACGCGTTGCTTAGCGAACTAGCCGGCGCACCGCTGCGAAACCGCCTGCTCGCTTCCGCGCACCGGGCCGAAGTGGAGGAACGCGCTGAACGCGCGGTCGTAGTCGATGCCGAAACGCCAATTATTGAAGAGGCGCCGGATGACGACAAGATAGCGGCAGCTGAAGGGCTGAGATTGCCGAAACCGTATCGCCGCTTCGTGCCCAGCTATCCCGAAAGCGCGGCCGCTGCAGAAGCGGAGGCCGTCGTCGATGTGCTGGTGGATCTGGACAGCAGCGGCGAAATTCAGCGCGCCGAAGTTGTACGTTGGGGCGGTTTTGGATTGGACCAGGCAACGCTCGATGTGGTTCGCAAGCTGCACTTTTTCCCGGCGATGCGGGCCGGCGTTGCCGTACCGATTCGTGTTCTGCTGCGCTACAACTTTCGCAAGCCACCACCTTAGCTCTCGCCTAAAATTGTTACCTCTAACGCCTCCGCCGCTTGCGATCCCTCATGCTATGATGCCCGCGCGCCGCGGCATCCGCGGGTAAATCAATCATGCTTTATCTCTCTCAAGTGCTGGGTCGCCCCATACGCGATCTGGAAGGCGAACGTGTCGCGACGATCAAGGACATGATTGTTCGCCTCGGCGAAGAGGATCATCCGCCCATGATCGGGCTGGTGGCTCGCTATCGCAGGCGCGATTTTTTTGTGCCGCGCTGGCGCATCACAAAGTTTGACGAAGATGGCGTCGGCTTGAATTCCGACATTCTCGATCTGCGGCCATTCGTCCGCCGCGACAATGAAGTTTTGCTCGCGCGCGACGTGCTCGATAAGCAACTGATCGATGTAGATGGCAAACGCGTTGTTCGTGTGAATGACGTGCAAATCATTGAAGCCGCTGATGACTGGAGAGTGACAGGTGCTGACGTAAGCCTGCAGGGATTGTGGCGTCGGCTGGCGCCGGCGAATTTTTTGGGAACGAGAAGAGCCGTGGAAGTGATCGATTGGTCGGACGTTGGCTATCTGGCTACCGACGCGGCAACGGTGCAGCTCAAGTCTGCCAGTGGAAAACTTGCGCGCCTGCATCCAGTCGAAATCGCACGTCTCGCGGAAGCGCTTTCTTATCACCACGGTTCCGAAGTTGTCGAATCCCTCGACGATGAAACGGCCGCGGAAACGCTTGAAGAAATGCCGTCGGAACGGCAGGCACGCATTCTTGGCGACATGGATGAAGAGCGCGCGGCCGACATTCTCGAATGGATGTCGCCGGACGAAGCCGCTGACGTGCTGGGCGATCTCCCTGAAGAGAAAGCGGAAGAGTTGCTCGGCTTGATGGAAAGCGAAGAGCAGGCTGAAGTCGCAGAGCTGTTGCCTTATGCCGACGACACTGCCGGAGGCTTGATGACTACGGAATTCGTGACGCTCCCGCGCGAGTTGACGGTTGGTGAAGCCCTCGCACGTTTGCGCGAAATGGCGGAAACGCCAAACATGATTTATTACCTTTATGTAGTAGGCACAGAAGGATCGTGGCAACTCGAAGGTGTGATTGCCTTGCGCAGTTTGATTCTTGCCGATCCTTCGGTGCCGCTCTCCGACGTGATGCGCACAGAATTTCAAAAGGCGGATGCGGATGAATCGGCCGAAGACGTGGCCCACCGAATTGCTGAGTACAATTTGCTGGCCCTGCCAGTGGTTGATGAGGCTGGCGACATTCTCGGTATCATAACGGTCGATGACGCGATGGAGATCCTGTTGCCGAAGGATTGGCGCCAGCGATTGCCGAGACTATTGGGTTAGAAATGAATTAGCCGCGGATTACGCGGGAGAACGCGAATCAACGACCTAAGAAAAAGTAGCACTCGGTCGAAAGTAAACAGTTTCCCAAAGCAGAACCAAGACGTTACCAGAATAAGTTTGACAAGGTCTTTTCCGGTTTGC
>DATAOU010000084.1:0-6921 GCA_036265575.1 Pyrinomonadaceae bacterium
TCCATTAAGCACTCCGCCTGAGATAGGAGCGCGCGGTGGAGTTGGCTTTGGCGGTGGTGGTGGCGGTTCCTCAGCAATATTGACCGACGTCGGACCGGCTACGATACCTGTGCCGGTTCCGGGTCCCGAGATAGGCGCTGCGGCATTAGACGACTCAGAGCCAATAACGGTGGTCACGCCTCGTCGAACCGGGGGAATGTCGCTGGCCTTCGCGGACACCTCTTTAGGCGGGAGCCGAGATTCAGTTACGTCGGCGATCAGTTCTTTTCTGACGTCGACGTTCTGTTCGACCTTAGTAGGCTTAGCCTCTTCCTGCTTCTCCGGTGCCTTCTGTACCGGGGGTACCGGAACGGGAGCCACCAATGTAGTCAGCTCAAGATCCTGCTCACCAAGTGCAGCGTCATACCAGATAATGCCGGCGACGAAAACAGCGGTGAAGAGCACGGCATAAATTACGACTGTGCCCAGGATAAAAGAGCCTTTACGCCCCAAGTCTTGCTTGTGCGAACCAGACTCAACAAGGTTATCGAACATATTATCCTCCCTATTCCGGTGCCAAATGGATCAGGGGTGCAAAATAATTTACGACGCGAACGTTCGCTTCTTTAATTGCACTCAAACGTCGATCTTCCCGGGTTTGAGCTAACCACAAAATGAAGGGGAACCAGCAGCCAGTTGAGCATATCGAACTAAGTCCAGAAGCCGCTGTGCGAGAAAAAACTCGCCGGCCTACTCAACAGACTGCCCCGCCCACAACCTTCGTTTTTCAACAACGGGGGTCGGCTTTCGAGTATTTAATTGGCCAGCAACGGACGCAGTCTATGCCGCTTCCCGCAACAAAGTCAAGCGCAATTCAAAGAATATTGTCGCAGCAAACACTGTGTTCGCTGCCGTTTGGCAATGCGTTTTAAGCCCTACCGGCGCCCCGAGTTTGCTTACGCGTTTCAGCAGTTGCCGCGGCCCGTTTTGCCGGACCTACGGGACGCAACTGATCGCGATTAGCAGTAACGGCTGAACTTCTGTTGGCGGCTTCGAGTCGCTGCTCCCACCACACCATGATGGGGCTGGCGATGGCTATCGAGGAATAGGTCCCAAAAGTAACTCCGATTAAAAGCGCGAGGGAAAACCCACGCAATACTTCTCCGCCGAACAACACCATCGACAAGACTGATAGGAATACCAATCCCGAGGTGATGATGGTTCGCGAAAGTGTCTGGTTGATTGAATCGTTTGTAATTTTGTAGAGCGACTCGCGCCGGTGCAGTCGCCGGTTCTCACGAATACGATCGAACACAACGATCGTATCGTTCACCGAAAAGCCTACCAGCGTAAGCAGTGCGGCAATAACCGTCAGACTAACTTCCCACTGAAAAATTGAAAAGAATCCCAGCGTTACCAGCACATCGTGAAACACAGCGATCACGGCAGCAGCTCCATAGGTCCATTCGAAGCGGAAGGCGATATACATCAGGATGCCAACCAGAGCCGCCAATGTGGTGGCTATAGCTTTATTGCGAAGTTGCGCGCCGGCCACAGCACCAACCGCGTCGGTACCTTCAATCTTAAAAGCTGCGTTGGGGTCGGAATTGAGATCTCTATCGATAGCCGTCTCAGGGCCGAATGAGCTCAAGGACTCGCGGACCTTGGCGCGCCCTGCTTCCACCTGGGCTTGCGATTCTCCTCCTGCTCCTTCGAGCGGGATCTTGATTAGCGCGATGTCAGGTTTGTCTGTTACTGGCTGGATGATTGCGTCTTTTAAACCGGCCTTTACTAAGGCATCGCGAATTTGCTCGGCGGAGGGCCGCTGTTTGAACCGCACGGTGACGACGGTGCCGCCCTTAAAGTCGACACCCATGTTGAAAGCTTCAGTCCCGTTCGGATGTTTCACCTGGCGAAAAACTGCTGAGCCCAGTCCAGCCAACATCAACAAAACCGAAACAGCGATAAAGATCCGGCGGTTGGCCAGCCAATCGATCTTAACGTCTTTAAAAATTTGAATCATATTAATTTGTCAGCGCACCAGCGCTCGCAGAGCATTGCGATTTCAGATGCTCAACGATTCCAACTTGCGCTTGCGACTTAACTCCCACATGAAAATAGTGCGCGAGACATAAACCGCCGAGAACAGGTTAATCAAAAGGCCCAGCACCAGGGTGACGGCAAAACCGCGCAACGGACCGGTGCCAAAAACGAATAGAAACATCGACGAGATGATTGTCGTCACGTGGGTGTCGATAATCGTTACGAACGCGCGCGCGAAACCCTGCTCGACAGCAGAAGGAATCGTCTTACCAGTTCGCAATTCTTCGCGAATGCGCTCAAAGATCAGCACGTTAGAGTCGACCGCCATGCCGATCGTCAAAATGATGCCGGCGATACCGGGCAAGGTAAGCGTCGCCTGGAAAATGATCAGTCCTGCCAACATCAGAATCATGTTAAGCAGTAAAGCGACGACAGCGTTGATACCGGCGCCCCGATAATAAAAGAGCATGAACAACACGACAAAAATCAACCCGAACAATGAGGCGCGTACGCCGGAGCGAATCGAATCGGCGCCGAGGCTCGGCCCAACTGTTCGTTCTTCCTGGTATTCAATCGGCGCCGGCAGCGCACCGGAGCGCAGCGTGAGCGCCAAATCGTCAGCCGACTGCTTGGTAAATCGACCCGAGATTTCGCCCTGGTCGTTTATTTGCGACTTAATAAAGGCGATCGATTTCACTTCGTCGTTCAGGACGACGCCCATATATTCATTGATGTTGGCGCCGGTCCAGGCGCCGAATTTTTGCGCCCCCGTCGGTTTTAGAGCAAAAGCAATCTGGTAAGAATCACCGCCACCCTGTGCCTGCACGGCCTGGGCACTGCGCAGTTCGTTACCGTCAACTACTGCCGGCGACTCAACCACAACCCATTTCTTTTGTTTCTGTGCGTCTTGAGGAGTCGTTTGACCGGCTGCTGTGGGTTCGTTTCGTTCAGCATAAGGCAGCACACGACGATTCGTCGGAACGGTACCGCCGAGCGATGATTTTGCTTCTTCTTCTGTGTTGTATGTTTGCGCAGACTGCGGACTGGGTGGACTGACGACGTGGACCAGCTCAAGCTTTGATTCCGCCTTCAACAGTTGCTTCACACGTTCCGGGTCGTGAATGCCCGGCATCTGCACCAGTATCTGATGCGACGTTTGTGAGCCATGTCGTTGAACTAGCGGTTCCGCTACACCAACGGCATCGAGCCGGCTTTCAATGATGCGCTGGGCCTGGTCAGTTGCCTGTTCCGCCAGGAGTGATTGCGCGGACGGCGGCAAGGTAAAGACGATCGTGTTTCCGCTTGTCGATGCGGTCCAATACGACTGATCATTACCCAGGCTCTTCTTTGCCGCTTCTTCGACAGCTGCAGTCTTCGACGCGTCAGTGACTTCGAGGCCGATTCGATAACTACCACTGCCAACTTCCGGTGTGGCTTCTTTGGCGGGCAAGCCGGCGTCTTTGATTGCCTTGTTGATGGAGGCGGCGTCCGCGAGTGTCAAGTTCTTCAGAACTTCATCGGTCTTGACTCGCATCACCAGGTGCGTGCCGCCTTTGAGGTCCAGCCCCAGATGAATGTTTTCCGCCAGGGTGGCTTTGATTCCCGTCCAGCTGAAATCGTGAAGGGTGGGCCGGCGTCGCGGGCCGATGACAACATACAAACCAACCAGCGTAACAATCGCGATAATAATTGCGCGCTGCAGCAGATTCTTCTTTTTCATTGCAAATGAATCTTACGAGAAACTAGGATTTATTTTCTTCTTCGTCGATACCGGCGACGGCCGAGCGAGCAATCTCGAGAATGGATTTGTCCGCGCTTCTAATCAGGAAACTGGTGTCGCGTACCGTCGTTATGGTGCCGATGATCCCGCCCGTAGTGACCACGCGATCTCCGGTCTTCAACTGCGCGATTGTTTGTTGCAGTTCTTTCTGTCGTTTCTGTTGCGGCCGGATGAGCAGTACATAGAAAACGCCGATGATCAAAAGCATCGGCAACAGGCCGCCCAGTGCGCCCAGACCACCCTGAAACATGGCAAGTTCAATTATCATCTAAAATTCTTTCTACCTCTTTGTTACTGCGGCACTCTCGTGGACCAGCTTACCGCCAACCCTTAAACATTTTGGCGCGAATAAGTCTCCAGACCCTCGGTAAACTCTCGCTGAAATTTCGTGAAATTGCCAGACCGGATAGATTGCCTCACGCGTCGCATAGTGTCAAGGAAGAAGCCCAAATTATGGTGCGTTAACAGTACACTCGCGAGGATCTCGCCTGACATATATAGGTGACGGAGATAAGCGCGCGAATGACGGCGGCAGACCGCGCAAGCACATGACTCATCGAGTGGCCGCGTATCAACAGCCCACTGCGCATTCTTCAGGTTCATCTTGCCCTGTGAAGTAAAAGCCTGGCCGGTTCTGCCGTTCCGCGTCGGCAGCACACAATCAAACATGTCAACGCCGTGCGACACCGCTGCGACCAAATCTTCCGGTGTGCCAACACCCATCAGGTAGCGCGGCTTTTGCGCGGGCATTTCGGGGGCGAGGACGCCGACCACGTCCCACATCACCGATTTTTCTTCTCCGACGCTGAGACCGCCGATGGCATAACCGTCGAAGCCGATCTCGACGGTGCGGGCCAGGCTCTCGCGCCGCAGGTCCTTGTGTGAGCCGCCTTGCACAATGCCGAACAAAGCTTGCGCGCCACTCAGTTGATCGCTTCCTTCGGTTCGCCCGGTATCCAACTCTTCGGATTGCAGTCCGTCAAATCGGATTCGTGAGCGATTGGCCCAACGCGCTGTCAGTTCCATGCTTTTGCGTGAAACGTCTTCGGGTGCGTCTCCTGCCGCGCACTCATCGAACGCCATCACGATGTCCGAACCTAAAGCCGCCTGCACCTCCATCGAAATCTCGGGCGACAAAAACTTGAGACTGCCATCCACGTGCGAACGGAACTCAGTTCCCTCTTCGGTGATCTTTCGCAATGCGCCCAGCGACCAGACCTGGAAACCACCAGAGTCGGTGAGCAAGGCGCGCGGCCAACTGTTGAAGCGATGCAGGCCACCACACGCGCGAATCACTTCGATGCCAGGGCGCAACCACAAATGGTAGGTGTTGCCCAGAATGATGCGCGCATCGAGTTCGTCTTCCAGCGCTTCGAAGCGAACGCCTTTCACAGTGCCCGCCGTTCCGACCGGCATGAAGACTGGCGTCTCAATGACGCCCCGGCGTGTGGTCAACGCGCCGGCGCGCGCTTCACCATCGCGGGCTAATACTTCAAAATTGATTGGGGGTTTCGTGGGGATCAACTTCGCTTTTTCCGTTGTTTGTGCTTCTCAATAATCTTTAGCGGCGTCGCAAAGAAATCGAATTCTTCACGCAAACGATTTTGCAGGTAACGCAAGTAGGAGAAATGCAGTCCCGCCTTGCCGCCTGAAGTGAACAGCACAAACTTGGGCGGACGCACCCCAACCTGCGTCATGTATTGCACGTGCAGCCGCGACACTCCGCCTTTAACTGGCGCAGGGGCGCTGCCGCCACGCGGCTGCGAAACCGCGGCTTCAAAGAAAGCATTTAACTGGGAAGTCGAGATGCGACGATTGCGCGCTTCATTGGCTTTGATCGCTAAGGGCAAAAGATTTCCGACGCGTTGACCAGTCAACGCTGAGATCATAACGACGGGCGCAAACTCCAGAAACTTCATCTTTTGCCGGACATTACGCTCAAACTCGCTGGCGGTGCCAGTTTCCTTGTTCTTGACCGCATCCCATTTATTACAAGCAATAATAATTGAGCAGCCGGCATCAAAAGCGTAACCAGCGATGTTCGCATCCAACGCTGTTGGTCCTTCTTCTGCATCAAGCAAGACGATTGCAACATCGGCCCGCTCCAAATTCCTGCGCGCCATGACGACGGAAAGCTTTTCCATCATCTGTTCCGTCTTTCCTTTGCGGCGAATGCCTGCCGTATCAATCAGACGGAAAAGTTGATCGGGAGTTTGCAATAACGTGTCCGTAGCATCTCGGGTCGTGCCGGCAATTTGCGAAACGATCGCGCGCTCTTCGCCGAGCAGGCTGTTCAGCACGGACGACTTGCCCACGTTTGGCCGGCCGACGATTGCGAGGCGCAGTTCGCGAGGCTTTTCCTCGTCTGTCGTTTCGCTCTCTTTAAGATGAGGAATCAGGGCGTCGAGCAAGTCACCAATGCCCAAGCCCTGCTCTGCGGATACGGGATAAACTTCCTGAAAGCCAAAGCGATAGAATTCGTTTCGTTCCGCCTCCATCCTCGCGGCGTCGACTTTGTTCGCGATCACAAACACGGTCTTGCCGCTTGCGCGCAGCAGTTTAGCGAGTTCTTCGTCCAGCGGCGTTATTCCGGCCCGCGCATCAACAGTCAACAACAGAACGTCGGCTTCCGAAATCGCGACTTGCGCTTGCTTCAGAATGTTCGCCGGAATGATCTCATCGTCGTCCGGCACCATGCCGCCGGTGTCTACCAGTGAAAAGCGCTGGCCACCCCATTCCACCTCGCCATAGATCCGGTCGCGTGTGATGCCGGGCTCGTCCCCCACGATTGATTTCCGCTCGCCGGTGAGCCGGTTGAACAGCGTCGACTTGCCGACGTTTGGCCGTCCAACGATTGCCACTAATGAAAGTCCGTTACTGTTCACGCTTATGCCAACTCTCTCTTTTGTCCAGACCAAGGCGTTGTTTCGAAGCAAGCATCTTAACCGCCAGCTGGACTTACATGAAAATGCAGGTGGAAAGTCCGGCAAAGTCTCGGAACCCGGGTCATCTTGAAGAAGCGTCAACTCTTTGGAGTGCGGCGGCCCGGCGCCGCCTTGGCCGACGCCGGCGGAGCATTCAACCTACTAGTCGTCGGGCCAAAGCGCTGCCAGGCCAGC
>DATAOU010000085.1:0-13370 GCA_036265575.1 Pyrinomonadaceae bacterium
AGATCAGCGGCACGCGATTCTCGACGCCGGGCGCGCCGTTGGGAATCTTGCTGAAGTCGTTCCGGCCTAATTCCTTTTGTTCCTTCATGCAGAAAGGACAGTGGTCCGTCGAGATCACTTGCAGGTCGTCCATCTTCAACCCCTTCCAGAGTTCAGCCTGGTTCGCTTTCTCGCGTAGCGGCGGAGTCATCACATACTTCGCGCCCTCAAAGTCGTCGCCGTAATCATCGAGAGAAAGGAAGAGATACTGCGGACAAGTTTCGGCAAAAGCCGGAATGCCACGATCGCGCGCCTGGCGCACCTGATTAAGCGCATCAGCGCAGGAGAGGTGGACAATGTAAACGGGCGACTCGGCCATCTCTGCAATCGCAATTGCGCGATGCACCCCTTCAGCTTCAGCGACAGTAGGCCGAGTCAACGCATGATACTTCGGCGCAGTATGACCTTTTGCGAGGGCATGCTTGATGATCTCGTTAATGACTATGCCATTTTCCGCATGCATGCAGATTAAACCGCCGCGCTCGCCGGCGGCAGACATAGCGCGAAAGATGGTGGCATCGTCAACCAGAAAAACTCCCGGATAGGCCATGAACATTTTGAAGCTGGTGACACCTTCGTCCATGGCGGTGTGGAGTTCTTCGATCTGATTGTCCTCGAGTTCAGTGGTAATCAAATGGAAGCCATAGTCGATCGCAGTTTTGCCTTCCGCTTTTTTATGCCAGTTGTCGATGCCCTGGATGAGCGATTCGCCTTTGTATTGCACGGCAAAGTCAATGATGGTGGTTGTGCCGCCATAGGCTGCCGCGCGCGTGCCGGTCAAAAAGTCGTCAGAGGCTTCCGTGCCGCCGAATGGCAATTCCATATGGGTGTGGGGATCAATGCCACCGGGGATCACAAGTTTGCCGGCGGCATCGATCAGATTGTCGGCTTCCATTTCCAGCTTGGCGCCGATCAGGGAAACGCGCTCACCTTCGATCAGAATGTCGGCGCGATAGTCGTCAACTGCGGTGACGATGCGGCCGTTTTTGATTAGAGTTTTCATAAAGAGTTTCAGTTGACCTTTTTATTCGTTTGATTTGCGCGTCGCATTAAGCAGGTTTTTCGGCTCAGCCGCCTGATGTGCGGAAAGGCTCTGCCTTTCCGCCAAGCGCTCTATTTCCGGAGGCTGCGCCTCCAAGCGATTCGATCAATATTCATAAGCATCGGTTCATCTTCGAGTGATTGTCCTCGCCAGATGCGGGCGCTCGACCAGCGGTAATCTTCAGGTCTTTCAACGAGACCAGCCCTTACGGGATTGTCATGAATGTAGTTGACCTTTTGCATGAACATGTCTTCGCTGATGATCGAGAACACATTGTTGTTGTGATCCCAAAGTGAGTACCGATATTCCCGTTCCTTGATTTCGTGTCGAAGTTTCAGGAGCGATGAATTATGGCCGCGCTGTTTCAGATGGTCAATGACTCGACGACTTGTGATTCCGTTTACGAAGCGCAGGATCTTCGACGGCTTGAGCTCCGCATCAGTTATCAAATGTAGATGGTCCGGCATTATTACATAGGCGTAGATTGAAAATCCTGAAGAGTTTCGCGCTTCATTCAAAGCATTGCAGGTTACGACTTTCAGAGCATCGGTGCGAAACACAGGCAGGCGGTCTTTGGCGACGGATGTCAGATAAAGAGCGGGCGTGTCTCTGGAGATAATATGCATGAG
Source organism: Pyrinomonadaceae bacterium (assembly GCA_036265575.1). Lineage (GTDB taxonomy): Bacteria > Acidobacteriota > Blastocatellia > Pyrinomonadales > Pyrinomonadaceae > PSRF01. The sequence continues at coordinate 1,711 of DATAOU010000085.1, forward strand.
GCGGAGCCTCACGATTCTTGAGTAGAACTTGACGGAAAGGCAAAGCCTTTCCGCACACCAGGCGGCACAGCCGAAAGCAAGAAGTCTTGTATCGCCGGATAGCCTCATGCACCCTCATGCCGAGATGAAAAGATCAAGACAAAAGGCGGCTGATTGCTAATCAGCCGCCTCTCTGGGTTACGTTTGGCGTCTTAGTTTGAGTTTCGCTACTCGGCCAGCTCCGTGGTCAAAATTGCGCCGCCCAAACTTGGTATCGCGGCGACGATCTTGAGGACCTTGTGCGTGTCTTTTGTGATCCAGACGGTTTGCTTATCGGCTTCGTTGTCCGCCGCGACCACTTCAACTTTATAAGCGTCAAACGTGCCGGCCGGGACAGTCACCGATTCCGATCCCACCATCTTCAACTGCTTCAATTGAACTTTCTGCGTTTGCACATCAAAGTTCCGCAGAGTGGTCGCGTAGCCTTCAGCGAGCGGTAACCGTCCGATTACTTCGAACGCGCCGGCGCCATCGCCGACAATCAGGCCGCCAACATCGACCGCCACTGGTCGTTCGGTACCGTTCACTGTCATAGTCCCGGTCGCCTTGTTGTCCTTAAAATCGATTTCGACAACGGTTGGCCCCTGGTTGATTGAGCGGTGCAGGAGGGCCAACGTGCCTTTCTGAATTGTGGACACATCAAGGATCTTGCCTTGCGGCGTATCGGCTGTTTCCGTAACCATCCAGTTTGCGCCCGCGTCCTTGATTTCAGTCTTCAACGTTAGCGGAATTGTTTGTCCGCCAATGGCGATCGTTGCTTTGTAGTTAAAGGTGCCGGCCTCGAGGTCGCTGGTGGGCTTGGCTTCGCCAGTCGCCACAATCTTCTTTGGCAACGAAACTGTCTTCACATCAACTGAAATTTCTTTCAATCGCTGAGCTACTTCCGGCGCCATGCTTTGCTGATAACGTCCACCCAGGTACTTCGCCAGAAACTTTTCGGCACTCGCAAACATCGCCATGTTGTTTACCGGGCGCTGAAAGCCGTGACCTTCATCAGGTGCGACCAGATACTCAACTGGAAAACCACGATCGCGGAGTGCAATCACGATTTGATCGGCCTCGCGTTTGTTGACGCGCGGATCGTTGGCGCCCTGGACTACGAGCAAAGGCGTCTTGATCTTTTCGGCATGATTTAACGGCGATTGCCGTTCCATTTGCGCTTTATCCGTCGCGTTTGCCGGATCGCCCATACGCACAGCGAAGACCTTGCGAATGGATTCCCAATAAGGAGGGATTGTTTCCAGCAGTGTTATGAGGTTCGACGGTCCAACGATGTCGACCGCGGCTGCGTACAGTTCCGGAGTAAAAGTCACACCGGCCAAAGTTGCATAACCACCATACGAGCCACCCATGATGCCGACGCGTTTCGGATCCGCGATGCCCTGTGCGACCAAATATTTCACGCCCCAGGTCAGGTCATCCTGCATCTTGTCGCCCCATTGTTTGTTCCCGGCATCGAGAAATTTCTTTCCATAGCCGGTTGAGGCGCGGAAGTTCGGCGACAAAACCGCATAGCCGCGGTTCGCCAGGAATTGCGCAAAGCCATCGTAACCCCACGAGTCACGGCCCCACGGCCCACCGTGCGGCAGGATGATGGCCGGCAAGTTTTTCGCCGGCGCTGTCATTTTCGGCAACGTCAGGTAGGCTGGAATCTCCAAACCATCCGAAGACTTGTAACGAACCACAGTCATCGGCGCGAGGTAATCACGATTCAACTTTTCACGAATGCGGTATTGCAGTGTCAGTTTTTTCGTTTGCCGATCGAAGAGATAACGTTCACCTGGTTCAGTGTCGCTGGTGGCCACAATCAACCAAAGGCGTTCATCTTTCGTGCCGGAAACAAAATTAATCTCGCGGCCCGGCAGTTTTGTTTTTAACAGCTTGTAGTCTGCTTCGAATGCTTTGTCTTTCCAATAGATCCGTTCACGGTCATCGTCATAGCTCGTAGCTATCAAGTCATCCGTGACTTCAGAAAACGAAGCGTTGCCGAAATCGACGCGATTCATTGGATCCGATTCAACCAACTCTTCTTTGCCGGTGGCCGGATCAAAGAGTTCCAAACGCGTAAGGTCGATGTCGCCTTTGTTTGTCAGGAAGTAAACGCGCTTGCCGTCCTTGTGATAACGAACCGGGCCGCAGCTTTCAAAAACGTTGCATGAGTAGACTTTAGTGAATCCGCTGTCATCGACGCGCAGCACTTCGGTGTCACCATTATCAGCCGCGCGTGTCGCCAGGCGCAGTTGGTCCTTGAGATCGAAGACCCAGCTGGTAATGCGCTCGGTATTCTTGCGCACCAAAGTCTTTTCCCCGGTTGAGATTTTGATCTTGTAGAGATCGTGCCAGGCGGGATCGCGGTCGTTGAGCCCAACATAAATCGCATCGGGTTCAGTGCGCGGCACTGCGAAGATGAAGGCGCGAACGCCCTTAGCGTCGGTTAGGTTGCGGGCTGCCGGCACGTCCTGGCCAGCGGCCGGGCTATCTGCGGGGTTCACCGCATAGACGAGATAATTTTCGTCGCCGGCTTTGTCCTGCGAAAAAAGAATGTACTTGCCGTCACGGCTCCAGAAGTACTGGCTTATAGGGCGCGCCTTGTCAGCCGTAAGTGGCTTTGCCGCGTCGAACGGCTCCTCGGTGCGCTTGACCCAAATGTTTCGCGTACCTTTGAACGGCTTGATGAACGCGATGAACTTGCCGTCGGGCGAAATCTGCGCGCCCGAAATCTCGGGGTCGCCAAAAAAGAGTTCGCGATCAATCAGCGGCGGGTAAGGGTTCGCTTGTCCGAACACCGGATGAAGCGAAGCGGCCACAAATAAGCCACAAATCAAAACAAACATGAAAACGAACCGTTGGCGGTGAAAACTTTGAAGTGTCATAAAACCTCTCTCATTTGGGTTGAAGGGATTGGGAGTCATGCGGCAACAAACTGTTACGCGCAGATGAGGCCTGGTGTTTCAGAGAAATGGCGGCAGCAATTTCACGGAAGCCCGTCCTTACGAGGTCTCTTCTTGCTCCGTTAGAGGCAACCTAAAGGTTGTACTCTGAAACTTCTTGATCTAGGGGGACACTCAAGCAGCTCAGAGTACAAGCTTTAGCTTGCCACTCGGGCCACCCCAATCGTGCCCATAAAGGCGTTCATCTGATCGTGAGTTTAGTACAAATTTCCTTCACGCTTACGGCCGGTATAATCAACATAGACAACCTTGAGCTCGGTATAAAAATCAAGGGCGGTAGATCCTTGTTCGCGGTCCCCGATGCCGGTGCCTTTGATTCCGCCGAAGGGAATGTGCGCCTCGCCACCAGTGGTGGGCGAGTTGATGTGCGTCATGCCGGTTTCAATCTCGTCAACAAAGCGAAAAATGCGCGCCGCGTCGTTGCTAAAAATAGAAGACGACAAACCATACTCAGTGTCGTTTGCAACTTGCATTGCTTCTTCGAAATTCTTCACGCGCAGCACTGACAGCACCGGCCCAAAAATTTCTTCGCGAGCGACGCGCATGTCGGGTGTGACATGATCAAAAACGGTCGGATTTACAAAAAAGCCTTTGTCCAGGCCGTCGCCAGTGGCCCGCGAGCCGCCGCACACGAGGGTGGCGCCATCTTCACGACCAATGTCGATGTACTGCAGCACGGTTTTGTACTGACCCTCGTCGACGGTCGGGCCCATTTCGGTTTGCGGATCCATGCCGTCGCCGATGCGCATCGACTGCGCGCGCTTGCTGATGCGTTCGACAAATTCGTCTGCAATATCGTTCACCACCACCGCGCGGCTGGTGGCCGTGCAACGTTGTCCTGAAGATCCGAACGCACCCTGCGCCGTTGACTCAACTGCCAAATCCAAATCAGCATCTTCAAGAATCACGACAGGATTCTTGCCACCCATCTCGCATTGCACTTTTGCGCCGCGACGCGAAACCTCTTCATACAAACGAATGCCCACCTGATTTGAGCCGGTGAACGAAACGGCTTTGACCGCCGGGTGGTTAATGATTTCGTCGCCGGCTTCAGATCCTGAACCCAAAACCAGATTTAATACGCCCTGCGGCAGACCTGCTTCCGCAAAAATTTCCACGATGCGCACTGCTGTCGCCGGAGTTAATGAAGCGGGCTTGAACACTACTGCATTTCCGGCAACCAATGCCGGTGCGATCTTCCAAACTGGAATCGCAACTGGAAAATTCCAGGGAGTAACCACCGCAACAACACCCAACGGCTGTTTTATGGTGTAGGCGAAATTGGCGGGCAGCTCAGATTGAATTGTTTCACCATTCATGCGCCGCGACTCGCCGGCGCAAAACTCCGCCACGTTGATCGAGCGCTGTAACTCGCCGCGCGATTCGGCAATAGTCTTGCCTTCTTCGCGCGTTAGAATTTGCGCCAGCTCTTCCTTATTCTCCTCAAGCAGGCGAGCGGCACGCGCGACAATCCGCCCTCGCGAGGGCGCCGGCGTGGCGCGCCAACCTTGAAATGCTGCCGCGGCGGCCTCGACTGCGGCGCGGGCTTCATCGCGCGTCGCTTGTTTCACAGTGCCGATGACGTCATCGGTGTTAGCTGGGTTGATATTTGAAACGGTGCGTGACGATGACGATTCGATCCACTTGCCGTTGATGAAGTTGCGATAGTTATCCATTTTGTTTATGTCCGACAAACTTCAGTTTGTCGTGCGTTCACATTGTTTGGTTTTAATTGAATGGACTAGTTGCCTTTGTCTAACATCTGCAGCGACAAACTAAAGTTCGTCGGAGATTACGTGGATGACTCGGACAAAACCGTAATATAACATAGGCTTCCAGACATGACAGCCACCACCAAAGACCAGAACTCGAGTGCGTCGCAGACTGCACCGCAGAACCTTGGCCAGCTTTTGAGCCAGCGCGTAGCCGGCTCGCCGGAGAAAGTTTTTCTCATTTCTGAGAATGACGGCCGCCGTTTCACTTACGCTGAATTCGAGCAGGCAATCGCCCGTGTTTCTCGTTTACTTCAATCGCACGGTGTCGCTAAAGGTGACGTGGTCGGCCTGTTGTTACCCAACGGGGCGGAATACATTATTGCCTACTACGCCTGTTGGCAGCTCGGCGCGCTGGCCGGCCCAATCAATTCGCTTTTGAAGGAAGAAGAGATCTCGTTTGTCTTAAATAATTCGGCGGCAAAAGCAATCCTGGTTCATTCAGAGTTTCTGCCCCGGCTGGAAAATATTCGCAAAGACTTGCCTCAGCTTCAGTCTGTCATCTTGTTTGACGATGAAAGGGAAGCGACTCGAGAGGTTGCGGATGCTTTAGCCAAGGACGCGAGTTACCCAGACATTAGTCCGGATGATGAGGCAATCATCATCTACACGTCGGGCACGACTGGAAAACCGAAAGGTTGTTTATTGACGCATGGCAACTTGATCGCCAACGCGCGGCAGATCAGCGAATGGCTGCAGTTCACAAAGGACGATCGCTTGTTGAGCATCATGCCGCTATTTCATATGAACGCTGTTTCAGTCACGACAATGTCAGCGCTCTACGCCGGTGGCTCGACGGTAGTCAGTCCCAAATTCTCAGCTTCGCGCTTTTGGCAAATCATTTCCGATTATGAAATCACCTCGTTCGGTTCAGTAGCGACCATGCTTTCAATGTTGCTTAGCACGTACCCGGAAGGTGTTCCGGCAGGGCTGAAAACGGGCCAGCTTCGTTTTGCAATGTGCGGTTCCGCGCCGGTGCCGGCCGAAGTGATGCAGCGTTTCGAAGAGACTTTTAAATGCCTGGTCATCGAGGGTTATGGTCTGTCCGAGTCAACGTGCCGCTCAACTTTCAACCCGCCTGACAAAAGACGCCGTGCTGGTTCATGCGGCATTCCAATTGGAAATGAAATGCGCGTGGTGGACGAGGAAGACAACGATGTGCCCGCCGGCGAACTCGGGGAAATCGTTATGCGCGGAGAAAATATTTTGAAAGGCTACTACCGTAATGAAGAAGCCACGGCCGTAGCGTTTCGCAATGGCTGGTTCCACACTGGCGACATTGGCTATCGCGATCCGGACGGTTTTTTCTACATCGTCGATCGCAAAAGCGACATGATCATTCGCGGTGGCGAGAACATCTACCCGCGCGAGATCGATGAGGTGCTTTACCAACATCCGGCGGTAGCGGCGGCAGCGACGATTGGCGTGCCGCATCAACTTTACGGAGAAGATGTCGCTGCGTTTGTGGTGCTTAAGGAAGGAATGGTGGCCAGCGAAGAAGAACTAATTGCTTACTGTCGCGAGCATCTGGCTGACTATAAAAGCCCGAAAACGATTCGGATAGTCGAAAGCATTCCCAAGGGACCAACCGGCAAGCTCCTCAAACGAGAGCTGGCAAAACAGTTTCAGACGCCCAAATGATCTACGCCTGAGTCAGGCGCATGGTAGGGTTTTGCCGCGAGTGTCGCACCCTGTCAATCAGCCAGCCACCCAGCAGCCAGAGCGCGCAGAAAGCAACCATCCCCAACGAAAACCATTTTCCATAGAGTCCATCCGGGGAAAACTTTTCAGTGGCTGCGTGCAACGCCTCGCTGTTTGGCAGGAGCCCCGCCTCGGAAAATTCGTGGAAAGAATAAATGCCAACCTGGATCATAAAAAGCAGCAGAAAGACGCCGGTCACCTGGAAAAATCGACGCACGTTAATCAGATGCGCAAAGCGTGTCCAACTCCAGGCAAACAGACCCGCCGCACAAAGACCTAACAGCGCGCCGGTGAGCAGTTGTTCGCGAACCTGCATCAACATCAATGCCGTTTCCATTCCTTCGCGTGTGATCATTAGAAACGTAAAAAGAAACACACCGCCTATAGCCGCGAATTTCGAGGTACGCGATGAGACCTGACCCAGTCGCTGATTCATGCGTTCTCGTAGCTTTGGTCCCGTCCGCCACATGTGAATTACAAGCGTGCCCACCATGACGATGGCGACCACACCGAGCACACCTTCGCGCAGGGATTCGTTGCCGAGAAACTGGCCGAGGTAGGCGCCGGCATTCGCACCGAACAGACTTTCCAGCCGGGCTTCATCAACGCCGTGTGAGAGCAGGTAACCAAGTCCCGCGCTGGCAGAAAGTCCGGCGGCGATTGCGGCGTACACGGCCGTGCTTAGCCACCGCGCGCCCGATTTTTTTACATAAGAAAGAATGACGGCGACCAGCAGAAACGATTCAAAGCCTTCGCGCAAAACGATGATGAAAGAGTTAAGCATTATGATTTTAGCTTTCCGAAAATTCTGGCGGGCGCCGAGTGCGGGACTCAAGGGAAAACCAGCCAACCGCAGTATAGTCTAATTGAAAACAGTTTTCAATTTCAAAATTCAACGGCGTGAGAGACGACCTGCAAAAGCTGAATTACTGCCTGGTAACGGGAATTATTGCCAAATCGGCGCGGAGAGCGCCAAGTTTAGTCATCGCAGTTAAGCGTAGAGGCAGGCGTCGCGAATCGTCACTAATCCAGGCTCGCAGCTGGTACTTGTCGCTTTCAGCATCGTCGGTCGTCAATGAAATCTGAATTGCGGGAATAGTCTGCGTACCAAGCTGAACATTTTCTTTGCGAATGGCGGTGATGAATAGCGTCTTAGGTTTGTTGTTGACCAGAATAGAGATCGCGTTTCGTCGCGGTGGTGTCAGATTGAATGTGCGCAACGCATAGAAGAATGACAAGTAGTCATGCGTGCCGACCGGAATCTCAATGCGAGCGCCAGTTTCCGAAACTGCCGCGCCATAGTCCTGATTAATTGCGAGTTTGCTTGCGAACCGGCGCCGCCCTTCGTTGAAACTGAATTCGGTGTGAAAAGGAAGCAGCGTTTTGGGATCGACATAAGAAGTGATGACATCGTTAGCGACGAACAATGTCTGAAGCGCATTACTGGTTTGGGCCCCTACCGTAAACAACAGACCATCATGATCGAAATATTTTGAACGCGCACGCACCTGGAAGTTTGCGGCGGCCACCGGCAAAGTGATGTTCGGCAAAAAGACTCGATAGTTCAACTGTTCGCCCACCTTGAACGGCAGTTCCCCAAGAGCGCCGGCATCGGTTGACGAATCAGGATTTCCCGCAGGCGGCTTGCCATCCCCGACTGGAGGTGTAATCACCCGCCGGGGATCGACCACTGGAGTAATTGCCGTAGGCGTTGGACCGGGCGTTGGTGGCACCGGCGGCGTTGCGATAAATTCTGACCCAGCCAATTCGGCGCGAATCTCGCCGGCCGAGTGGTGTGCTGTTATCAAAACCGGCACATGTCTTTGATCGTCGCTAAAGAAGACCCATACGTTGTACCCGTTAAGTGCTGAGTTATTTCTAAATCTCAGTCGACAAACAATCGTATTGAAAGAGCCGACGTTAGTTTTGATTGCTTCATTGCCGTTAACGCGGAGTTCCACATCGTAAGTATCGCCGCCGTCGCGCACGGTCATGACGTAGGTCGAGCCCTGTGCCAGTGGCAATGCGCGGACGCGGTATATCGCCGAAAGAAAATCGTAAGTACCCGGAAACTCAGCGGTCCGCTTTACCGGAAGCGCGGCGACGCCTGCAGGCTGATTAAAATCAGCCGAGGTGTCTGAGGTGCGCGAAGCAGCGCGCAGGATTTGCTGACCCCGAAAAGGCATGCCGCTCGCAGGATCGATATAGGTTATGTAGTCGTTGTTCACTGCGAACAGCGCGGCGTTGACCATTCCCGTGGTTTCGATGTGTCCTTTTAGTTGGATAGCGTCGCGGTCGAAAAAATTTCCGTGCGCTGCGACTAATAATTCGATGTGGGCGGCGCTGACGAAGTTTGAAAACGAGACGTTATAGGTAAGGCGTTCGCCCACGCGATAAGGAGCGGGAGAAAAAGGCTGAGAGTCCTGTCCGCTTACGACCTGGCTGCCAGATGAAATGGCCAGGACTGCCAGCAGAACAAACGAGCTAAAAATAGCGGGCGGTTTCAACCTTTGGTTCACTCCCTGAATCATAGTTCAAAACGTTGCGAGAGCAAATGTGCCAGACCTCGGACATTGCCGATTTTCGATTGCGATGGCAGTTAATCCGATTGCCAGGCATACAATCGGCACTTGGCAATCCCTGGGACCTCGAGCTTAAACGCGCTGGCTATTCGGTAGTTCCTCTCATTCAACAACTACTGCCTGCAGCGTAGCTTTGCATCTCGTCAAGAATCAGTTGGGCCGCGCGCGCCGGATCGGTCGCCGCGATGATGGGACGTCCCACTACCAGATAATCCGCGCCGGCGGCGATTGCGTCACGTGGTGACATCACGCGCGCCTGATCATCCTTGTTGCTGCCTGCGGGCCGCACGCCGGGCGTGACAATAACGAATCCTGGTTTCGACACGGCGGCACGGACGAGTGAGACTTCGCGTGCCGAAGCGACCACTCCATCAAGTCCGCTGTTCGCTGCAAGCTGTGCCAGGCGAACGACCATCGCATCTGCTTTATCTGTCATACCAATCTCTCGAAGCGTGGCGTCATCGCTGCTGGTCAGCACGGTCACACCGAGAATCGTCGGACGCGCGCGTCCCTCCGCTGCGGCACATTCGGCAGCGGCGTCTGCGGTGCGTCGCATCATGGCGGCGCCGCCCGACGCATGCACATTAAACATCGAGACGCCGAGCCGTGTGGCTTCCACACCCGCAGCGGCAACGGTGTTGGGTATATCGTGAAACTTCAAATCGAGAAAGACCCTCTCGCCCGCGTTTACCACCTCTTTTACGAAGTGTGGACCGGCCGCCGTAAACAACTGCGACCCGATCTTAAACATGCCGGCGATACCGCGCAGCGCGTCCACCAGCCGAAGGGCGTCGTGCGCAGTCTCCACATCGAGCGCCACGATTAGTTTGCTTTGCTCCCCGCTCATTCGCTAGTTCTTCCGTTCACCAAGCTGTTAATTGCCATAATCTGCTGCGTTGGATCCGACTGCTTCGTCGAATGACACAAAACCCCTGCTCGAGATAATGCGCCGCAGGCCTTCGTTGATGTCCTTCGCAATCGAAGGCCCTTGATAAATGAAACCCGTGTAAACCTGAATCAAGCTCGCGCCTGCCGCGATCAACTCCCAGGCATCATCCGCATTGAAAATGCCACCCACACCGATTATAGGCAGCCTACCATGCGTCAGATTATAAAGCGTGGCAATCGCTTTCGCGGCCCGGGGTCGTAACGGCGCGCCGCTAAGTCCACCTTCGCCATATGCCTTTACCTTGTTGGCAGCTGTTCGGAGTCCGTCGCGTTTGGTCGTGGTGTTAGTCGCGACGATTCCGGCGACCTGATGCCGTTGTGCCACTTCAACTACGCGTTTTAAATCATCCGTTTCCAGGTCCGGCGAAAGCTTTACCAACAATGGCAGCAACCCGGCACGACCGCTTTTCATTGCGAGTTTGTCGTTGCGAGTTTGCAGCGCTGTCAACAACTTTTCCAACTGGGCGGCTTGCTGCAACTCACGGAGACCCGGGGTGTTTGGCGAACTCACGTTAATCGCAATGTAATCGGCGACGGGATAGACCAGTTCAAAGCTTTTCAAATAATCGTCAACCGCATTTTCGAGCGGGACTACCTTACTTTTGCCGATGCTGACGCCAAGAATGCAATCGGGCTTGTGCGCTGAAACTCTTTTGACGAACGCGGCAGCGCCCTTGTTGTTAAAACCGGCTCGGTTGATCAGCGCCTTATCCAAAGGCAAGCGGAACAGACGCGGCCGCGCGTTGCCGGGTTGCGGGTGGTAAGTCACCGTGCCGGCTTCGATGAAACCGAAGCCGAGCGCCGCTAGAGATGAAAGCGCGATACCATCCTTATCAAAACCGGCGGCAAGTCCAACCGGGTTAGCGAACGTTAAGCCAAAGCGACGCAACTTGCCAAAAGGACTTCGCCGGTAACGATCACCGATCAACCTTGTGTTTACTGTCGGACTAAGAGATAGAGAAGCGAGCGCCAGTTCGTGTGCTGTCTCAGCAGGGAGGCGAAAAAGGATCGGTCGCAGCAATGAGCGGTAGATCATTAAGGCGTTTCGGCGCTTGTCTTCGCGCTGAGACTAGCAGAGCAACCAGAGCGTGACAAGTTGTCTGCGAATCGTTTAGATTGCCGAACCGCGACGAAGATCAAATTATTTAATAGCATAGACTTTAGTCTGTGTTTCCCTCGCAGCCACATACTAAAGGAAGTCAGATCAAGTCCTGGTCGCGTAGTGTCCGGATGAATTTCGATCGGCCTTCCAACGAAAGCAGAAGCAAGACTGGACCCGGCCTTGAAAGGCCAACAACATACTTGACGCATCACCGTGTTCTGGAGTCCGCGGAGCGGACGTTAGCGTAAAGCCTGGGGCGTGAGCCCCAGGTCAGTTACCAAAATGGCGATTGAACCCGCGAAGCGGGTGATAGCCCTTGCGCTTAACATTCGTCCAAATGATTCGGCTGCCGCCCGCTTCGCGGGCTTCGATTGCTTTTCCTGACTCGATCCTGGGGCTTACGCCCCAGGCTTTACGCTGACGTCCGCTCCGCGGACTCTAAGAATTTAGATCAGCTTGAGCGGCATCCGATGCGTCAAGTATGTTAATGCCGTTGAAAGGCCGGGCTAATTCATTCGGACGCTACGCGTCGAAGACTGAATAAGAATTCCCTGGAGTCAATGCC
>DATAOU010000086.1:0-14713 GCA_036265575.1 Pyrinomonadaceae bacterium
AGTAATTTCGCTCTGGCGACGCATAAATGAAGGCGCTGAATACGCGGCCACTGCCGGCGACGGCTCTGCCGGTTCGTCGAGATCCAGATCCAAAACAAAGTCGTCAGCGATGCTGCCACTGCCCGGTTTCACATCGCTGAGATCAAGTAAGAAATCATCATCTGGTTCGCTCGCCAGCCTCGCTGAAGGAAGTTTGGTTTCAATCGTTTCATGCATACGAGAATCGTTGGCAGCTTCGGCTTCTTGTCTTGCTGCGTAGTAGGCTACGACTTCGGCCTGCTCGGGCGGCAACGGCAGCGTATCGGCGGTAGTGACCTGGAGTTCTTCTTCAGTCAATTTTTCCGGTTCGGGAGCCGGCTCGCGATGCTGCGGCAATTCCGCTGTCGGAATTTGTTCTTCTGCCGCGCGGCCACTGACCAGCACGCCAACCTTATCGATGAGATTGCGGATTGATTGAAAGGGCTTCGTCAAGGTGTCGTTCGCGCCAACCCGGCGCGCCTCCGCTTCGTCGAACGGCTCAAATGAGCCGACCAAAAGCATAACAGGAATGTGCTTGAGCTGTTCATTTTGTTTTATGTATTCGCAAACCTCATAACCGCTCAGCTGCGGCATGAAAACATCGGCGAGCACGATATCCGGCGCAAAGTCGCTTAACTTATCAATCGCCTCGCGGCCGTTGTTAACAGTTAATACGGTGACGCCTTCGTCGACAAAGGTGAGATCCACAACCTTTTGAATCGTGATTGAGTCGTCGGCAAGTAGGAGTTTTTTGCCAGCTAACAAAGCTTGGGTAACCTTAGCTGAATTGCGCCACTGGCGGGGGCTTTACTTAAATGCAGGTGGCGTTTGGCTGTTTGAACCAGCGGCCAAAAAAGCTGAACCGCATTTCGAAGCTAACACCCACGCCAATTGGCAGTCAAGAACTTTAGTCTATTGTCTTTTGTTAACGGGCGTAGGGGCCACTCAACTGAATATCGTCGGCAGTCAGATCCTTGCCGTCGGCACCCACTGAATGAAGGGTAAAGCGATCGCGCTGGCCGTCATATTTGTAAGGGTGACTCCAGGGATCGACACGAATAATTTTGGCAAGATAGCGAGGGTTCAAGTGATCAATTAAGACCGCCTGGCTATCGGACACGACATAGAAGCCACGGTCGCGGCGATAACGCTCCAGCGCCTGCGACATTGTCTCCATCTCCTGGCGTGCTTGCGCCGCTTTTCTTTCGTTCAGCGCCGCAATGAGCGGTTGGACCTTAATCCAGTCGCCGTTGCCGGTGCGCAGCTCAGATACTTGCCAACCTTTGCCCTCGTTAACTAAACGAGCGGTCACTCGGATCCAGGCAACTACAACTGCTGACGCGCGCGAAGCAAGTGGCAACGGCAGCGGGTCGACTTCCTGAATCCGCACGGCATCAGAGGGGACGTCTATCCCGGTTAAAGCCCCAATCAGACAGCGCGCGCGCTTGACGCTGGGATCGATCGCAACCGCACCCTTGAACGGCGGGTCCGGAGCGTTGCATTCGCCGTTGGCAACACTGGCATGGGCGGCATCAGCAATGAGATCCACCGACTCCCAGCGATCCTGAGCTGTTCGTATCTCGGTGATGCGCCATCGTCCGCGCTCATCCTGCTCAAACTTGAGAACGTTGCGAATGTCGGCTGTGACTTCCGCAGGTGTGCCTGGCGTGATCGCTTTTACTCGCACTGCACCATTGGTCAGTTCAAACCCTGCTACGCGGGTGAGTGCCTTGCGCGCCTGGCTGGCACCTGGTTGCGCGACGACATTGCCGGCGCTGAAGACAACGCACCAAACCACCGCGCAGCCGACCGCAACGCTGCGCGTCAGAAAATGCAGGCGACTTCCGAGTGAATGAAACATCAGCTTTCGGCTTTGCTGATCAGCATCTGCAGCATGATGTGCAGTTGTGCGGTAGTAAAGGGTTTGGGTAAAAAGACGACGGCTCCGGCAGCGAAACTGTCAGACGACAACTTAGGGTCTTGTTCTGCGGTCATCATCATGACCGGAATGCGCATTAGTCGCTTTTCGGTTTTCATGAACCGTACCAGCTCCGGTCCTGAGATGTGGGGCATCACAACGTCGAGGATAGCCGCGGTGAAACTCTGATCGCTTTGCAAAACCTTATACGCTTCACGTCCATCCCGTGCACTGACGACGCCAAAGTTTTCCTTCTCCAGAATCGCCGTTACCAGGCGCAAAATCGCCGGGTCGTCATCAGCCACCAAAATGCGACGGGTTTGATTGTCGTCTTTGCCTGCTATCTTTGGATCTTTGTTTGACATGTCTTTTTTAGACTTCCACAGCGCGGCTGCTTTCTCCTGCCTGCGTGGACAACTCCGCAGCTAACTTGATTGCAGCGACCATGCTCGAGTGTTCCGCAATTCCCTTACCGGCGATATCGAATGCCGTACCGTGATCGACTGACGTGCGAATAAACGGCAATCCCAGAGTAACATTCACCGCCTCGCCAAAGGAAAGGCATTTCACCGGGATCATCGCCTGATCGTGATAACACGCAATCACCGCATCAAACTCACCGCGCGACGCTCGCAGGAACACGGTATCAGCCGAAAACGGTCCGGCAACGTTCATATCGTCAACCCCGTGACAACTCTCGATAGCCGGCATAATTTCTGAAGCCTCTTCAACGCCGAACAAACCACCTTCAGCGCCGTGCGGGTTCAGGGCAGCGACCGCAATGCGTGGACGTTCAATTCCCCAACGTCTTAACTCGCGATGGGCTAGGCGAATCGTGCGCATGACCAGGTCGCGTCTCACTAGTTTAATTGCTTCTGCTAGCGGCACATGCGTGGAGATTAAAACTACACGCAGATTCTCGGCGACGAAGGCCATTGCATATTCTTCACTTCCGGTTAAGTGCGCCAGAAATTCCGTGTGTCCAGGAAAACTGTAACCGCCGAGGAAAAGTGCCCGCTTATTAATCGGCGCAGTCGCAATTGCATCAACACTACCGGCCGCACATAGTTCCACCGCCGCTTCGATGTAGCCGGCCGCTGCCCGCCCGGCTGCGCCCGATTCGATTCCCGGCTCGATGAAGCCGTTGATGTTGTCGAGGTGGTAAATTATCGGTTCGGACAAACGCTCGGGAATGGGTTCGCCTTTGCGAACAATGTCATAGCCTGACTGCAAATCGAGGGTGCGGGCTGTATGCGCCAGCAATTGCGCGTCGCCGATAATCACGGGAACGCAGCAGCGCACAACCTCTTCTTCGGCGACCGCTTTCAAAACTACTTCCGGGCCAATTCCTGACGGGTCGCCCATGGTTATGGCTACGCGCGGCAGTGGCCCGGAAGATCTAGGTTTCGGCAATTGGTTATTGGCGAACTGCCTCATTGGTTTGAGACTGAAGCACAATAAGGATTTGGCGGGGAGGCCCAGCTGGGCCAGTCTCTAACTCGCGACTTCTTCGACACGCTCATCCGCTTTGAACATGTACTTGATATTGCGCTTGAGCAGCAGAAGATTCGGTGCGTCCTTGCGATTCACTTTTAACGCCCCGCGATCATACCACTCAATGGTGCCTTCAATTTCCTCGCCATCAAGCAACACGATAACCATCGGCGTATGCGAGTCTATCTGCTTCTTGTAGTAGAAGAGTTCGGCATTTGTTTCCATCGGTGGCGGAGTCCGTTTCCTGACAGCCACCGGCGCATTATGTTGTGCCGGACGGTGTGCCTCTCGACTGCCTTCGCCGCCGCCCGAGCTGCGTTGAGAACCATTGGTGCGCTCTCTGGGCTGAGGCAGCTCACGGGCTTTTCCTTTAACCTCGGCAAGCGTGGTTCTAATAAGTTTGCGATTCACTTGTTCCTACCTCCAAAGATTAAGACGGGTTAATAATTCGATCGCGCGACGTTATGGGCGGGCAAAGCGACGCTGATCCACACTTACTCTCGCAGGCTGCGGCCATTCAAGGAGAGGGCTTAACTTTACTTTTACCCGAAATGGAAAACCTGCTAGGGAATGCGCGTATGCTACACAAGCCGCGCACAAAAAGCAAAGCACAAAACATCTGCTCGGCTGCAAATTAAAAAGGAAGGCAGAAGAATCTGCCCTCCTTAGCTTGATGCCGGATCGGGTTACCTAGTCAGCTTTCTTGCGAATGAAAGTCGGGACGTCAAGATCGTCAGAACGCGTACCCTGCATCATCGGTCTAGGCAGATCATCCGCAGGCCTTTGCACAAAGCGAGGCGCCGTCGAAGGCATCGCCGTGACTCCAGCTGCTGAAGCAATTGCTACCGCCTCTTCTCCAAAGCCGGTCGCAATCACGGTAATCTTCATTTCATCGCGCAGGTTCTCGTCAATGACCGCGCCGAAAATAATGTTGGCATCCTCATCAGCCGCTTCGCGAATGATAGTGGAGGCCACGTTAACTTCGTAGAGAGTCAAGTCAGGACCACCGGTGATGTTTATGAGTACACCCTTGGCGCCTTGAATTGTGGCTTCCTCAAGCAGCGGCGAAGAGATGGCTTGCTGGGTCGCTTCGATGGCTCGGTTCTCACCGCGCGCGCGACCGGCGCCCATCAGAGCCATTCCCATTCCCGCCATGATCGATTTCACGTCGGCAAAGTCAAGATTGATCAGCCCGGGAACAGTAATCAGATCGCTGATGCCCTGCACAGCTTGGCGCAGCACGTCGTCAGCAACTCCAAAAGAGTCGGCGAGCGAAGAATCTCTTTCCACCGTGTGCAGCAAACGCTCGTTGGGAATCGTGATGACTGTGTCCACGCATTCGCGCAGCTCTCTCAGGCCATGCTCCGCCTGCTGCATGCGCCGCCGTCCTTCGAAGTGAAACGGCTTGGTTACGACCGCCACGGTCAGCGCGTCAAGTTCTGTCGCCAATGAAGCGATGATTGGCGCGCCGCCGGTGCCGGTGCCGCCGCCCAAACCGGTAGTGACAAAAACCATGTCCGCGCCTTCCAGCACTTCAATGATTTTGTCTGTGTCCTCGAGCGCTGCTTCGCGGCCAACATTCGGATTCGCCCCCGCGCCCAGGCCCTTGGTTAGGCGGCTGCCAAGCTGGATTTTTATTGGCGCTTTTGAGCGTTTTAGCGCTTGCAGGTCGGTGTTGGCAACGAGAAACTCGATTCCCTCGATGCCCGCTTCGATCATGCGATTGACGGCATTGCCGCCACCGCCGCCGATGCCAATCACCTTAATGCGCGCACCGGTGATCGGGGGATCGTCATCGATGAAAATATTGATGCCTCTTTCGAGTCTACGAGCATCCTCTGGCATAGTAATGTCCTCTCTTCCGAAGCGGGAAGGCTTCCATGGTCTTTTTCTGCTATGTTGGGTTGCTCGTGGCATCGGCCTCGATATATAGCGGACTATATCTTGTGCGACCGGGGCGAAAGCATACAACAACTTGTCAAAAAATACTACTGAAACGATTACGAAATTTCGAAACGAAGTGCGTGAGCTTTCCGGTCGAGCCTCGCCGGCTCACCGCGCTTCGCCCTTCGCTAACCTGCGTGCGGCTGGCCACTAGCGCCAGACCGGCAGCCGCGGCCCATGCCGGGCTTTGCACATCCTCAACCAAGCCACCGAATCGATCTCGCTCGGGAAACCCAACCCGCACCGGCGCATCAAAAACCTGCTCAGCGATTTCAGCCATGCCGCTCAATAATGCGCCACCGCCGGTGAGCACCACGCCGCTGGAAAGTTGTCGTTCCCAACCAGCATCTTTAATTTCATCGGCGACATGCATCAGCACTTCTTCGGCGCGCGGCTGCAAAATGTCGCAAAGAATTTGCCGCGAAAGTTGCCGCGGCGCCCGCCCTCCCACTGAAGGGACATCAACCAACTCGCCGCGCTGCAATTCAGACAGCGATGTGCTGCAAGCGCAACCAACTGTGCGCTTAATTTTTTCGGCATCAGGAATCGGCGTGCGCAGACCAAAGGCAATGTCATTCGTGAAATGCGATCCTCCCAGCGGAAACACGGCCGTGTGTTGCACTGCTCCGCGCTGGTAAATGATCAAACCAGTGGTTTCCGCGCCGATATCGACCAGGGCCGCGCCAAATTCTTTATCGTCTTCGGTCAATGAAGCTTCGGCTGCTGCCAATTGTTCCAGGACCATATCGGCAACCATCAATCCGGCGCGATTAACCGCATTGATGGCGTTCTGCCGGGCGGTCACGGGGCTGGTAACAATGTGAACCTTGACTGCGAGCCGCGCCCCGATCATTCCGACTGGATCGTTGATGCCATCCTGATCGTCCACGATAAACTCCTGCGGCAGTCGATCCACAATCTCGCGTCCGGCGGGAAGTTGGATTGCGCAAGCAGAGTCGATCGCGCGGCGCACATCCTCAGGTGTTATTTCGCGATCGCGTCCCGAGACGGCAACGATCGCCTGGCCGTTAAACCCCAGAATGTGCGAACCTGCAAGATTAATAGTCACTTCTTCCGCCTGGATGCCGCTCATACGTTCGGCCTCGTCGACTGCGCGCTTGATCGCATCGACAGCAGCTTCCGGATTCACGATGACACCCTTACGAAGTCCGCGCGCTTCCGCTTCGCCGATACCAACTATCTCGAGCAAACCACTCTCGCCGGGTTCGCAAGCAATACACGTCACCCGGCTCGTGCCAATGTCGAGCCCGATTGTGTGTTGTGTTCGCTTGGCCATTCAGCAGTGCTCCTTGACAGCAGCGTTAGAAATCATTGTTTGTGGCGCGCAGCGGTTTGCGACTTCTCAGACTTCTTATCAGTCTTTTTGTTTCGATCATTTCGATCATTCTTGTTTTTGTCGGTTACAGTTCGCTCATCAACGTTCGCCTTGACATGGCTTGTCGCAGATGCGGGCTTGTCAGCCGCTTTCTTGTCAACCGGCGCCGGTGGTTCAAGAGAAGCGGTCTCAGGCGCGACAGCCGGTGCTTCATTACCCTCAGTCGTCGTATGAACTCCGGACGTTAGACCAACAATCGCCTTACCGTTTCCGAGGCTCATGTCGATGTAACTAATCATGGCGCGATTGGGAACATCGTCGCGCGAGTCCAACGCTTTCAACGCACCTTTCAGCCGCGCGGCCTGATCGCGCGCGCCCAATCTAACTTCAATCTGCGAATTATCGCCCGCCAACTGCGCCCGCACGTCGCGAATATCCATCAAGTTAACTTCACTTACGCGGTCCGAAATTCCGGCAGCGTCCCAGGCCTGTTGCAACTCGAGAAACTTCGCAACGCGTTCGCGGTTTTCGCTTCGTGCCGATTCCGAATCTTCGTCACTTAAGCCGTACAAGAAGAACGCAGGCATTTGATCAGTAGGCTGCATTTCGCCGAGCAGGACCGCGTCCTCATCAACCCAACGAAAGCGCCCGGCGGATGTTCGCACCACGGCCCGCGGCGACCGCTCGGTAATGCGCACGCGAATGCCGTCCGGCAAGACTCGCGAAACCACCGCGGTTCGCACCCAAGGCAGCCGCTCGAGCCGATCATTGATGCCATTTAGATCAGCATTCCAGACACCAGTCTTGCCGACTGCTTGCTTAACCAGTGCTTGAATGTCGGCAGGCTGCAGTCGCGAAGTGCCCTGCACTTCAATAGTTCTTAGTTCAAAAAAACTAGCCGAGGCGGCAGCACGATAACCAGCAAAAACCAGGACGCCGATAACAATCGCCAGCGCGAGTTTCAAAAAGGAAGGTAGGTAAGCAAGCAAAGCTCGCAAGCGCGCGCTGAACGTCTGGCCGCTGCTTTCGCGTCGTGCCGGCTTTTGTGTTACGGCGCCTGAACGCCGTTGACCGCTAATGCCCGAACGGTTGCCAACCTTTTGCGCGATGATCTGCTCTCTCATGTCGGCTCCTTTTCTTCAACGACGTCGGTCGTCCGGTCTGCTTTGCTTTCGTTCGCGCGCCAGAGTTCCACTTCATACTCCAGTTCAATCCCGTGCTCGCGCTTCACGCGTTCACGCACTTCTTCTGCCAACGCAAGCGTATCCGTAGCGTTCGCGCCTTCCTCAGTGACGATGAAATTCGCATGAACCGGCGAAATGACCGAGCTTCCCTTGCGCGCGCCTTTCATGCCCATGTCATCAATCATCTTGCCGGTCCCCACCGTTGCCGACGGCGGGTTCTTAAAGAAGCATCCCGCCGAGCGCGAACCGTGTGGTTGCGTAGCCATTCGGCGCGACTTTGCATCTTCCATTCGCGCGCGAATTTTTTCCGGATCGTCGGGCGTCAAATGCAGAGTTGCGCCCAACAGCAGTTCGCCTTCTTTGAACGACGTGTGCCGGTAATTCCATTGGACTTCGCTGCCGGGAATTTCAACCACTCTGCCTTCGCGTGCTACGCGAACGGTTTCAGTGACGGTTCCGATCTCATGGCCGTAAGCGCCGGCGTTCATCCAGAGCGCGCCACCGACTGTTCCGGGAATGCCACCCAAACCTTCAATTCCTGAAAGCCCGCGGCGCGAAACATCAATGCATAGCCGCGGCAACGAATAGCCTGCCGGGACAGACACCCGTTCGCCGTCAAACTCCAGTTCTCCTTTAAGCTCCTTGAGGCTCAAAACCACATAATGATGATCGCCATCGTCGGCAAGAATGTTGCTGCCCGATCCCAGCGCGCGCCAGCCAATGCCTGCCTGGTCCATCGCATGGACCACCGTCGCCGCCTGTGCTTCGTTTTCCGGCGACACGACCCAATCGATTGCTCCGCCGACGCGCAAACTGGTTAACTCCGCAAAGCGACGCCCACGCTCAGCACGCACGCCAAGTCGCGCCACAATCGCTTCAAGCGATTGGTCCCGTTCGCGGAATGTGTTTTCGTCGTCACCCATAAACTTGCCTACTTACCCGCAGCCGCGGGCGGCGCTGCTTTCTCGGTCAGCAATTCCAGCAATTGATCGCTTACGCGGCTGACCGTTCCGGCGCCCAAAGTCAAAACCAAATCGCCTGGCTGCACGTAATCGCGCAAAGTAGCAGCAGCATTCTCGAGCGCGCCGATGTAGCGCACGTCCTTGTGGCCAAAACGCTTAATGGCCGCCGTCAACGTTTCAGCGGTTGTACCCTCAATTGGATCTTCGCTAGCGGCATAGATGTCAGTAATAAAAAGCGTGTCGGCGTTATTGAAAGAACGGGCAAACTCTTCCATCAGATCGTGCGTGCGACTGTAGCGATGCGGCTGAAACAGCACGATAATTCGCCGGCCACCTGAGCCAATCTTTGCCGCCGCCAGCGTCGCTTTGACTTCCGTGGGATGGTGGCCGTAATCGTCCACGACCATTACTCCATTGACCTCGCCCTTCGGTTGAAAACGCCGTCCGGCGCCCGTAAAACTCGCGAGCGCTTCGGCAATTTGGTTGAAAGGGACATCTAATTCAAAGCCGACGGCGATTGCTGCGAGTGCGTTGTACACGTTATGCAGACCCGGCACCCGCAAGCTGATATCACCAACCACGTCGGCGCCATGCCAAATCGTAAAGATTGAACCAAAGCTCTGGTCATAACGAATGTTATGCGCCGAGATGTCCGCCTGCGCGCTCAAGCCGTAGGTGATTCGCCGCCGCTCGATGTGCGGAATGATGGCCTGCACATTTGGATCGTCAAGACAAAGGATCGAAGCGCCGTAAAAGGGCACGCTGTTCACGAACTTAGTGAAGCAGGTACGAACGTCGTCCATGTCGTGGTAGTAATCCATGTGTTCGCGGTCAATGTTAGTCACGACTGCGATTGTCGGTATCAGCATCAGGAACGAGCGGTCGCTTTCGTCAGCCTCTACCACCATCAGATCGCTGGTGCCGAGGTGCGCATTCGAACCGAATGCGCCGACAACGCCGCCAACTACAATGGTCGGATCCATTCCCGCGTGACCGAGGACAGTTGCGACCATGGAAGTTGTCGTAGTCTTTCCGTGAGAGCCGGCCACCGCAACCGTGTGTGGCTTGAGGCGCATTAGTTCCGCCAGCATTTCTGCACGCGGTATGACTGGAATGGAACGATGATGCGCTTCAATGATCTCCGGGTTGTCATCGCGGACCGCCGTCGAGCGAACGACGACGTGGGCATCTCCTACGTTTTCTCCGTTATGGCCTTCAGTGAAATCGATGCCCATTGTTTGCAGACGGTCCGTCACATTCGAACGTTTCGCGTCAGAACCGGAGACACGAAAGCCCAGATTGACCAGCACTTCGGCAATGCCCGACATGCCGATGCCGCCGATGCCTACGAAGTGAATGTGTTGAATGCGACGGAACATTTTGTTTGGTCAGTAGTCAGTTGTCAGTTGTCAGTTGTCAGTTGCTCTCTGGTCTTCGGTCTTCGTTTTTGGTCTTCGGTCTTTGGTTTTTGTTCTTTGTTCTCTGTTCTAGGTCTTTGGTCTTTGGTCTTTGGTCTTTAGTCTTTAGTCTGTGTCTAAGGCTCTGGCCTTTGCTCTTTGCGCCTTGCTCGTTGCTTTTCGCATCTTGAATCTGGAATCTGGAATCTGGAATTTGTTATTGCGCAGAACCCACCCGCTACCGCGAGCTGGTACTGACCTCATTACCTCCAACCAGTCCCTCAACCAAATCAGCCACCTTCGCCGCGGCATCCCCACGGCCCAGGGCACGAGCAGCGCGCTCCATGGCCGTTACTTTCTCCGGCTCGCGTACCAGCGTTTCAATCTCAGCCGCCAATCTTTGCGGCGACAGCTCCTGTTGCAGAATCATCTTGCCAGCGCCGGCCGCTTGTAACGCTTCTGCGTTCTTTCGCTGGTGATCGTCGGCCGCAAACGGAAACGGAATCATCAGCGAAGCTTTTCCTGCGGCAATCAACTCCGCGGTGGTCGTAGCCCCAGCCCGGCTGATCACTAAATCGGCTTCGGCAAAGGCAGCAACCATGTCGTCAATGTATTTCCTAACACTTGCGTGCTCGCTCCAGCTCGCTTTCGCATAACCGGCTGCAACCTTCTCGTAGTCCGCCTCGCCAGTTTGATGCGTAACTCGCAACCTCGCCTTTACTTCACCGAGCAGTGGCAACGACGCGACCATGGCTTCGTTAATAGCATGCGCGCCCTGCGAGCCACCAAAAATCAAAACTGACAACTGCGCCGGGTCGCGCTGCTTTTGCTCTATCTCAAAGAACTCGCGTCGTACCGGATTGCCGGTAACCACACCCTTGCCGCGAAAAAACGGAAGCGCGGCTTCGAAAGAGACTGCTGCCTTATCAATGAATCGCGCCAGCACCCGGTTGGTCCAACCCGGCAGCGCGTTGGATTCCATCACCAACGTCGGCAGTTTCTGGAGCGACGCGGTCAAAAGAACCGGGCCCGAGACATAACCGCCGGCGCCAATGACCACCTGTGGCCGAAATTCTTTAAGCAACGCTCGCGCTTGTCGCAGACTTTTTGGTAGCACTAAAAGTCCGCGCGCGCGCGCCACGACGCCAACGTTTTTTAAGCCCGTACTGTCAATGAGCGAAAGTTCAAATCCCGCTTGTGGCACTAGCTTGTTTTCCAGTCCCCGCGCGGTGCCAACAAACTTCACTTCCGAATCCGGATGGCGGCGCATGATCTCTTTCGCCACCGCGATGCCGGGATAAATGTGGCCGCCAGTACCGCCGGCAGCGATCAATACGCGCATCGCGCTATCCCAGCCTCGACGAAGCGACGCGTCTGGCCGGTGCCACGCGCAACCTGCCGGGCTTTCTATCAGCGACAGTGCTACGAGACTTCAAAGCCGACAAACTCACTGAACCCGTGGCGTGCTGCGATATGTTCAGCAAGATCCCCACCGCCGCCAGCGTCGGCACCAACGACGAACCACCGTATGAAATGAACGGCAGCGGAATGCCTTTTGTCGGCACGAGTGACAGCACCACACTGATATTGAACAGCGCCTGGGCCACAATCCCAGTCACCAAACCCAACGACAGCAGCCTGGCAAAACGATCCGGAGCCAACAGCGAAGTACGAATGCCACGCCACAAAAACAGCGCAAAGATCAAGAGCACACTTAACGTTCCAATCAGCCCCAGCTCTTCCCCAATGACCGCAAAAATAAAATCAGAATGCGCAAAGGGCAGAAACATCATTTTTTGTTTGCCTTGCGCAAAGCCCAAACCATTCGGACCACCCGAACCGATGGCAATCAGCGATTGCACTACCTGAAAGCCACTACCCTGCGCGTCGGCCCAGGGATTGAGAAACATGATCATGCGCCGCATGCGAAACGGTACGAATATTAATAATCCGGCAACGCCTACCAACGCCGGTGCGGCGAATAATCCCAGGTGCAACAAGCGCGCACCCGCTGTGTAAATCAAAACTCCGAAAATCACCGTCAACATCATGGCCGTTCCCAGGTCGGGCTCGGCAACAACCAGCACGGCCAGCAATCCGGTAATGAAAGCGCACGGGACGAAAGTGCGCCAGAACGATTGCTCGTCGCCAGCATGCTTCTCGAGAAAGTACGCCAGAAAAAGCGCCAGCACGAGTTTGGAAAGTTCTGAGGGCTGAATTGAAAACCCTTTGAACTTGATCCAGCGATGCGCGCCGTTCACTCTCCCAAAAGCGAAGACCGCCAGCAGCATCAGCACCGTGAGCAACAGCAGACCGTAAACAATGCGCCGATCGCGCAGCCGGTTGTAATCGAATTGCATGGCGGCGAGCATCACCACGAAACCAATTGACGTCCAGATGGCTTGCTTGATCACGTAATAGTATTGGGTGCCGTTTTCGCGTTGCGCTATCACCGCCGAGGCGCTGTAAACCATGACCACACCAAACAGGGCCAGGCCTATGGTCGCCGCGAATAGCCATTTGTCTGGATAGAGTTTCTTAGCCATTCTTAAACCTGGTCCAAAGTCCAATGTCCAACGTCCAATGTCCAAAGTCTGTATTAGGAAGTAGGACTTTGGACTTTGGACTTTAGACTTTGGACTTCCTCTTTAAAAACGCTCCCGCGGTGCTCGAAACTATCGAACATGTCAAAACTGGCGCAGGCGGGCGCAAGCAAAACAATGTCGCCGGGCTCTGCTGCCTGAAATGAAGTCGTAACTGCCTCCCGCATATCGTTAGCAAACACAGTCGTCGCAAATTCGCCTAACTCTTTCGCGATCGTTTCCGCGTCTTCGCCGATCAAAATCAACTTGCGCGCTTTCTTACTAATCAACGACGCTAACGGAAGATAGGGCGCCTTTTTTCCGCGCCCGCCCAAAATCAAAATTATCTTTCCCGGCTCACCCACAAAAGCCTCAAGCGCTTTCAGCGTCGCGTCCACGCTGGTTGCTTTCGAGTCGTTATAAAACTTGACGCCGTTCAACTCTGAAACAAACTCGAGCCGGTGCTCGACTGGTTGAAAACTTTTCAGCGTTTCGCGCATCGAGTCGGGCGCTGCGCCACACGCCAACCCTGCGGCTAACGCTGCCAACACATTTTCGACGTTGTGCAGGCCACGCAGTTTCATCTCGTCGCGTTGGGCCAAAACCTTTTCGCCATCCTTTGTTCGCGAAACAATTTCATTGCCGCGCAGAAATAGACCTTCATCGAGTTCTCTCTTAACACTGAACCTCACGACGTGCGCGCGCAAACCATCGGCCCAGCTCGAAACGATCGCGTCATCCGCATTCAGAATTGCCAGGTCGCCCGCAACCTGGTTCATAAAAATGCGGTGTTTGGCGCCGGCGTACTCAGTCAATGATTCGTAACGATCCATATGATTCGGCGTAACATTCAAAACTGCGGCAACGGCTGGATGGAAATCCTTGATCGTTTCCAACTGAAAACTTGATAGCTCTGCCACCGTCCAACCGTCTTCACGCGAACTTTCAACCAGCGAAATCAAGGGTGTGCCGATGTTGCCGCCAACCTGCGCCGGCACTCCCGCGTTTTTCAATAACTGCCCGACCAGGGTCGTGGTCGTAGTCTTGCCATTCGAACCTGTTATCGCGACGACACGACCTTTCAAAAATCGTGATGCCAGCTCAACTTCGCCAATCACTTCCGCACCCACCCGATCGGCGTACCGGATGGGAATGGATTTCGTTGGCACGCCCGGACTGACGACTACCAAATCGATCTGGTCCAACAACCATCCCGGCACTTCGCCGGGCAACACCCCGATACCTTCGGTTTTCAAAGCCAGTGCTTCGGCGTTCCAATTTTCCAGCGGTTTGGCATCGTTCAAGGCGACGGTCGCGCCGCGCTTTGCCAAAAACTTCGCGCAAGCAATTCCACTGCGCGCTGCTCCTATCACCAAAACTTTCTTGCCGTCGACCTTCATACAGTGAGCAGTGAGCAGTGAGCGGCGAGCAGCAGCAAGATCGCTGAAGAGTCTGTTCTATTTCCCAAGTCACCCGCTACCAAACGCATTCGGTCGTCGCCTCATCTCTATCTAAAATGCGCCCTGCTTAGCGCTTAGTGCTCCCTTACTGCTAACCGCTCACCGCTCACTGCTCACCGCTCACTGCTCACTTCACCGCAGTTTCAGCGTCGACAGACTCAACAGCGCAAACAGGATCGCCAGAATCAGGAAGCGAAAAACAATCTTCGACTCCTTCCAATCCTGCATTTCAAAGTGATGATGCAATGGCGTCATCTTGAACATCCGCCGCCCGGTGCCAGTAGTTCGTTTCGTCATCTTGAAGACGCCGACTTGCAACACGACGGAAAGCGCTTCAATCACAAACACGCCGCCAACCATCAGCAGCATGAATTCCTGTTTGGTCAGCACAGCTACGGTGCCGATGGCGCCGCCAATC
>DATAOU010000087.1:0-3883 GCA_036265575.1 Pyrinomonadaceae bacterium
AAACGAATTAATCAGTAGGTGGAAAACTACTTCTTCAGGCTATCAGCCACGTTGCAGGCAGGGTTAGCCGCTTTGCCGCAGTCCGTGCGGAAAGGCTTTGCCTTTCCGCTAACCTCTTAATTATTTGAGGGTGTGCCTCCCGGGCTCAAACTTGGAGGCGCGCCTCAACAAGTCGGGAGCCTATCAGAAAGGCAGAGCCTTTCCGCACGGAGGGCGGCTAAGCCGCGTAGAACAAACCCAAAGCTATCGAAAACGCAAAGCCTTTCCGCACGAGTAGCGGGTAGCCACGGGCGATGCAGCAAAATATTCCAGGATGCACTTCATGTCGAATGGCCGTTCGACTTCGCTAAATGCTGCCGCAAATATTTTCCGGTGTGTGAGGCGCGTGTGGCCATGATCTTTTCCGGCGTGCCCGTGACCACGACATGTCCACCCGCATCGCCGCCTTCAGGGCCGAGGTCGATAATGTGGTCGGCTGTCTTAATCACGTCGAGGTTGTGTTCTATTACCAACAACGATCCGCCGGCATCGATCAAAGCACGAAACGCGGCCAGCAGTTTGTTTATGTCGTCAAAGTGCAAGCCGGTGGTTGGCTCGTCAAAGATGTAGAGCGTCTTTGCCCCAGTGCGTTTGGCAAGTTGCGCAGCCAGCTTGATTCGCTGCGCTTCGCCGCCAGATAGCGTCGTTGCTGATTGGCCCAGTCTCAAATAACCCAAGCCTACTTCATCCAAAACCTTCAACTTGTTCGTAATCTTTGCGACTTCACGAAAGAAACTGATCGCCTCGCGCACAGTCATATTGAGAACTTCGTGCACGTTCTTGCCGCGATAACGCACGTCCAGAATTTGTTGTTTGAAACGCGTGCCTTTGCATTCTTCACAAACCAATTCAACGTCGGCGAGAAATTGCATCTCGACGGTTACCGTGCCGTCACCCTGGCAAACATCGCAGCGGCCACCCGGTAAGTTGAATGAGAAGTGCGACGGATCGAAACCGCGCGCCTGCGCTTCACGCGTCGAAGCAAACACTTCGCGAATGCCATCGTAGACTTTGATGTAGGTCACCGGATTCGAACGCGGCGTGCGTCCAATCGGCGACTGGTCCACCAATATCACATCGTCGACAAACTGACCGCCTTCCAGTTTGGCAAACGCGCCGACGTGTCCCTGCCAGTCGCCCCGCTGTTTCTTCAAGCCGGCGTAAATGCAGTCGTGAATCAAGGTTGACTTGCCTGAACCGCTAACTCCGGTAACGCAGACCAGCATATCGAGCGGAAACTCTACGTCGATCCCTTTCAAATTGTGCTCCGCTGCGCCGTGCAGGTTCAGCCGCCGCTTTTGCAGCACTCGTCTTTGTTTCGGTTCCTTGATCTCGGATTCACCGCGGAGATAGCGAGCAGTCAACGAACTTTGGTCGGTTAAGAGTCCGGGAAAATCACCTTCGTAAATAACGCGTCCGCCCAGTTCACCCGCAGATGGACCAATGTCGAGAATATGATCGGCGGCACGCATCATGTCCTCGTCATGCTCAACCACTAAAACTGTATTGCCTATGTCGCGCAGGTTGTGAAGCAGCCGAATCAGTCGATCGTTATCGCGCGGGTGCAAACCAATCGACGGCTCGTCAAGCACGTAAAGCGCCCCCACTAACGAAGAACCAAGGTTGGTGGCTAATTGAATGCGTTGCGCTTCGCCGCCGGATAAGGTTGATGCCAGGCGATCGAGCGTTAGATAGTCGAGGCCGACTTCGACCATGAAACGCAGCCGGCGTCGCACTTCAAACAGAATTCTTTCCGCGATTGCCGACTGCTCGGTTGAGAGTTCCAGGGCATCAAAGAAAACCGCTGCGTCCTTGATGGCTAGCGAACACACTTCCGGCAAGGTCGCGCCGCCGACTTTTACGTCGCGTGCTTCCTGACGCAAACGCCCGCCGCCGCAATCCGGACACAACGTGTAGCCGCGATATTTTGAAAGAAAGACGCGCACGTGCAGCTTGTATTTCTTGGTTTCCAACCAATCAAAAAAGCCGCGCACGCCGCCCCAGCCGCGCTTGCCTTCAATAATCGCACGCTGTTCCGCTCGTGAAAGCTGCGCAAAAGGAACTGTCAGCGAAATTTTTTCCGACTTGCAAAACTGCTTTAGCTCGTCGAGCGCCCATTCGTGCTGCGGCTTGGTCCACGGCTCGATCGCGCCTTCCTTCAAACTCAGTGCCGGGTTGGGAATTACCAGATCTAGATCAAGTCCGATCGTGTTGCCGAAGCCCTGGCAAGTTGGGCAGGCGCCGTAGGGATTGTTGAAACTGAAAAGTCGCGGTTCGGGTTCAGCGTAGACTGTGCCGTCATACTTACATTCAAACCGGTCGGAAAACTTCAGACGCTTTGGCTCGGCTGCAACAGTTTCAATGTTTGCGGTGCCGTGGCCTTCCTGAAAACAAATTTCCAGCGAGTCAACCAGCCGCTGGCGAATGTCGGCCCGCGCAAGCAAGCGGTCAACCATCACAAAGACATTCTCGAAACTATCGAGCAGGTAGTCGTCCGGAGAATGCAACTCGATGGTTTCACCGTTGTGATAGAGCCGCGTGAAGCCGCGTTGCATCAGGCTCATCACATGCGCTGTGATGATTTGTCGTGGCGTAACCGAAGGCGCATCAACCGTCTTCGATTTTTTCCGTGCCTTCGACTCGTCCCCGTTCCTTCGTCTTTCCGCTTCGCCGTTCGCCCGCGTCTCGGTAATTCCAGCCTGCGCCGGAAACAAAACGTAGAACCGGGTGCCTTCGGGCAGCTCAGCCAATACTTCGTCGGCCACAGACTCGGGCGAATCCTTGTAAACCTGGCGACCACAAACCCGGCAATAAGTGATACCAATGCGCGCGTAAAGCAGGCGCAGGTAGTCGAACACTTCCGTTTGCGTGCCGACCGTTGAGCGGGGATTGCGCGTGGAATTCTTCTGGCGAATGGCGATGGCGGGGGCAATGCCGCGTACTTCATCGACGTCAGGCTTGTCCATGCGCTCGAGAAATTGGCGGGCGTACGCGGAAAGGGATTCCACGTAGCGGCGCTGTCCTTCGGCGTAAATCGTATCGAACGCGAGTGACGATTTGCCCGAGCCGCTGACCCCGGTGACCACCGTCAACTGGTTGATAGGGATCGAGAAAGATATGTTCTTGAGATTGTTGACGCGAGCGCCGCGAACTGTGATGGCTTGTTCCGACATAATTCAAAAGTTGCCGCAACCCTACGGTAGGGAGTTTCGGCAAGGCGAAAACCTCAAATGATACCGTGAATAGGTGTGGATGAGAAATGCAGCGAGGCAGGTAGTGGCGCAGTTGGATCCAAGGCGTCGCAGTGGCAGTGAGGTCAGTACCGTCCGCGGTAGCGGATGGTTTCCTACGCTGCCAATTGCCAATCGGCAATCACTGCACCCATCCGCTACCGCGGACGGTACTGACTTCATGCCACATAGTTGGATGAGGGGATTGCGCCTTGAATAGCCCGCAGCTTCAGGGTTTGGATAGACGCGCAACGATCTTTGGTACAGCATTCAGCGCCATGAGACGCTGGCCGCGAACTGTCAGGCGATTGAGGCGACCGGGAATGACGAGACCACCACCGCTGTCGAGCTTCTTTAGAGTTTCGTTGACGACATCTTCGTGCCGTTGCTCGCCGCCCGGGACTTTTTGTCTTTTCTCGTGAGCTTCCGGGTCTTCCGGATCGGCCCGCAACCGGCCGGGACAAACCGTCACTACTTTCACGCCCGTCGGCCGCAGTTCTTCGCGCAACGCCATCGAGAAGGTTATGAGAAACGACTTGGTGGCGGAATAGATCGCCGCGTAAGGAACGGGTTGAAGGCCCGCCAGTGAAGAAATATTGATGATGCTGCCGCGG
>DATAOU010000088.1:0-18044 GCA_036265575.1 Pyrinomonadaceae bacterium
TTTCAATTGACCGACTTGCCCCCGCCCTTTTAAGTTGCAAAGTAAAAACAGTTCCGGTTCCAGGTTGTGTTTCCCAATCAATCTTCGCATCGATCAAACTCGCTCGGGCGCGCATGTTCGCCAGCCCACGGCCCTCTTTGCGCGTTTCCTGCGCTGGATCAAACTCGCGACCATTATCAGTAATCGTTAGCTCAAAATCGTTGTTTGCCGTAAGACCGACGTCCATCTTTACATGAGTTGCACCAGAGTGACGGCAGATGTTGTTCAGCGCCTCCTGCACTATGCGGTAAACCTGCATTTGCACATTCGGCGTTAATTGCACACGTTCCTCCAGCGCATCGTCGCAAACAAATTCGTACTCAAACTTTCGATCCGCCGGTGCGTCCTGCACTGCATGTGACAAAGCAAACTCAAGCGCCGCCGCAAAGCCAACATTCTGAAGTACCGACGGACTGAGGTCCTCGCAGATACGACGCACTTCCTGCGAGATGGATTCTATCTCGTTGCGCAAACTGTCCGGCCCTGCAGCGCGTCCATCCGCGACCGACTGATCGTTCAGCAACATCAGGTGCCGCAAATCAGCCAGGGTTTGATCGTGAAGGTCCCGAGCGATGCGCCGCCGTTCGCGCTCGGCTTCGTTGGCGAGGTTCAAACGCGCATCAGCCAACTCGCGGTTCGCGGTTACCAATGCCGCGCTGGTTCTGGCAATGCGACGGCGCTCCTGAATAGCCCAAAACAAAGCCAGCAACGCCAGCGTCAAAAGGATCGCGAGTGCTGTTGAAGTCCAGGGGAACGGCGCTTTCGCAATCGTCAGGTCAAACGACAGCGGCTCAGACGAGACGAGATCGCGACTAAAGGCGCGCCCGGTGACCCGATACTTGCCCGGGGCCAGGTTCTCCATCGCGAATTGCGATTCATGCGAGACTTTTTGTTTGACCAGTTCACCTTTGGCATTCGTTAACGTAAAAGCATATTGAAACTGCTCGGGAAAAGTCCGGCTGCTAATGGCAGCTACATCAAGCAACAAACCATTCTGCGGGTATTCGAGATAAATGCCCGACTGCAACTCGGCCGGCGAGTGGACGCGTTTGCTGATGACGCGCGCAGCATAGACTGTTGGCGCGAAAGTATCCGGTGCGAAACGCGCAATGCCGCGGCTGGTGCCAACCAATAATGTCGCGCGTCCATCGACTCCGGTCAGCGGCAACACCGCGAAAGCATTCTGCGACGGCAAGCCCTGCTCAGCGTCGAGTTGAGAGACAAGCGGCGCATTAAGTTTTTCATCAATCGCAATTTTTAAGACGCCGCTTGCCGTCGTCGCACACCAAACAGCATTGTCTTTTTCGTTCGACGCGCGGTGCAGGAACCGCGCTTCATAGCCCGCGGCTGCTGCTACACAGTCATTGCCGGCGCGACAAAGAAACACGCCGCGGCTGGTAGCAAACCAGAGTGTCTGCGCGGCGGTTTGAGTGATGGACCGCACTGTGCTGTTGTTTAGTTTGGCAAACTCCGGATCGCTGCTCGCCTGGGTGCCGTCGAAACTAAGCACGCCGTCTTTGCTGGTTCCTAACAATAGCCGCACGTCGCCGTCGGCAAACAGGCTGATGACTTCGCGAGTGTTCGTCGAGTCGTTGGGCCAGACGCTGGTCACGCGATCGTCGGCAAAGCGTTCAAGGCCACGGCCAAAACTGGCAAGGTAAATGGCGCCCCGAAAGCGTGCTATCGCGCGAATGCTGCCAACGGCGTCGGCTGCGCCGGAGCTAGCTTCGATGCGTGTGAATGTTTGCGTTTCCAGTTGGAGGTCGCGAGTAAGTTTGGGCCCGACGAAGAATCCCGCCGCTGAGCCAATCAGGAGTCTGCCGGCGTCGTCTTCGGCAATGCA
The DNA here is from genome assembly GCA_036265575.1 of Pyrinomonadaceae bacterium. Lineage (GTDB taxonomy): Bacteria > Acidobacteriota > Blastocatellia > Pyrinomonadales > Pyrinomonadaceae > PSRF01. The sequence goes on from DATAOU010000088.1 coordinate 1,883, forward strand.
GTAAATTATGCTGCGCGAGAGATCGCTGATTGAATTCCAGCGCGTACTCTTCGCATCGTAAACAAACAAGCCGCGATTCGTCCCCGCTAGTACCTGACCGCTCGAAGCCTGGTAAAGCGTCCGCACAAAATTGCTTTCGGCGTTGTCGCCTATGTTTTCAACTCGCGGCGAGTTTGGATCGTAACGACTAACGCCGCGATCGGTGCCAAACCAAACTACATCTTCGCGATCGACAAAGATCGAAAAGATGTGATCGGAACGCAGTCCGCCTTCAGTGCCGTCAAAGGTGAAGTTCACACTTTTTCTGGAAGCAGGAAAATAAAAGACTCCGCGACCATCAGTGCCAACCCACATGTCGTCAGCGCGGCCTGGACGCAATGCGGTAACCGTTCCTGTCACTTCGTCAGCGTTCGCGATTTCGGAAAAGCCATCGGCTGCGTGCAGCGCCTGCTGGTCTTTGCGGCTTTTGGTACCAACCCATAACTGACCGCGCGCATCCGTCGCTAAGGCGCGCACGAAAAATGCCGGCCGTCGCGCCTGCATCTCGGTTGCCGCGTTGTTTTCGATCGCCAGCAAGCCACGGCTGAGCGAACCAACCAACAGTTTGCTGTTTGCAATTGTCAGACTCGTTAACGGCAAAGCGCCGGGATGGTCTCTGTCGGCGCTTTCGAGCGGCTTGTCGAGAAGTTGTTTTATCTGGAATGGACCATTCGTGTGGCATTCGTAGACCATGCCTTGCTCGCTGGCCAGCAACAGGCGACCGGCTTCCGGTTCGATAATCGCGTTGATGGTCTGGCCCTGGACTTCTTTGATTGCATCCACTCTGCCGTTCAGGATGCGGGCCGCACCGTTATCGGTTCCCACCCAAAGCGCGCCGCTTGCATCAGTCAAAAGCGAGAGCACACGGCCCTGCGGCATTTGCGTGTCGGTGATCGTTTGCATGCGGCGTCCGTCGAACCGGGCGAGGCCCGCTTCCGTTCCGAACCACATCATGCCATCGAGGCCTTGCGCGATCGCGCGCACTCGATCGGATGGCAAACCGTGAAATAACGTGACTGCGCCCCATTGATGCAGACCGGTAAGCGGCGTTGCGGTGGGCGAGGGCAGTGGTGATGGCGAAGGCGACGGTGATGGCGAAGGTTGTGCTTGGTCTGGTTCGTTCTGTGTTGAAGAGAAGGCAGTAGGCAGAAAGCAGAAGGCAGAGAGCAGCAAGATGACGAACAATAAGCGTTGAGCAAACATTTATCGTTTTCGCGTTTTCCCCTCTTCTCGCTTCTGCTCTTCGGTAAATTTCTTTTGATCGCGCTCGATCCACGCTTCTAAATCTTCCGCGGCTTTTTCCAGTTCATCGTTATTCAGCAAGCCGCGGCGCAACGCTTCGAAGAAGGCGCGCGTGCGCACGTTGTATGCAAGCTTTTCGTAAGCTTCGTGTTCGGTGCCTTCGGCGAGGGACATGAAAAGTTTTTCATAAAGCGTTGCAAGCCGGCTCTCAACACCGCGCAGGCTCAAGCTGCACTTGCGCGCAATCGCCCAGTTCGAAAGGCCGAGTGCCAGGTAATAAAGCGCTTCGGATTCAAACTCGGTCAGCAACGGCCGTTTGAAAGAATCTTTGAACGCGGGATCGATCATGTCGGCGCCGTCTTCAAGCACGGCAGCGACAAAGCGCAGGAAGCGCGACTCAGGATTATTCTTATGAATGAAGCCGTAAGCAGGCGGCGGATCGACTGACTTAACGATCTTGCGAATCTCGTTGATGTAGATCTCGTGCGGAAACTGCGTCCAGAAAATAATGCGCGCGGTTGGGAAGTCCCGCCAGATGGCGCGCGCTGCCTTCACTCCGGAGAGTTTCGGCATTTGGATGTCGAGAATGCAAAGCTCAGGTTTGCTCTCCAACGCCAGCTTGATCGTCTCTTCGCCGTCAGCAGCTTCGACGACGGGCGCGTGCGCCGGAAATTCTTTTTCAAGAATCTCTTTCAGGTAATGGCGTTGGGCCACATTGTCTTCGGCAATTAGGATGGACATCGCGCCGAATCATAGCGTGAAACCTTGTTGGCGTGAATGTGGCATGCCACATCTTCGCACGCGGCTTTGCCGCCTTCCGTGGGTAAAACCTTGGCGTTTCCGCGGCCTGGTGGCGTCCGACATCTATGCGCCCGCTGGCGACGCGCTGTGCTTCGTCATGTCGTGTGCCACACCTGACGATACGGCTCTGCCGCCTGATGTGCGGAAGGCCTATGGCCTTCCGATAGTCTCTTATTGTTTTTGAGGCTATGCCTCCGGCGCGAGGCACAGCCTCGCGAACTTATTATTTTCAGCCTTTCGGAAGGTCAGAGACCTTCCGCACATCGGACGGCATAGCCGTTCTTGCGGCGAGCGTGCCGTGCTATAAACATCTCGCTCCGCTGGAGCGAAGCAAACATCCGCTCTCCACAGCGAAAGCAAACATCTAGATCTTCCTGAGCGAAAGCTGTACTTGAGGACCATCATGACAACCCGTAGTTGGATCGGCTTAACCCTTTTTATCTTAATCGGGAGCGTTTCAGCTTCTGCTCAAACGCCGCGCGATGAAAAGCTTTGGCAAAAGGCCCTCGCGATTCACCGGCGCGCAATCGTCATCGACACGCACAATGATGTGACTACGCCGATGACGAATGATGATTACGATCTCAGCGGCACGCCGCCCGTTCCTTATCGCACCAGCCTTGAGCGCATGAAGCAGGGCGGCATGACGGCCGAATTCTTTTCGCTCTACATTCGGCCCTGGTACGTCGAGCATGGCGGCGCCGCGCGGCGCACGCTGGACATGATCGATTCGGTTTATCGCGCCGTGGAACGCCATCCAAACGATCTGATGCTGGCAACTTCAGCAGCCGACATTCGCCGCGCAAAGAAGCAGAAGAAGATCGCCGCGCTGATGGGCATCGAAGGCGGGCATGCGATCGAAAATTCGCTCGCCACACTGCGTGAGTTTCACCGGCTCGGCGTTCGCTACATGACGCTCACGTGGAACAACACCAACGATTGGGCTGATGCCGCGCGGGGCGAGAAGACTCATCATGGTCTGACTGAGTTTGGTAAAGATGTTGTGCGCGAAATGAACCGTTTAGGAATGCTGGTGGATGTTTCTCATGTTTCCGACGAAACGATGAGTGACGCGCTTGATGTTTCCAAAGCGCCAATCATCGCCTCGCATTCTTCGGCGCGCGCACTCAGCAATGTGCCGCGAAATATTCCAGACGATCTGTTGCGACGCATCGCAAAAAACGGCGGCGTAATTCAGGTGAACTTCTACAGCTACTTCGTGGACGCTGCGACGGTTGGCCCACAAGGTGAGGCACGGGACAAGCTTCTGAAATCACAACAGGATTTACTCAACGAAAAGTATAAGAACGATCCGGAACGGCTGGCTGAGGAAAGCGACAAACTCGAGGCCGCCAATCCGCTGCCGCCCTTGCCACTTGCAAAACTGATCGACCACATCGACTACATTGTGAAGATTGCGGGCATCGATCATGTTGGTCTCGGCGCGGACTTTGATGGCGCCATGGATTTTCCCGAAGGCGCGCGGGACGTCTCGATGTTGCCGAACATCACTTATGAACTCTTGAGACGTGGCTACAGTGAGAAAGACATTCGCAAGATACTCGGTGAAAACTTTTTGCGCGTATTCGCTAAAGCCGAACGCGTGGCGCGCGACCTGAGCAAGAACATTAGCGGCGACGGTAGCCTGAAACGGATATCAATCAAAGATGTCTCTTCCTCTCAACTTCCGGCTGGTGACTCATACCAAATCAGACCAAAGGACCTGGTGGAGATCCACCTGGCTGAGGTCTTTGATCGTTGCTGTATTGAGGTAGATCCGCGCGGCATGATCGAAGTGCCTTTCATCGACGGCGATGTCTATGCGAATGGAAAAACTGTTAGCGAGCTGACGGCGGATCTTGTCGCAGTTTTCAAGCGCTATCGAAAGCAGCCCCAGGTTCTGGTTCGCGTCTATCGCGGCGATTTAAGGCCGAAATGAGCGCACGTAATTTAAAAAAGAAAAAGCGGTGACGAATTACTCGCCACCGCCGGGAATTGACGTTTCAGTTTAGAAGAGCCTCAGCCGTTATGCTCGCGGTCATTGCCGCGCTTTTCAAAGCCACCTTCGTCGCGGCCGCTGCTGCCCTGGCTGGGTCCTTTGCCCAAGCCTGTATCCTTCCCCTGGCCGCCGCGCTGTCCGGCTAATTGGTCATCATTTGGATTTCTGCTCGGCGCGTTCTGGCCGAGATTCTGGTGATCGGTTTTAGTGCCTGCGTTGCGTTGGTGTTCCTGATCCCTCATTCTATCGTCTGCCATATTTCCCTCCATGTTGATGAGTTGTCTGAAGCTTAGTCGGCCCAGACAACGACTTTGCATAGACTTATCATGCCCACTGCACATTACAACGCGCGTGCCATTTGCTTTAGTTGAGATTAACGGCGATTGACCGCGTCTGGGCGTTTCAAAAACCGTCAGCGAGTTAAGAAATCATACGGCCTTTTGATTCGCCCTTCCCGCGATTCATAACGCCAGTCCGATCAAACATGCGTGTTATAATTTTCTTACATTGAAGCCAGCCGGTATCTATATTCACATTCCGTTTTGCCGTTCGCGTTGTTCGTATTGTGACTTTGCGACCGGCATGTATGAAACTGCGCTAGCGGAACGCTATGTCGCGTGTGTCGTCAGCGAGGTTGCTTCGTGGCGCGAGGTCGTCCAAGCGGAGAAGGTCGACACGATTTACTTTGGCGGGGGCACTCCGTCATTGCTTTCGGCGGCGCAATTGGAACTACTCATGAGTTCGGTGCGCAATCGCTTTGACGTTTCGCCGGATGCCGAAGTGACGATGGAGATGAACCCGGGAACGGTTACTGAAGCATCGTTGGCTGCGTTCAGGCAGCTTGGAGTCAATCGCGCCAGCTTTGGCGCGCAAACGTTCGACGATCGCGAACTGGCGCGGCTGGGGCGTTCCCATTCAGTGGCCGACACGCATCGCACGTTTTCGCTGTTGCGTGAAGCGGGGTTCGACAACGTTAGTTTTGATTTGATCGCCGGTCTGCCGGGGCAGACTTTGGAACAATGGGAACGAAACCTTGCCGAAGCTTTTGCGCTGCGGCCCGAGCACTTATCGTTTTACCTGCTTGAAGTTCATGAGGGCACGCCCCTCGCTGCGCATATCAAGAGTGGTTTGCAACCCACTCCGGATGACGATCTGGCGGCAGAAATGTACTGCGTAATGCTCGAGCGCGCTGCCGAGGCTGGCTACGAACATTACGAGATATCGAATTTGTGTTTGCCCGGATTCGAGTCGGGACACAACACCAAGTATTGGACCAGCGCGCCTTATTATGGTTTTGGTTGCTCAGCTCATTCTTTTGACGGCGCGTCGCGTCGCTGGGCCAATGAACGCGATCTGGGAAAGTATGTAGCAATGGTGGAACGTAATGCCTCGCCGCTCGTGGAAGATCGCAGGCTAAGCGAAGAGGACCGGCGTGCCGAAGCTGTATTTCTCGGCATGCGCATGATGGCCGGGGTTCGCACCGGCAAATTCAAAGAATTGTTTGGAGTCGATCTAAAAGCTGCGCACGCAGACGAGCTGGAGAATTTCCGGCAAGCCGGCTTGATTGAGTTTGATGGAGATCTATTAAAGCTGACCCGCGCCGGCGCGTTGTTATCCAATGAAGTATTCGCGGCATTTATGTAATTTGGAGTGCGGCGGCCCGGCGCCGCTTTCGCCTGGCCTCGCTTGGCGCGGCACTAATGCGGGGGACGAGCTCAATATTTTTCTTAAAACGATCTCAAACTTAGTCCCTTAAAGCGGTTCTAGTCAGGCCAAAGCGGCGCCGGGCCCCCGCTGTAAAAGTTATGATAATTGCCATTGATGGACCATCCGGCTCCGGCAAGTCGACGCTGGGCCGCATGCTCGCGCGCGCGCTGAACCTGCTCTACATCGATACCGGCTCGATGTATCGTGCGGTGGCCCTGGCGGTGATGGAATCAAGCGTTAACGCCAACGATGATGTCGCCGTTGGCTCGTTGGCCGAAAGGGTTGATATCGATTTGGCCGGCGATCCCGACGCCCTAAAAGTTACGCTCGAAGGCCGCGATGTCTCCGACGAGATTCGCAGCGAAGAGGTGACCGAGATGTCGTCCATCGTTTCGACTATTCCGCAAGTGCGGCGGGCAATGGTTCGGCGCCAGCGTGAGCTGGGCGCGCGCGGCGCGGTGATGAACGGGCGCGACATCGGCACCGTTGTTTTCCCTGATGCCGACATCAAGTTTTTTCTGACCGCGGTACCACAGGAGCGCGCGGAAAGACGCTTCAACGAAGAACGCGCGGTTGACCCGAAGGCAAACTTTGAAGCAACTTTTGCCGACATGGTAGAGAGAGATCGGCGCGACGAGACGCGTGCAGATTCTCCGCTGAAAGTGGCCGACGACGCGATCGTGGTTGATTCAACCGGGTTGTCGATTGATGAAGTGTTTGCAAAGATGATGATGGCAGTCAGAACCAGAAGCGGTAACGATGGGATCGAGCACCCTCGTTAAACTTATTGGCGCCAACAATGAAAATGAAAGCGACCAAGCCATATCACTTTTCGTTTAAGCGGGAGCCCATGTGGATCTGGATTTTCTCCCTGGGTCCGGCTGTTGTGGGTGTACTCGCAATCCTGATCCTGTTGTTAATTCGAGGCATAGCCTCTGAAGTCTCTTTGCGCTGACGAAAAGCCGGCAGACCCGCTCAGCTAAAGCGGTTTTAGAAATTCCAATCGGCAATTGGCAATCGGAAATAGGCAATCCAAACCGTGTTCACTGGAATCATCGAAGAACTTGGTCACGTGCGCAGCGTCGAGTCGCGCGGCGAGAATGCCTACATCACGATTGAGGCGCGTTACGTTATTGAAGATACCAAGCATGGCGACTCGATTTCTGTTAATGGTGTGTGTCTGACCGCGCTCGATATCCAGCCCGATTCGTTCGCCGCAGATGTCTCGCGCGAAACTCTCGATCGATCGACGCTTGGACGGTTACAACCCGGGAGCGCCGTTAATCTCGAGCGAGCCGTTACCCCCGTTACGCGGCTGGGAGGTCATATCGTTCAGGGTCACGTCGATGCACGTGGAAAGTTTGTGAGTGTTGTCGATCACGAGGGTTCATGGACAGTTCGCATTGAGTATCCAAAAGACCTGGCGCGTTATCTTGTCTTCAAGGGTTCGGTGGCGGTGGAAGGCATTAGCCTCACAATTGCAGGCCTGACTGATGACTACTTTGAAGTCGCCATCATTCCGAAAACCTGGGAAGTGACAAACTTTTCGCAACTCAAACCCGGCGATGAAGTGAATCTCGAAGCCGACATGATCGCGAAATATGTCGAGCGCATCCTGCGTTTCGCAGAAACCACTCCGCAACAGTAAACTCGTTAAGAGAAGTAGACTTTATTGTTTGAAGTCTTTCTCCCTCCGCCTTTGCTAGAGGGTTGTGGAGAGGGCTTGTGCGCATCAAGCTCCGCTCCCTCCCTAACCCCTCCCAAAAGGAGGGGGAAAATAACCAATACCTTGACCCCCGGCGTTGAAACGCCGGGCTAAACTCGTGGCGACGCGACGCGTCGAAGAGTAACTAACTATATGACCACCCGTTATCGAGTTATCAAAGATGAGCAGGCACTGCGCCAGGCGGTTGAATCGTTGTCTGCGCATCAGGTGATCGGACTCGACACGGAAACCACCGAACTCGATCCGTACGTTGGCCGACTGCGACTGATTCAGCTTGCAACGCCCGCCGGAGTCGAGGTTGTTGACCTCGATGCTTTCACTAACGGTGATCTGAAACACAACGAAGCGCTCAATCCGCTGAAACGGCTTTTGGCAGCCGCTCGCCCCATCAAGATTGCGCACAACGCAAAGTTTGACGCGAAGTTTATCAAGCACACCCTGGGCGTCGATCTGGGCGGGTTGTTTGATACGTTGCTCGCCAGCCAGCTTGTTAGTGCCGGCGACATTGAAGAACGGCACGGCCTGGAAACTGTGGCCTCGCGTTACCTGAATGAGGCGGTCGATAAGAGCGAACGGCTTAGCAACTGGAATTTCGAATTGTCTGAAGCACAACTCGAATACGCCGCGCGTGACGCCGCGATTCTTTTGCCGTTACGCGAAAAGTTGATCGAGCGGCTGCGCAGCGATTCGCTCGTTGCTGTCGCGCAGCTTGAGTTTGAATGTGTGACCACCGTTGCCGACATCGAGCTCGCCGGGTTTTACATGCATAAGGATCGCTGGCTCGAGCAGTTGTCGTTGATTGAGAAGCGAAGAGAGCAATTAGCAGATGAGTTGCAGGACATCCTGGCAGAGGAGTCGTCGCAAGGGTCGCTATTTGGTGGCCCGCAACGCGATGACATTAATCTGGATTCGCACCAGCAGTTAACCACCGCCTTAAATCGCCTTGGCATTCCGGTGCCCGATTCGACGAGGAACTGGAAACTGCAACCGCTGGCGGCCGAGTATCCGGTGATTGCTACGTTGCTGGAATACCGTACCGTGCAGAAGGCGTTGACGAGTTACGGTCAGAACATGATCGAGTTGATCAATCCCACGACCGGGCGTCTGCACGCGGACTTTCGACAGATCGGCGCGCCGACGGGGAGATTCTCGTGCACCAACCCCAACATCCAGCAGGTGCCGCACGCGGTTGAATATCGTCGCTGCTTTTCCGGCTATCCGGAGCATAGAAAATTGATCATTGCCGACTATTCGCAGATTGAACTACGCATTCTTGCCGAGTTTTCCGGTGATCAGGGGTTCATTAATGCTTTTAACTCCGGCGCCGATCTGCATCGCGTAACTGCTGCCGAAGTTTTCAATACGCCGTTGGACCAGGTGACCAAAGAACAGCGCGATTTTGCCAAGCGGTTGAATTTCGGCGTGGTCTATGGAATTGGTGCGCAACGTTTTTCCATCATGACTGGCTTGAGCGTCGGGGAAGCGGAAAATGTTTTGCGCAAATATTTTGGCACCTATCGTCAGCTCGACACTTATCTCCACGAAGCCGCGAACCGCGCCGTTCGCGAGCGCCAGGCGCGAACCGCCTCCGGCCGTCTCGTTCGTTTCCGCTACGACGAGCAGGATCGCCAACAGATTTCGATGACCAAGCGCAATGGCAAGAACACGCCGATCCAGGGAACTAGCGCAGACATTCTCAAGCGCGCGCTGCGGCTGCTAAACGATGAGCTGCGCGGTACCAGCGCGCAGATCGTTAACATCATTCACGACGAGATTGTGGTTGAGGCTGATGCGGACCAGGCCGAAGAGATTGCAGAAAAAGTTGAGCGGACGATGCGCGTCGCCGGTGAAGAGTATGTGAAGACCGTGCCCGTGAAAGTGGAAACCGAAATTGCGGACGAGTGGGTTAAGTGATCGTGAAGAGTGAAGAGTGAAGAGTGAAGATGAGAAGTTCTTGCTTTTCACTTATTACTCTTCACTTTTCACCCCGTCGGTGCCAGATGAAGTACACCGGAATTCCTGTCAGCACCAACAAATAGCCGATGCCCGATGTCTGCGCTTTTAACAGCGCCAGATCAATTACCAGCAACATCGCCAGCGAGATGTAAATTAGCGGCACCACCGGGTAACCGAAAGTGCGGTATGGACGCTCGAGGTTCGGAGACTTGCGGCGCATGATGATCACCGCTCCCACCATCAACGCATAAAAAACAAGGTCAGCGGAAACTATATATTCCAGCAACTGCGTGTATACGTTGCCGTAAGTGACGGCTCCGGTGCGCGGATCGTTGGTAACAGTTCGCGGCAGCGTCAAAAACGCCGCCCAAAGTCCCTGTACAACCAGCGCCACTGCAGGTACGTGCAATCGATTCAAAAGGCTAACGCGTCTGAAGAAAAGATTGTCACGCGCCATCGCGTAGTACACGCGCGCGCCCGCGAGAATCAAACCGTTGTTGCAGCCGAACGTCGAGATCATGATCGCCACGGCCATCAGGATCGTGCCCGGCCGGCCAAAGACAGCCTGCATGGTCGCAGTCGCTACACTATTCGGTGGCTTCTGAATTGTCGCGAGCGGCAACGTCACGCTGTAGGCCACGTTGGCGAGTAGATAAAGCGCTACTACAACCAGGCAGCCGATGAGCAATGCTCGCGGCAGGTTCCGGCCGGGATCGCGGATCTCGCTGCCCGTGAACGTGACATTGTTCCACGCCGATTGCGCAAACAGCGGCCCCACCATCGCCAGGCCTAACAACATTACGAGCGCGGTTGCGCCGGTCGTCGCCAGGCCGGGTTGGACCACCTGCGGGTTCCAGCCGTTCGCAGCCGGATGCCACCAGCTGGAAGTGTACGCAGCACTGCTGCTGTTCCAACCCAATAACAAGCCAACCAGGATGAGACCGGCGAGCGCCGCAGTTTTCGTCAGGGTAAAGGTGTTCTGAATGAGCTTTCCGGTTTTCAGACCGCGCGTATTTGTTGCAGTCAACAGCAGAATCAAAACGATCGCGACGAGTTGCGCGGTCGAAAGACTGATGGCGTAACCGGCGAACAGATGCACCGGCGCAACAATGTAATTTGATTCCGAAATTTGCGGTGCGAGCACGCCCATGAAGCGGGCGAACGCCACCGCCACCGCAGCGATGGTGCCGGTTTGTATTACCAGCAGCAACGACCAGCCGAAAAGAAATCCCGCCGCTGGGCCATACGCTTCGCGCAGAAAAACGTACTGCCCGCCGGCGTGCGGCATCATGGCGGCCAACTCGGCGCAACAAAGGGCACCAGTGATTGTGAGCAGACCGGCCAACGCCCAGGCGACGAGCAGCCAGCCAGGCGAGGCGACCAGCCGCGCCGATTCAGCCGAGGTAATGAAAATTCCCGAACCAATCATCGACCCGACCACAATCATGCTGGCATCGAGCAGACCGAGGCCGCGAACGAGGTTTGCAGACGAGTTGCTAGCCGCTTCGCTCATAATTTCAGTGGGTATAGTTGTGTTCATATGTCAGTGTCAAGAAAAACCCCTGCTTGACACTGCTGGCGACGCTCAATAGTCTTGCACGCTTGAATCGGCCTCCAAGGAATAACTAATTAATGGTCAAGGAACAAATAACTGCCTCGATAAGAGAAAAGCGCGCCCGCATTGGCGTGGTCGGTCTGGGTTACGTTGGTTTGCCGTTGCTAACAGAATTCGCGCGCGCGGGATTTCAAGCGACCGGTTTCGAAGTTGATGCCGCTAAAGCTGCGCAGATCAATGCCGGCGATTCATACATTGGTGACGTGCCGGGCTCGGTCATCAGAGAACTTGTTGAGAGCAAGCGCCTCAGTGCTACCACGAACTTTGATCAGCTTCAGGATTGCGATGCTGTCATCATTTGTGTACCGACGCCTTTGCGCAAGACTAAGGAGCCAGACGTCTCGTACATCCTTGCCGCCGCCGACGAAATCCAGGCGCGCCTGCATCATGGTCAACTGATCATTCTCGAATCGACCACCTATCCCGGCACGACCGATGAAGTGTTGTTGCCGATGTTTGAAGAAACGGGACTAAAACTTGACGAGGATTTCCTGCTGGCCTTCTCGCCGGAAAGAGTTGATCCCGGCAACCCGCAGTTCCAGACCCACAACATTCCAAAAGTTGTCGGCGGAGTTACTCCTGACTCAACCGAAGTGGCCGCGTTTCTGTATTCGCAAATCGTCCGTGAAGTGCATGCGGTAAGTTCGGCGCGGGTTGCCGAAACTGCCAAGCTGCTGGAAAACACTTTTCGTGCAGTAAACATCGGCATGGCAAACGAGATGGCGCGGCTTTGTTACGCGCTGAACATCGACACCTGGGAAGTGATTCGCGCGGCCGCCACTAAACCTTTTGGCTTCATGGCGTTTTATCCTGGTCCGGGAATTGGCGGCCATTGCATTCCGCTTGATCCGCATTACCTCTCCTGGAAAGCGCGGCAACACGGTTTCGACTCACGCTTTATCGGCCTGGCGGAAGAGGTTAATTCGCGCATGCCGGAGCATGTGGTCCAACTGGTGGCTGATGGTCTGAACGACGAAAGCAAGTCGATGAAGGGTTCGCGTGTTTTGCTGCTGGGCGTGGCTTACAAAAAGGACATCGACGACGTGCGCGAGAGTCCGGCGCTGTCGATCATCGATCGCCTGCGCGCCAGAGGCGCCACAGTGAGCTACCATGATCCGTTTGTGAAGGAAGTTCACTTTGACGACGCCCACACCGAAGGCGGCGGCGAACCTCTTAGTTCCGTGGACTTGAATGACGCGGAATTACGCGACTCGGACTGCGTGATCATCGTTACCGATCACAGCGGCATCGACTACAGCCGCGTGACGCGGTTGACGTCGCTGATAGTTGACACCCGCAACGCCTTGAACGGAGATCTCCGTCGCGAGAGTCAGGCACGAATTATTCGCTTGTAATATTTGTCAGTGGTCAGTTGTCAGTGGTCAGTTGTCAGTTTCACTTGCCACAAACTACTGACTACTGACCACTGACTACTGACTACTACCACTGACGGTTCTATGCTGAAAGTAATCAACGTTGTCGGGGCGCGGCCTAACTTTATGAAGGTGGCGCCGATTGTCGCGGCAATGAAGCGGCGCGAACGCGAGTTTGCGCCGCTTCTGGTTCATACCGGGCAACATTACGACGCCGACATGTCTGATGCATTCTTTCGCGACCTGGATCTGCCGGCGCCAGATATTCATCTGGGAGTTGGTTCGGCGCCGCGCGAGCAGCAAATCGCCGCGGTCGAAGAGCGTTTTGCACCGGTGCTCGCAAAAGAGAAACCCGATTGGGTAATAGTCGTCGGCGATGTGAATTCCACGCTTGCCTGTGCGCGTGCAGCGAAACAAATAGGAATAAAAGTCGCGCATGTCGAAGCCGGCTTGCGCAGTTACGACTGGTCAATGCCCGAAGAAGCTAACCGCGTGGAAACAGATCGAATCGCCGATCTCTTGTTGACACCCTCTCCCGACGCCGAAGACAACCTGCGCGCTGAAGGCATCCCGGCAGGGCGCATACGTTTCGTGGGAAATGTCATGATTGATTCCCTTTATCAACACCTCGAACGTTCTCGCCATTCCCCAATCAGGAATCAATTGGGCTTGACTGAGAAGAGTTACGCGGTGCTGACTCTGCATCGACCTGCAAACGTTGATGACCCGATCGTGTTCGGCAAAATTCTTGCGGCGCTTGAAATAATCACGCAAACACTGCCGGTGGTCTTTCCGGTTCATCCACGAACGCGGAAAACAATTGCCGGTCTTGGCCTGTATGAACGAATTGAGAAAATGAAAGACCTGCGTTTGATCGAACCACTCGGTTACCTGGATTTTCTTAGTCTCTATAGTGGCGCGCGTTTAGTGTTAACGGATTCGGGCGGCATTCAGGAAGAGACGACGCAGCTCGGCATTCCCTGTCTCACGTTGCGCGAAAATACTGAGCGGCCCATCACCGTAACGATGGGGACCAACAAAGTTGTCGGTACCGAGACGTCACGAATCACCGCGGCCGCGTCAACTGCCCTTGCCGAGACGCCGCGCGCGCCTGTTAGCATCCCGCTCTGGGATGGACACACGGCGGAGCGCATTGTCGATGTGCTTTGGTAGCCTAAGCCGCCCTTCATTCGACGCTACGCGTCGAAGACAACTAACGAATTGCTAAATTCTTCCAACGCTCCGAACAAGTCTTCTCGCTCAACGATGGCGAAAGGCGTTAGTAGCCTCATGAGCGGCAAGATAGGTTTCGCTCAAGCCATGCGCGAGGCTTTTCGCCGCGGACGCGCCACCGCCACACGCCGGCGCGAACGAGCGGGACTCGCCGAACTGGCTGTGCAGCCGGCGCGCTTACTGCCGGAATTTCAAAACCTTTCTTCAACTGATCTGCTCAAACATTTTCGCACCCGCGACCAGCCAGGTTTTCTGCCCGGCTTTGAGGTCCCCGATGCAACCGCTGCGACTTCGCGAAATATTTTTCCTGATGACGCACGCTGGGTGATCGAATCGGCGTGGCAAATTACGAAAGAGCAAAGCTGGCCGCTGTTGGGTTTTGGCTTGAAGAAATTCGGCAATCCCATCAACTGGCAAAAGGACCCGCTTTCCGGCAGAGTCTGGCCGCTCGAATATCACGCCGACATTTGCTTGTGGCAAAACGACGGTTCGGACATTCGCGTCTTGTGGGAACTCAATCGCCTGGGCCATCTCATCATTTTGGGCCGCGCCTATGCATTGACCAAAGAAGCAGAATTTGCCGCCGAGTTTTTTAAGCAAGTCGAAAGTTGGCACGAGCAGAATCCGCTCGGCCTCGGCGCAAACTGGTCATGCGCAATGGAAGTTGCGCTGCGGTCCATGAATTTGTTGGCAGCCTTCTCACTCTTTCGAGGTTCGCCGGGCCTGAACGAGCAGAGACTGGCGCTGTTACTTAAGTTGTTTGATCAGCACGGCGCGCACATCAAACGCAATCTCGAGTTCTCTTACGTCGCAACCAGCAACCACTATCTGTCGGACGTCACCGGCTTGTTATGGCTGGGCGTAATGCTGCCGGAACTGGGCGCAGCGAATGAATGGCGTGAATGGGCATTGGCGGAAATGTTGCGCGAGATGGACAAGCAGATTCTGCCCGATGGCGCTGACTACGAAGGTTCCACCGGCTACCACCGTTTCGTGCTGGAACTGTTTCTTTACTCCTTCATCCTTTGTCGCGCAAATAAAATTCAGATTGCGGAAAACTATTGGCGCAAGCTGCATTCGATGCTGCTCTATCTGCAGGCTATATTGCGACCCGACGGAGAAGCACCGCTGATTGGCGACACTGATGGTGGTCAGGCGTTGCCGCTGGCCCAGCACGGTGCAGACGATCACGCGTACTTGTTGGCGCTTGGTGCAGCCATTTTCAACGACTCACAATTCAAAGCGGACGGGCAGAAGACACCGCCTGAGCTTTTGTGGATATTGGGAACTGAAGGTCTACAGGATTACGAACAACTGGCGAGTTCCCCGGCAGGTGTTTCGTCCCACGCGTTTGCGGATGCCGGCACTTACGTCTTGCGTCATGAAGATCTCTACCTATGCTTCAATGCAAACGGGCCGGACAAAAACCGACCTGCATCGCACCGTCAGAACGACGCCCTAAGTATTGAGGTGTCCGCGGGCGGCCGAGCGTTCATCGTTGATCCAGGCACTTATGTTTACACTGCTGACTTGCATTGGCGGCAGCTCTTCCGTTCGACCGCCTTTCATTCAACCGTACAGCTTGACGGCGTCGAGCAGAATACAATTCGGGCGGAAGCGCCGTTTGTTATTGGAGCGGAAGCGCGGGTTACAGTCTTATCCTGGGAAAGCACGCAAGATCAGGATCGCATCGTCACCGAGCACTCGGGCTACGAACGATTGGCTGAGAGGGCAACACACCGGCGCACAGTCACTTTTGAAAAAGCCCAACGCTGGTGGTTGGTAGAAGATGAGATTACCGGGAAAGGGGAACACAAGATTGACGTGCGGTTCCATTTCGATAGCGGTCTTGACGTCAACGTATTCAATAACGATGGCGTCAGCGCCGTTGACGCATCGAGCGGCGGGCGCTTGATTGTCTGTTCACTTGATCTCAACCAACCGGCAGCATTGGAAACGCAGTTCACCTCGAAGCATTATGGGCACAAGACTGAATCGGTTACTGCGTGTTGGACAACGACGACAACACTCCCGTGCAAATTTCGCTGGGCCATCATATCCGTCCGCGCGAGTGACGATCCGAATAAACTGATTCAGCTGGTCAAGGCGCAAAGTTCAATGGACAGCGCTGAATTAACCTCACGCAGTTCAGAGTCCAAGCTTTAGCTTGCATTCGCTCCGGCAAAAGCAACCTAAAGGTTGTACTCTGAACTTCTTGAGCGTTATCAACGTTGACTTCTGACCTCTGTTTTTATGTGTGGCATCTGCGGCATCTGGGAACACGGCGCCAGCGAAGGGCGGATTGAACTCTCGCTCGTCGAGCGTATGCGCGATGAGCTGACGCATCGTGGGCCTGATGACCAAGGCTCGTTGATCTTCGACGACGGACGCGGCGGTTTTGGTTTTCGCAGGCTCTCAATCATCGACCTTTCTTCCGCCGGAAATCAGCCGATGCACGGCTGTACGAAAGA
>DATAOU010000089.1:0-3362 GCA_036265575.1 Pyrinomonadaceae bacterium
GGAAAGCGTTACGTTGTGTGTGCTGATGAAAAGCCGACTGCGTTTCTGGAACTGGAAAGGGCGATTCACGAGTTGGCGGTGGATGCTATCTCGCAAGACTTTACCACTCTCTGAAATCGCCTTTGTGCTCGTGCGCCTCGATCACGTTGTCCTAACGGATTTAACGCATTTCGGCATCTTTCCGCGTAACCTCGCGCCGGATTTTACGCACTACTTCAGTGAACGGCCAGAAATGAGTTCTGAATAACGAGAAATCAAAGAAGGCCAAACAATGAATAGAAATAAGATGAAAGCAAAAATCATCAGCAAAATCCTGTCAGTGAAACAAGCGTTTCATCGATTGCGGCAGTATATTCATTGGATGCGGTTTGGTATCAACTGCTGACCGGCGCATCATGTGAACGGCTGCGAAACTTCGCGAATGTCCCTGCGCTGGTGGCAGAACTCGAAGCGATGGGAGACGATCCAGAGAAATTCAGCGCGGTCCTCAGTCGTGTTGCTTAAAAAAGAGCGCGGGTGTAGTTCGTCATCCGCCCGCGCTCCCTCTTATATCAAACAATTTCTAATCCATCATGAGCTATCCTCACCCGAGGTAGCCCACGGTCCGATTCTTTAATCGCAAAGCAAGCGAATGGTCAAGCATCAAAATCCAGAGAAATTTAACGCGTTCGTGGCGGCAAGATGAACAAAGCGTTATTCGCCGTTTTCCTTATCGGGCTCGGGATAGCGGCAGCACAAACACCGCCGGACCAGGCGCGCCAGATCGAACTCCAGAAAGAGGCTATGCGAAAAGCAGAAGCGCAGAGAATCCATGAAGCAATCGATCAGGAACGTGAACGCCTTTCGTGTGAGCGGCTGTAAAACTTCGCGTATCCGATTGCAATGCTGATTGCGTCTGGCTCGCCGTACCACAAGCGACCGAATGGCAGCGCATCGGAAATGAGATCGACGCCGCGTTTGTCTTTGCGCGGGCGCCGTTTTGGAGTGCGGCAGTGCTCTGCCCCTTTTCAGCCTTCGCCTCGATAGCGAATGCTATTGTTTGCGCTTGAAAAGCAACCGATACAGCAGCAACAGGATTATGGCGCCGACGATCGACATGATCCAGCCCGCTGGTTGTCCCGCCTTGTACCAGCCGACGGCCTGGCCGAGGTAAGTGGCAATGAACGCGCCAGCGATGCCGAGCAGAATCGTGACGATAAAACCACCAGGATCTTTCCCCGGCATCAATAGCTTGGCGATTGCGCCAACGACAAGACCGACAAGAATAGTCGAAAGAATAGCCATCATGAACCCCGTTGTATCGGATTGATTCGTGCTCAGCAAGAAAATTGATTCCGGAAAAAGCGACTCGAATGCCGCAGCGGTTGGCTAAAAGCGATCCGTCAAGTCGTATCATCGTTGCCTTCTCTGTGACGTGCTCCTCCCCATACTCTCGCCACTGAATTTTGTTTTTGCCAAAAGGGTGATTTTCGCGCTAATCGACTGGAAAAATTTCTACAGGTTTATAATTCCAACAGTAAACTCTGCAGCACAGCTCACTCCCGTCAGCGCTCCCTGAGCTTGTTTTCGTTAGACTCGTGGAAGCGTGCCTGTTGTGATTATCGCTGCTCAGTTGTCGACTTGTTCGAGTGTGTGCGTGTTGGTAAGTAACTGCGTGCGCGAGCACGACGATTTCGCATGACCAAGAAGTCGAACAAGAACCACTCACCATGAACCGCTGGAAGCATTGGCTGCCGGGACTGCAGGTCATGGGCGAGTACCAAGCCGCCTGGTTTGCGAGCGATCTGCATTTTGGCGTCATCAGTCATGGGTAACTTAGTGCAACCTTGGCCTAGCAATCCGTTGTCATTCCTCAGACGCATCACCGATTGCCATTCTGTTGCCGATTTCGCCGCGATTTAGGCCGATTCCTCGGGGTGGCAGGCGAGAGCAACACCATCCGGATCGGCGACGAGAATATCACCGGCACTTATATCAGCGGAATCAGTGGACAAACTGCCGCGAGCGGCGCTGCGGTCTTTGTAGCCCCGAACGGAAAGCTGGGCACGATGACCTCCTCAAAGCGCTTTAAGGAGGAGATCAAACTCATGGACAAAGCCAGCGAAGCCATACTGGCGCTCAAGCCGGTTATGTTCCGCTACAAGAAGAAAATTGATCCGGCAGGCACACAACAGTTTGGCTCGTGGCCGAAGACGTGGAGCGGATAAATACTGACCTCGTGGTCCGCGACGAAAATGGCAAAGTCAACAGCGTGCGCTACGAACAGGTGAACGCGATGTTGCTCAATGAATTCCTAAAAGCACGTCGCCAGATTGACGTGCAACAAAAGCAGATTGACGCGCTTACTGCAGGCCTACAGAGAGTGAGCGCACAGGTTGAATTGAACAGAGTCGCGCCGCAAACGGTTAAGAACACTGACTAAAGATGTCGGATTCGTGAAGTACTCGGAAATAATTGCCAACCGTCTCAAGAAAGCCGGTCGGAGCTTCGGCTGGGCCTCAGCCATTGATGCCGAGGGGCGAACGATCTGAATTGCGGGACGCCCATCGCGACGAACGCTTGAAACTATCAATAGCTCGTAGCAGGAACAGGTGAGCAATAATCAACAAACTCATATCGATAATATAGACACCGTCTGTTAGGTGCGCAGCCCGCGAAAAGTAACACTGCTGTCACTCTTTCCATCGGGCCGAACAACTCGTTGTGTATGCCGACGAGAAGCTGACCGTGTTCGTCGAACTCGACTCTGTGTTCGGGCTTACGGCGAATTGGTTTGACAAGTTGGCGAGATTTTTTCCACACTCGGCGTTGTCTGGAAACCGGGGCAGGGCAAGAAGCTTTTCTCCCGGAGCTTTCTTCCCCTTTTTCAGACCTGCACTGCGAAGGGTTAACCCACCGGGGGCAAACCGGCAAAGGAAAATAAACATGAAACTTCAAAACTTAATTCACATTCTGATGGGCATTGTCTGCTTCGCGCTTTCGCAGAGGGCGCAAGGCATCGTGCCGCCACCCCCCGGGGGCTATCCCAACTTCACCACTGCTGCGGGGAACAACGCCCTTCAGGCTCTCACCTTGGGCGTTGGGAACACAGCACTTGGTATGTTTTCGTTGTTTAGCGTCACCACTGGGAGCTTCAACACCGCTGTTGGCGCTGGAGCGCTTGATCTTAACACCGCGGATTCAAATACGGCCACTGGCGCTGCAGCGCTTTTATTTAACACCACCGGCACAGAAAACACGGCCAATGGAACAGCCGCGCTTGAATTTAACGAAACCGGCATGCAAAACACAGCCACTGGAGCGTTCACCCTCCTTTTGAACACCACCGGCGCCTCCAACACGGCCACCGGCTTTGACGCGCT
>DATAOU010000090.1:0-4298 GCA_036265575.1 Pyrinomonadaceae bacterium
CAAACGTTCGCTTCTCCTGTTAGATCTTGCCGCCCTTGAAGGAGAAGAACGGGAGCCGCGATAGCGCCGAGTTTCGACCGGATGTCATACTTTCCCTCGGCCTTAATAAAGGCAGGGGGAACGCGGAAATTGTAATCGTTAGGGTTAAGTTCCATCGCCATCTGCAACGCCTTCTTTCGATCGTAGAAGTAAGCCGAAGTTGCCGCGCGTAAACGTTCAAAGTTGGCCCGGTCAAAGTTAGCTGCTTCTCGTGCAGGCTCTCTCCAGAAGTCTCGTATTTCGATTTCACATGGCCACAATCGCGTGTTTTGGTTGTCGACGAACACACCGAGGTATTCGTAGGTAATCGGACCAGAGCCGAGCGTGACTACTGCACGCACAGCGTTGGAGTGTGTGCCCGCATAAGCAAGACCCAGGATCATTCCCCACGAGTTTCCGACCACAATAAACTTCTCGGTGTGCAGGTGCTTACGGAGCGCCTCGATGTCTTCAATATATGCGTTTAGATTAATCGTCGACGAGTCATACCTTGGCAGCTTCGATCTGCCCGTTCCGCGTTGCTCCCACATGATGCATCGATATTTCTTGCCAAGCTCGTCAGCGATACCTTGCATCGACCGGATGTCTTCACCCGGTCCGCCGCTTAACACGAGCACGTAATCACCGCTCGTGCCTGCGATGGTATAGAACAGATCAATGCCATCTCGCGTGACCTTGCCGTCAGCCAAATTCTGCTGCGCTGGGCCGAGATCTGCGTGGGCTGCTCCAGATAAATTGAGGAGGCAGACGGTTGCGAGCGCGACGATGCGCGCTCTTGTTCTGACGCCGTTGACTGTATATGTGGCTCGTGATCTCACTGGCGCAGCCTCGTCAACCTGCGTCCTGCCGTACACGCGTATAGCGGAATACCGATTTTCCAGTCTTGCCTTTGGACTGATAGGTCCATTCCTGCGTCAAATGATCGTTGTCTTCCTGGATGACGGTAAGGCCGGTATTGTGCCAATCGTCTGGCGATTTCAATCCGGTTACGCGGGCAAGGGAAAATGCCAACGGCTTCTGCACGTCGGTAATGGCAGACGTTACCATCTGTGGTTGATTCTTCGCCGAGCAGTAGTGGGTGGCAATCAGGTGATCGCCGTCGACCGTGAACAGCGTAATCATTACGGGCCCGCTCTCAGGTCGAAACTCCTCCATCAATGCACTGCCGTTTGCCGTCAGCGCATAAATTAAACTGATTTTCACCCCGTCTTGTTCGCCCTTCCACTGGCCCTTGAGCGACGCGAGGCGATCAAACGCTTCCTCACTTTTGGTCTTGTCCGCTGCCAGCACAGCCGCCGACATAACCAGAGCCATCATAGCCACTGATCCCAACAACAAAGTCCGTTTCATTACTCAACTCCGTTTAGATTTACCGCGAAGTGCTTGCCGGCCTCGGCCTCCGTTAGCACCGCGTCTGACTGATCGCCCGGATATTGGCCGCGTACTAACGTTAAGATTTCCGGGTGTCTTGAAGACGGTTTCAAACACAATCGTTTTGAATCGCTCAAGAGCTGCGGGTCGCCGTTCCACCTTCATTCGTAGAATTGCGCCTTCCCAAGACGCCAATAGGAATTCGGCCAGTTCTGTGGCATCAAACTGTGAATCGACTTCGCCCGCAGACTGGGCCGCCGCAATGCACGACGCAAACGGCGTGCGCCACTTTTGAAAAATTGCATCAAGCCGCTTGCGCAAGCACTTGCTGTGAGAACTGGCTTCCAGACTCAAGTCACCAATCAGGCATCCGATCCGCCAACCATCGCGTTCCAACTTGCCGGTAATGATGTCGAGATACCGCTTCAGCCGTTGGCGCGGCGTGAGAGTCTCGTCTTTTAGCGCCTGTGCCACCAATACCTTCAAGTAATCGAAGTAGCGATCGAGCACTTCCTTGGCGAAAGCCTCTTTGGAACGAAAATGATTGGTGAACGAACCTTGCGGAGCACCAGCGGCCGTGCAGATATCACGCACGCTCGCTCCTCGATAGCCGGATCGAAACATGACGCGCAGCCCGGCCTGTAATATGTCGTCACGTAGCGAACGCTTGCTCATCCCGCGAAAATAATACGTTCGTGCGTATTGGATTGTCAACGGACTATTTGCTTTCTGTTCCGAAACCGCCAAAGCTCCTGACCAAGAGCGCAAGCATTCTTTGGGTTAAGCCATTAGCAGGGTTGCCCCGAATCGCCGAGCGGCCTGCGAAAGCCGAGATGATGTCGGGCTCCGATTGCGCACAGGTTTTGGCGGAGGAAGGCGTTCAGCCGCTCACATGACGCCGTGATTCGTGTTTACGATGAAGCGGGCAATGTGATCGAGACGCACGAGCACGCGGGCGAGTTCAAAGAGCGGTGAGCTTGCCGTCACTTCCATTGCGTCTTCAAATTTGTCTTCGGTCTCGCTGCTTTCGTGGACGATCCCCAAGCCGCAGCGAACTATCCGCTCGTGCGCATCACGAACAACAGAACGACGCACGTGTTTTATAGCCGGACGCACGACCACATCAGCAGGCTGTTGAATCTGACGCTCTCGGCTCTACTCATTTCGATGTGCCGGCAACCCAAAAGCGGGGGTCTTTTTTTTTCCACATTCGCGTTTTGTCCAAGGAAGGATTACCAAAAGACAGTTCAAGGAAATATGACGGCTCGTTTCGCTTTTTCCAGGTGGCGTGGGACACCATGTACCGCCGGATTTTGTGCGCGGCAACGCGCGGCAAGCGAGCGCCATTGATCCGCCGACTGACCAGAAGGCAACCGCTCCTCGATCAACGCAAGCAGCTGATAATCGTCTTGAAAACCCGCAACTACGCGGCCCGCGGTTCGGCGCAACAGATCTTCTCGCCATTCCTGGAGCAACGCCCGCGCAGTTTTGCTCGTGTAGATTGTAACTTCTACCTGCCCGAAATGTCGGATGACCGCCGTTCGACCATTTGCAGCACCTTGCCCTGTCACGTAAAAGACGCGCCCTGCCACTCGGGCATCAAGTTGATTAGCGACTTTGTTAACGTAATTGTTGGGCAGCATGATGCGATCTTCGGAGTGGTCGAAGAACTGCAAGAGTGTGAACCAGAAGATCCAGCCCGCGACGATCACGTCGTCTTTCTGCATTCGCTCGTGCAGAAACTTGGCCACCCGGGCATATGGCCGTTGTTTCTTGGCGACAAACTGCGCGCGGACGGACGGCGTCCAGCACAAGACAATTATTACTGTGAGACCCCAGGCTGCTATGGCGGCGCCTCCTCGTATCCGAACACGCCTCGCAAGCCAATCGATGCCCTCTGCCATTAAGATCAGAAGCCAGGGTAGAGAAAAAATTAGAAAGCGAGTGTACGCCGGCGTATTAACAGAGACCCCTTGCAAGGACATAAGAATCGGGCCTAGAACGATCGCTCCACACAGCAGAAGAAGCGCTCGTTTCTCTCGCGCTGCCGACCAACAGGCGAGGAGCAGTAACGGGACGGACAACGACACGGCGTAACCAACACCCATGTATGTGGTAAACACCTGTGGAAGATATCCCATGCTCGTTGGAGGCGTATCGGTCCACTTCCTGTTATCCTTCGCGATATCGGGGAGCAGGCGCCAGTAAGCCACGCCGACTACTACCGCTGCACCGGCCAACGGAATCCAAAGAGTCCTGGATTCCCAGAGAAACTTTCGACCGCCAGACCAACCGGCTGAAATGGCTTCGACTGCGAGCAATAGGATGAGGAATGCGACTGTGTAAACGCCGTTTAGATGCGCAAGTAACAGCAGTAGCACCGCCCCGGCACATCGCACGCCGCTCCACCAGTCTCGCTGCTGATACCAATAAAAAAATTCATTGATTGCCAATAAACTGAATGCCACCAGGAGCGAATAGGCGCGAATCGCCGGGCCCCACATCAACAGGTAAGGATTGAACGCGGCTAAGCTGGCAGCAATCAGGGCGGTGCGTGTTGAGCCGGTAAATTTGAGTGCGAGCGAAGCAGTTAATGGAATTATTGCAACGGCTGCTGCCATCGGCAGCAGAGTTAGCCGCCAATCCGCTCTGCCACATAGCCAGGCAACGCCTTTCTCGACCAAAATAAAATAATTCATCGACAGCCAGGTGCCGAAATGCGTCAAGATATAGATTGGATTTTCTTTCAGGTATCTCAGCGTACCGATTTCATCACCCAGAAATACTCGGCCATATTGAAGAGCAGCAAGCAGGAGCAACGTACAAAGACATATCGCCCCTAACGCGAGACGTTCTTTTCGCGACAGGCACTGCAAGCTCAGGTCAGA
>DATAOU010000091.1:0-6867 GCA_036265575.1 Pyrinomonadaceae bacterium
CGCCTCGTCGTGACCGCTGCGCATCCATTCGTAAGCAGCAACCCGGACAAAGGCGACGCCCCCGGGTTGCAGCACACGATACATTTCCCGAATAGCTTGTTCGTCCGATCCTGGTCCTGGCAATTGGACCAACACGTCAAAACTTGTGACCAGATCGAAGGTCGAGTCGGCAAAAGGTAAATGTGTGGCAGAACCGTGAAGCAAACGCCAGCGGTTGTCGCTCGAACAAAACCTGAGCGCTTCCGCTGCGACATCAATGCCAACCACTTTTCCGTTTCCGGCGTAACGTGCCAGCCAGGCAAGATTGCCGCCAGTGCCGCAGCCGGCGTCAAGGATCGTCTGATCGCGCGCGCGGGTACAAATAGGATCGAGCAGCGCGGATGTAATATCGCGCATTCCCACAAACCACCAAAATTCTTCCTCCAGCGCATGCAGGTCCGCGTAATCTTTTTGCTTCATTAGTTCGCTAAGAGGTGGGTGACGACAGACCAGCAGCGTCGCAGGACTCGGATCCGTCACTGCCACGACTCAGTAACTGGCTCGCCGCATTAGATGTCTTCAGACAGTTTCTTGTTTGGCTCCAGTAGCTCGCAGCAGGAACGTCAAAACCACGCCCGCCAAAAATCCGCCGATGTGGGCCATGTACGCCACGCCTCCCGTTTCCGCGGTGTTGGTTATAGAACCAATTCCACTGACGAACTGCAAGACGATCCACATACCAATGACTACCAGCGCCGGCATGGGAATGACGCCTCTGCCCATCAGAACTTTCACCTGTCCGCGCGGGAAAAGCAAAATGTAAGCGCCGAGTACACCCGCAATCGCGCCCGAAGCTCCAAGATTAGGAACATTCGAACCAGTACTGAAGGCGAGTTGGGCCAGCGTCGCGGCGATGCCGCAAAGCAGATAAAAAATTAGAAACTTGAGATGGCCGAAACTGTCTTCGACATTATCACCAAAGATCCAGAGGTAAAGCATGTTGCCGCCGAGGTGAAGCCAGCCGGCGTGCATGAACATTGAGGTGAAGATGGTCGGGAAGTCGCTGCCCGGATTAGCGAGCAGGCGTCGCGGTACGACAGACCAATGCTCAATAAAAGGATCGCCACCACTTAGCTCTACAAAGAAGAAGAGAATGTTGAGAGCTATCAGAACATAAGTGACCACGGGCGTTGTGCGGCGGGCGGTGTCGTCATCACCAATTGGAAACATGGCAGATCTCCTTTGGTCCTTGGCAGTAAAACCGTTTGCTTAGCGCGGGGGAAAATTATGCGTTCCGTTGGGGGGTGTAAAACGAGTTGAAGCCTACCAGGGGAACCGTTGGAAGAATTTGGTAGCGCATACGGGACTCGAACCCGTGATCTCTGCCTTGAGAGGGCAGCGTGTTAACCAACTACACCAATGCGCCGTGGAACAATAATTGATTATAGAGGCGCAGCGAGAAAGTTCGCAAACGAGTAACCAGGCGAGGCGCAAAGGCAGAATAGGATTGTTGACTAACTAAAAAGTTCGCACAGCGACTCCGAAACAACTATTGAGCCTTATTCTACGGGTGTTATACTCCTGGCCGCTTACCGACTATTGAACCTGCTTACCGGTTTATGGAAAAGATTCTCTGGATCTACCCTCAGTTCAGCGACCTAATGCGAAAGCGATCAGTTATCAAAGGGGTAATTTCGCTCATCTCCACTGGAAAATCGCGCAGTCGCATCTGCTAAAAGCGAATGAAGATTGTCGTCCTTAAAGAAACAGTGCCGGGTGAAGCGCGTGTGGCGCTAATGCCCGACGCGGTGAAAAAAATGGTTGCGCTCAAAGCAGCCGTTGCAGTCGAAAGCAACGCTGGTATAGGCGCCGCTCGTACCGACGATGACTACGCGCAAGCAGGCGCGGAGATTTCGAGCGATCGAAAAGGGTTAGTCGAGTCTGCCGATATTCTGGTGACCGTCAATCGCCCGACCAAAGAAGAGTTTGCTCAACTTAAGAAGGACGCGGTCGTGCTTGGCTTTCTGCGGCCACTCGATGAGCCGCAGGCTTTAGTGCCGGCAGTCGAGCAAAATGTGACGACGTTTGCGATGGAACTTGTGCCGCGCATCACGCGCGCGCAGGCGATGGATGCGCTGTCATCAATGGCCACCGTTGCGGGTTACAAAGCCGTGATAATTGGAGCGTCTCACATTCCGCGAATGTTTCCACTGCTTATGACGGCGGCGGGCACGGTGCCGCCGGCGCGCGTGCTGGTCTTGGGGGCGGGTGTGGCCGGACTGCAGGCGATTGCAACTGCTCGGCGTCTGGGAGCTGTTGTCGAAGGGTACGATGTGCGCGCCGCGGCCGGTGAACAAGTGCGTTCCCTCGGCGCAACGTTCCTGGAAGTGGATTTGGGTGGACTGAAAACAGAAGACGCAGGTGGTTACGCTGTGGAGTTATCTGATGAAGCTTTGCAGCGTGGCCGAGACTTGATCGCCGAGCATGCCAAGACTGCCGACGTGGTGATCACAACGGCCCAGGTCCCCGGCCGCCGGGCACCGATGCTCATGGATGAATCGGCTGTCAGCGGCATGAGGAGAGGTTCAGTGATCATCGACCTGGCCGGTTCGACGGGGGGTAATGTTGTCGGCAGCCAGCCGGACCAGACCGTTGAGCGAGATGGCGTGACCATCATGGCGCCGACTAATTTGGCTGCAACAGTGCCGGTGCACGCAAGTCAATTGTATTCGCGCAACGTCACTGCGTTTCTCGGGTTGCTGATCAAAGACGGTGAACTAAACGTCGACATGAACGATGACGTGGTCGGTCCATCATGCGTTACGCATCAGGGCCAGGTTGTGAATCAGAGAGTTGCGGCAGCGTTGGGCACAGTTGTTCGACAAACTTAAGTTTGTCGTTATGCCATTGTAGCGACAAGCTAAAGCTTATCGAACATTCGGGCTGCGCAGCTGCTTGGAGGAGACACAAGATGACTGCAGCAACATTAATTTCCGCGCTTTACGTTTTCGCGCTCGCGGCGTTTCTCGGTTACCAGGTGATCTCGCGAGTGCCGCCACTGCTTCATACGCCGTTGATGTCGGCGACGAATGCGATCTCAGGAATCTCGCTGGTTGGCTCGATTGTCACGGCCGGCGCGCACTACAACACGGTGAGTACCATACTTGGGTTCACGGCGGTGTTTTGTTCAACGACGAATGTGGTGGGCGGATTTGTGATTACGGACCGCATGCTGAGGATGTTCAAGCGGAAACCTACGGAAAGCAAACAAAAGACAGCAAACAGTAAACAGTAAACAGCAAACAGTAAGCAGCAAACAGCAGAGCAATAGACGCTAAGGCCAAAGTCCAAAAAACCAAAGACCAAAGACCAAAGACCAAAACCCAAGAACCAAGAACCAAGAACCAAGCTCAAAGAACAATTTTCTAAAAAGTGCGAACCTATTTCATCGAACTAAGTTACCTGCTGGCCTCAGTCCTATTCATTCTCGGCCTCAAAGGCTTGAGCCATCCCGAATCTGCCAAGCGGGGCATGCATCTGGCTGAGTTTGGCATGTTGATGGCCATCATCGGCACGCTGATGCATTACGAGATCGTCACCTTCACCTGGATCATTACCGGGCTGGTGTTGGGCTCGCTCGTTGGTTTGGCAATGGGTGTCTGGGTGCCGATGACGGCGATGCCGCAACGAACTGCCCTCTCGCACGCGTTCGGCGCCTTTGCTGCTGCGCTCGTTGGTATTTCCGAGTTCTATCGTCACGCTGGTCATCTCGAAACAATCACCATGGCCGCGCTTGGTTTTGAAGTAATGCTCGGGGCGTTGACCACAACCGGAAGTTTGTTGGCCTTCGCAAAATTGCAGGGACTCGTGCGCGGTACCCCATTCACTTACAAAGGCCAGAACATTTTCAACATGGCGTTGCTGGCCACGACGGTCGGTATTTTTGTTTATCTGGTCTTTGTGCCCGGCTCGATGCCGTTGTTCTTCACGATGGTGGGGCTGGCGTTTATTTTCGGACTGCTGCTCGTAATGCCTATCGGCGCGGCTGACATGCCGGTGGTAATGTCGTTATTGAATTCTTATGCCGGTCTGGCCTCGGCGGCGACTGGCTTTGTCTTATCCAATAACGTTCTGATCATTGCCGGTACGCTCGACGGTTTTTCCGGATTCATTCTTTCGATTCTGATGTGTCGCGCGATGAACCGTTCGATGACGAATGTACTGTTCGGCGCTTTTGGCAGTGCCGCCACCTCCGCGGCAGGCGCTGAACAAACCGGGTCCATGCGCGAAGTCAGCATGGAAGACATCGCCACGCAGATGGCGTATGCCAAGCAGGTCGTGTTCGTTCCTGGTTATGGAATGGCGACCGCGCAAGCGCAACACGCTGTTCGCGAATTGGCCGATACGCTTGAGAAGCGAGGCGTCACAGTCAAATATGGAATTCATCCGGTTGCCGGCCGCATGCCCGGTCACATGAACGTGCTGCTCGCCGAAGCAAACGTGCCATACTCATCGCTCTACGAGTTGGAACAGATCAATCCGGAGTTTCCGCAAACAGACGTGGCCGTTGTGATTGGCGCGAATGATGTAGTTAATCCCGACGCGCGCGACAACCCCGGCAGTCCCATTGCCGGCATGCCAATTCTGGAAGTGGACCACGCGAAGTCAGTCGTCGTTTTGAAACGCGGCCAGGGCAAAGGCTTTTCCGGTCTTGAGAACCCGCTGTTCTTCAAACCGGTAACGGGAATGCTCTATGGCGACGCGAAAGAAACTCTCACTCGCCTGATTCTGGCAGTCCAGCAAGCGTAAACCTTCCCCAACGCTGCTGCGTATTACCCTTCCCCAATTTGTTCGTTTATTAGTTTTTAGGAGAAAAGATGCGAAGATTTTTGTCAGCAATTGTTCTAACCGCGGTCCTGTTTTCCGTTTTACCCTCCTCAGGGAATTATTCGTTCGCGCAAACGCCGCGTAAAAGCAGCGCGAAGACTGCTCCGGTTTCACTCGCTTCGCAACGCGGCGTCGACAGTATCAATGCCGCCGAATTGAAAGACTATCTTTCGTTCATCGCTTCGGATGAGATGGAGGGGCGCGATACGCCTTCGCGCGGGCTCGACACAACTGCAAAATTTCTGGCGATGAATTTGTCGCGCTGGGGATTTAAACCTGCCGGCGACGACGGCTCCTATCTGCAAAAGATTGGACTGCGCCGGGACTACCTGGAAAAGTCCGAAACGAAAGTGCAGCTCAACGGCCAAACTCTGATTCTGGGCGATGACTACATTCCTTTTTCGCGCACGGCGAACGTTACCGCTCCGCTGGTCTTTGCCGGTAGCGGTTGGTTTGTTAAGTCTAAAAATATCGACGGCTACAAAGGCGTCGATGCGAAAGGAAAAATTGCCATAGTGGTTGCGCCGCCCGAGGGGCTGCCGCGCGGCCTCACGCGGTCGGATCTAATCGGCAAGCGCGGCGAAGACTACATGACGGCCGGCGACTATGCTTTGAAGCAGGGCGCGGTTGGGCTGGTCTTCATTCCTGATTTTCAATACCTGGCGAATTGGGATCGCAATCGCGCGCGTCTAACTGAGCGAGGCGTTACCCGGGTGGAAAAGTTTCAAACTTCGCCCAGCGCGCTCATCTCCGCCAACCCTGCAGTAAACTCGGCGTTGTTGCCCCAGATTGTCGCGTCGCCGCGCCTGGCGAATGCGTTGTTCCAGGGTGAAAAACAAAGCGCGGTTGCCATCTTTGACGCAATCTATTCCGGCAAAACCCCTGATTCTTTTGAGCTGAATCCGGAAAAGCAACTCACGCTTACAGTCAAAACCAAAACGGAATTTCTATCGACACAAAACGTGGTGGCAGTTTTTGAAGGCAGCGATCCGGTCTTGAAAGATGAGTACGTCGCGGTCGGCGCACATTACGATCACGTTGGTATCGGTGTGCCGGTGAATGGGGACGCCATCTACAACGGCGCCGACGACGACGGCTCGGGAACAACGGCGCTGTTGGCAATGGCCGAGGCGCTGGCGAAAGCTCCCAAGCGGCCGAAGCGATCGGTACTGTTTGTCTGGCATGCCGGCGAGGAGAAAGGTTTGTGGGGCTCGCGTTATTTCAGTGAGAATCCCACTATTCCTCTCAACAAGATCGTGACGCAAATCAACATTGACATGATCGGGCGCAGCAAAAAGGAAGGCGATGCGAATCCGCGCAACGCGAACTTGTCCGGACCAGATGAAGTTTATGTGATTGGCTCAAAGATGATGAGC
Organism: Pyrinomonadaceae bacterium; assembly: GCA_036265575.1. Taxonomy (GTDB): domain Bacteria; phylum Acidobacteriota; class Blastocatellia; order Pyrinomonadales; family Pyrinomonadaceae; genus PSRF01. Next base: position 6,243 of record DATAOU010000091.1, read on the forward strand.
ACAGAGCTGGGCGAGCTGACGGAAAAGGTTAACAAAGACTACCTGAACCTGGCGTTCAACTATCGTTATGACGACCCGACGGATCCTAATCGCTTTTTCTTCCGCAGCGACCACTACAACTACGCTAAGAAGGGCATTCCCATTGTCTTCTTTTTTGACGGCGAGCACGAAGACTACCACCGTCCCGGCGACGAAGTACAAAAGATTGATTTTCAAAAAATGGAGAAGATCACGCGCACTGTTTACATGTTGCTGTGGGAAGTGGCCAACCTTGCCGTGAGGCCAAAGGTTGATAAGCAGCTGCCGGTGTTATTGAGTGGGAACTAAGGGACCGGACGAGAAGATTTACCATTTGACATTTGACATTTCTCATTTGTCATCTGGGAATTCAATTTGGAAGTGCAAGGAAACTGTCTCTTCGCCCCAGCGGGGCGTGATGTTTATAGCCCGGTGCTTCTTTATTTGAGCCTTAGCTCTAGAGAGCGCAACCGCTTTAGTGACCGATTCTCACACTGTTGCCGGTTTCGCTCCTCTGGAGCGAGATCTTTTGCGGTTCGATTTAGCTATAAACATCTCGCTTCGCTGAAGCGAAAGCCAAGTTGACTGTTGTACTTGGAAGTTGAAT
>DATAOU010000092.1:0-7389 GCA_036265575.1 Pyrinomonadaceae bacterium
CCGACTCAGTTAACCGGAGCGCCATTGATTGCTTCCGACCTGCGCGCGTCTGCGTCGCTGGTGCTGGCTGGGTTGGTGGCAAAAGGCGAAACGATGATCGATCGCGTCTACCACATCGACCGCGGCTATGAAAAAATTGAAGCGAAGCTGCGCGCGATCGGTGCGGATATCGAGCGCATCCGCGAATCGGTGACGGCGCCGCTCTCGCAGGCGGCAGCGCCCGCATTGCCGGCTGAGGCGTAACGCGAACTGGTTTGTGCCACGAAATATTATGTCAGAACCAAATTGCCTTTTCTGCCGCATCATTGCCCGCGAGATCCCTGCGGAGTTCATAAGGGAAGATGATCGCGCGATAGTTATCAGCGATATCAATCCGCAGGCGCCCACTCATCTGCTGGTAATTCCGCGTGAGCACCTTGACTCGCTTGATGATGCTTCACAAAAGGACGAGGCGCTGCTCGGGCACCTCTTGCGTGTTGCGGCGCAGGTTGCCAACGGTGCCGGTCTGAACGAGGGCGGCTATCGCACGGTTATTAATACCGGCACCGGCGCGGGCCAATCAGTCTTCCATCTTCATGTGCACGTGCTCGGCGGCCGCTCCCTGAACTGGCCCCCGGGCTAACGCCTATTGTCATCGCCCGCTCAACAGACGTTTCAGATTTTTTCTTCAAGACCCCGCCACTCAGCAAAGCTACAGCCGGCAAATGAGCAACTCGCGTTCGTAGATCGTTTCCGCGGGCAGTCGATCGTGTAGCTCAATAAAGAGCTCTTCGTGGCCTACAACTTCCTGGCGCCAGGCATCGCGATCGAATTCCTGCAATTCTTGAAACTCTTCTTTCGGAAATTCCAGACCGCTCCACTCGATGTCTTCGTAATGCGGCACCCAGCCAATCGGCGTTTCGCAAGCGAGTGCGCGTCCGCGGGCACGATCGACGATCCATTTCAGCACGCGCATGTTCTCGCCAAATCCTGGCCACATAAAGTTTCCGTCTTTATCTTTACGGAACCAGTTCACATGAAATATGCGTGGCGTCTCGCTCAGTGAACGCTGCATGCGAATCCAGTGGCGAAAGTAGTCGCCCATGTGATAGCCGCAGAACGGCAGCATCGCCATTGGGTCACGACGCACTTTACCAATTGTGCCCGCGGCGGCGGCGGTCATCTCTGAACCCATCGTCGCGCCGATATAAACGCCCGAACTCCAATTGAACGACTGGTAAACGAGAGGCATCGTGGTCGCTCGCCGGCCGCCGAAAATGATCGCGCTGATCGGCACGCCGCTGGGATTTTCCCAGTCCGGATCAATGGTTGGGCACTGCGAAGCAGGAGCAGTAAAACGCGCATTGGGATGGGCAGCTTTGGCGCCCGTCTCTTTCGCAATGGCCGGTGTCCACTTTTGTCCGCGCCAGTCGAGGCATTCAGCGGGAGGCTCATCGGTCATGCCTTCCCACCAGACACCGCCTTCGGGCGTGAGCGCGACGTTAGTGAAAATTGAATTCGTCGCCAGCGTCGCCATTGCGTTCGGATTTGTTTTTACTGAGGTACCGGGAGCGACTCCAAAAAAACCAGCTTCCGGATTAATTGCGCGCAAGCGTCCATTCTCGTCCGGTTTAATCCAGGCGATGTCATCGCCAACGGTCCAAACTTTCCAACCTTCGAAACCCGCAGGCGGAATCAACATGGCGAAATTTGTTTTGCCGCAAGCACTGGGAAAAGCGGCGGTGACATACGTTTTTTCGCCTTGCGGATTCTCAACGCCGACGATCAGCATGTGTTCGGCCAGCCAGCCCTCATCGCGTGCAATGTTTGAAGCGATGCGCAACGCGAAACATTTCTTGCCCAGCAAAGCATTGCCGCCGTAACCGGAACCGTACGACCAAATCTCGCGCGTCTCGGGAAAGTGAACGATGTATTTCTCTTTGTTGCAGGGCCAGGGTACATCTTCCTGTCCGGCTTCGAGCGGCGCGCCGACCGAATGCATGCATGGAACGACGCGTTTGTAGTCCTTATCAATCTCGGCATAGACCGGCAGGCCAATGCGCGCCATGATGCGCATGTTGACCACCACATAAGGAGAATCGGTTAGCTGAACGCCAATCTGTGACATGGGCGAGCCGATTGGGCCCATGCTGAATGGCAGCACATACATGGTGCGCCCGCGCATGGCGCCGTCGAAAAGCTCTTTCAGCTTCCGCCGCATCTGATACGGTTCTTCCCAGTTGTTGGTTGGACCGGCGGCATCTTTTGAAAGGGAACAAATAAAGGTGCGGTCTTCGACGCGGGCAACATCGCCGGCATCAGACCTGGCGTAGTAACAACCGGGCCACAACTCTTCGTTGAGCTTAATGAAGGTGCCGCCGGCGACCATCTGAGCTTTGAGTACCTCGTCCTCTTCGCGCGAGCCGTCAACCCAGTGAATCGCATCCGGCTTGGTCAGATTGGCCATCTTTTCGACCCAGTTGAGCAGATGGGCGTTGGTGCTCAGGGGCTCGCTTGGGTTTCGATCGAGGGTGGCATCTTTTTCAGGTGTTGCCGTGCGAATTGAAGTCATGGGCATCTCCAAAATAATTTAGGTGAACAGGGTGCGGAACGTTGCGAGCAGTCGATCTAATCGGCTGCATTCTGAACGATGCGGCGTTCGTGGGCCAACTCGCGCAGGGCAACTGACAGGTCGCGAGCCGCACGTTCAATGCGATCGGCGACGGCTTCGAGGGAATCAATCTCACTCGATTGGATCGCGACGACGGAGAGTGACTCTTCGATCAACTCGATCAGGCGCGTTGCTGCTGTTTCGGTTTCCTGTTCGCCGCGCGTTAGCGGGCGAGCTGCTGTCTTTGGTTCCATGCTTGAGATATATGGCCTTTAATTAGATTCGTTAAGCTAAACTCTTACAACACCGGGGCCATCATAAGCAAGCGGGCCCGCGTTGCGGGAAACTTCAATGAACGCAGCACCAACACGGCAAGCATTTACAGCAAAAGAATGGCAACTGATCCAGTCGCTGAATACTCCGGCGCGGGTGCAGCGTTTCTTCACTTCCATGCCATATAACTGGGAGAAACAGGGCGGCACGATGCGCTCGTTTCGTGAAGTTATGAAACGCAACGAAGCCCATTGCCTGGAGGCGGCGGTAGGGGCGGCGGTAATTCTGGAGCAACATGGCTACCCGCCGCTGTTGCTCGACATTGAATCCGTTGATTTATTGGACCACGTGATTTTTGTTTTTCAGCAAGACGGGCTATGGGGATCAATTGCCCGTTCACGCGATATTGGTTTGCACGGACGCAAGCCGTTGTTTCGATCATTGCGCGATCTGACGTGGAGTTATTTCGAACCGTACGTGGATTTCTCGGGCCGGATAAAAGGTTATGGCCTGGCGAACCTGCATGATTTGGGGAATTACGATTGGCGGTTCTCGCCGAGGAACATGTCGAAGATTGAAGACTATCTGCGCGAGCTGCCGCACAAGAAAATTTATTCATCCGACAAGCGATACGAAAAGTTGCTCGCTCGCTACCATCGCTATAAGAAGCGCTACCCTGACCGCTCGCCGGCGTACTACGACAACCGGCATCAGTGGCTGAGGTGAAAAAGTTTCGAGTTCCGAGTTTCTAGTTTCGAGTTGGGACTTCCTTTAGCACTCGAACCAAAAACTCGAAACTCGAAACTCGAAACTAGCTTTCCTTAACAACCAGGCCTTCGCGCGAGAATTTCCAATCCAGAATTTCGGCGCCCTTTTCCGCGCCCAGCGCGCGCTCGACATCTGCCTTGCGTCCTTCAGCACAAAGGAAGGCAATACAGCCGCCGCCACCGGCGCCGCAGACTTTCGCAGCTTCTGCGCCGTTCGCCAGCGCAGTTTGGACCAGATGATCCATTTGCGGAGTGGTGACTCCCGGCGCCAATCGCTTGCGGTTGGGGTAGGCGGCCAGCATCGTCTCGCGCACCTCATTCCAATCATCAGCCAGCAGGGCCTGGCGCATTCGCAGCGCAGAATCGCGTATGCCTTCAAAGATTTCGAAAAGCGGCGCGTCGCCGTCAATATGCTTCTTCAAAATTTCCCAGTTGTTCGTTCCTGACAGTCGCGGCTCGCCCGTGTAGCAGATGGCAATGCGTTCGTGAATTTTGTTCTCGTCAACTTCGAGTCGCTCGCGCTCAATGCCATCCACGCGAAAGTGAACGCACGAAGCAGAACCAAACTGCGCCGAGTAGTAATCCTGAAAGCCTGCAGGTACGCGAATCACAGTTGTTTCGATATTTGCAGCAATGGAAATGAACTTGCGTGCTGGATAACGATCACCGACCAGCCGGTTCAATGCGCCGATGCAGGCGATTGCCAGCGCCGACGAGCCTGCCAAGCCGGCGCCGGCTGGCGCCTCGCTGTTGGCGATCAAATGAAAGCCGGTGGTGGGTTTGAAAAAATGCACCAGTTTGGAAATCAATTCCAAACGCTCTTCACGCGCCAGATCCTCGATGGCCGCGAGATTAGTTTCAAATGCCATCTTTCGATCGCGCGACTCGAGCACGATCTGGCCATCCTCGCGAGTTTCTATCGAACAATGAGCGCGTAGCGAGGTCGCGAAGTTGACCGTCGCCGCGCCGGGATGAAACAGATAGATCGGCCAGATGTCGATGGTGCCGCCGGCAAGATCGACGCGCGTTGGGGCGGATGACTCAATTAGCATGTATCAGGTGCTGCCTATCTTGTAGGAACAAGAAATTTACCATTTACCATTTTCTCATTTGCCATTGCCAATCCCGGCGCGCCCTTTGACCCTAGCGATGTTTGAGTGACAACCCCTGCTTTCAATGGCAAATGGAAAATGGCGAATGGTAAATGGTAAATCTTGAAACTTTGTTAACCCGCGACTACTCAACATCACGCTTGCTGTCCTTTGGCGTTACCCGTGGCTTTGGTTCACTCTGCCGCGACTGCTTGAACGGAATGTGCTCCTGAAACTCCTGCTTCAGGCCTTGCAGTTTTTCCTGGGCGGCTTGTTCGAATTCCTGCAGACGTTCGGGATCAGCTTCTTCAACTTTCGGTGATAACCAGAATCGCTCGGCAAGATAAAATCCCGCTACCCCGACGACCACTATGACCAGCAGCACTTTTCCGAGGCGCTGGAAATCGCCAAGCAGATTAACCACTGCGCCACTAAAAAAATATCCAGCACCGCTGAGAATCAACACCCACGCAAAGCAGCTACAGAGGGACAGTAGCACAAACCGCAAGTAGGGCATGCGGCCGACGCCATGAAATATGCAAGACGCCCAACGCAACCCATAAATATATTTGGAAAGAAAAATTGACAGTGGTCCAAAGTTAGTTGTCAATCTTTCCATGCGCGGTTTCGCGGCGCGGTAAAACCGAAGATCGCGGACGCCTTTGCGAAACTCGCGACCCGTCAGGTAGGCGATGTTGTCGCTAATTGAGCCGCCGAGCGTGCCGGCCAACAGCACCGAGGCAAAACTGTGATCACCAAAGAAGGCCTCGTGCGCCAGGACGCCGGCCAGCAAAAGCGTCAGGTCGCCCTCGATCATTACCAGAAGGAAGACGGCGTAGATACCATAATGACCGATCAAGTCGGTAAGAAAATCGAGATGCATGTTTGGAAAAGTGAGCAGTGAGCGGTAAGCAGTGAGCAGTCATTAATAATTGCGAATTTCTGACTACTGCTAACTGCTTACCGCTCACTGCTAACTAAAGCTCTTCTTTCGCCGGCTTCACTACTAACACGGGGCAGGGCGCATGGCGAACCACTGCTTCGGCCGTTGAGCCAAATAGAATTCGCCCCAGTCCTGTCCGTCCATGTGATGAAACAACTATTAAGTCTACAGATCTTTCTTTGGCGACGCGCACGATCTCGGAAGCAGCTTCACCATGTACGATCAACTCTTCAACTGCCAAGCCGGAGCATTCTTCACATTCAGCGAATTTCGGTAGCTCACGTTCTGCCGAATCTTCAAGCTGGTCCGCAATATCCGCCATCGGCAACGGTTCCGAGATGCCGGAATAACCAACTGTCGGCACGACCGGCTCGATGACATGCACGCAGAGAATCGAAGCTCCGAAAGTACGAGCCAGCGATGCGGCATAGGACAGGGCATAGTTTCCGCATTCGCTAAAATCCGTCGGCAGGAGTATTGAACGGATGTGCATAAGAACCTGGTCTTTGAGCTTAGGTCATGGGTCTTTGATTTAGTACTGGACGACTGCCAAAGACCCAAGACCAAAGTCCAAAGACCGAAATGAAGTTTGATTTTACACGCAGAATCACTCGTTTGACACCCCAGATACCCTCGATTATGCTTCGCTCGTTCTGCCGGCTATTGGATCTTGGGAAGTTAGTGCATGGATATCTCTGCTAAACCAGACATGAATTTTATTGGTATCGAGCTTTGCGGCACGAAATTGCGCGCGGCCACGGTCGACAACGAAGGGACCATTCGCGAACGACGCGAGGAGCCGTTGGAGTCAGAAAATCTCGTTGCCCAGATAGCGCGGGTTGTGAAAAGCCTGCAAGAGGTTAGCAATAAGATTGGCGCCGTAGGTATTGCTATTCCCGGCCTTGTCAACCGCCAGACAGACCGAGTGATCGCTTCGCAGTACCTGCCAGGACCGATTCGCGAAAATCTCCACCAGGAAGCAATGAAGGCCACGGTCCTCCGCGTTGAGCTCGAGAATGATGCGAACGCCGCCGCCTATGGCGAGTACAAAATCGGGGCGGGCCGCGGCAGCAGAGATCTTTTTTACATCACTATCGGCGATGGAATTGGTGGCGCAATAATTCTGGATGGAAAGCTTTGGACTGGCGCCTCGGGCCTGGCTGGAGAAGTGGGCCACATCACCATCGATACGGAAGGCGATGAATGCATCTGCGGCAACACAGGTTGTTTGGAGACGGTCGCCTCTGCGGGGAACATCGTGCGCCGCGCCAACGAGCGTCTGAATCGCGACTCGACGTCCTCGCTTTCCAGGCTGGCTATGAATAAAGACTTCACGGCGAGCGATATGGCGCGCGAAGCAAAAGAGGGCGACGACTTTTCGCTGATGATGATTGAGCGCACCGGTAAATACATCGGCACCGGAGTCGCCAGCGTTATCAACTTGTTGAATATTGAGCGGATTGTGCTGGGCGGCGGAGTGATGCAGGCCGGTGATCTGATTCTCAACCCGATTATTCAAGAGGCAAAGCGGCGCGCTTTCCAACCCTGTTTTGAAGCGACGCAAATTGTTCTTGCCGCGCTGGGTGAAGATGCGGCCACCATTGGCGTGGCGATGCTGGCGCGCGATGCGGCGGTCACTTAAAAGTTTCGAGTTTCGAGTTTCTAGTTTCTAGTTTCGCGTTCGTCCCTCGGGGAACCTAAACTAGATCCGAAATGTGATTCTTT
>DATAOU010000093.1:0-17359 GCA_036265575.1 Pyrinomonadaceae bacterium
GCTGCGGTGCTAATGAGATCGCTCCGCGCGTAACTAACATCTGATTTTTGCGCAATGCCATATCACCGAGCCTAATATGGCACTCTTCAAGGAAACTCAATCTGAAAGTTAAGAGGACTATTTCTATGCCAAATAACCTAAAACATTTTGCCGTTCACGCCGACGACGTTGAGCGCGCGCGCAAGTTTTATGAACAGGCCTTTGGTTGGCAGTTTACGGCGTGGGGACCGCCAGGTTTTTTTCTCATCAAAACCGGTACTGATGCAGACCCTGGCGTTCAGGGCGCCTTGCAGGGGCGCCGCGAAGTGGTTAGCGGCAAACCAATGTTTGGATTCGAATGCACGCTCGGTGTGGATTCAATCGACAACACAATCAAAGCCGTAGAAGCGGGCGGCGGAAAGATCGTGATGCCAAAGTTTTATATTCCGACCGTCGGCACGCTCATCTTTTTTGAAGACACGGAAGGCAACGTGGTGGGCGCAATGCAGTACGATGAACAGTGATGTCAAGCTGCCCAAGCCCAGACCCAACGTCTCACCCCCTGCACCCGATCTTTTGCAATTGCAGTTAGGTGTCCCTCCAAAGCGAAGGTGGTGAGTTAATAGCGATAAGCGTGCCGATTCGAGGCTTTGGCCGGCGCGAGGTTATAATGAGAACATAAATAGATGCAATCATTTTAGCGAGGAGTATTGATGAGTTCCGATAACGTTTCGCAGTTACCAGAAAAAGTCAGTTTCAAAGGCCGTATTCTTTTCCTGACCGAAGACACTTCGCTTATCCGGCAACAACTCGAAGCTCAAGGCGACGAGCGTGAGCGTATTGAAGCGCAACTCGCAGCGCGCCTGGCGAACGACGATCTGCCATTGATGAGCAACATTTCGACGGACGAAATCACGCCGGGGTGGGTCTGCTTTTACTACGACGAAACGCTTGGCCAATATGTCTACGTCGGCATGCGCGAAGGCGCGGTTAAGAAAGACGAAGTGAAGCAAGGCGGCTTTGCGGTGGTTGTTTCCGGGTTGTCCAAGGGATGTGGTTCATCTCGCGAAACTGCGCCGTACGCAGAAAAGTGGGCCGGCATCCAACTGGTCATCGCAAAAAGCATCGAAAAAATTTACGGGCAGAACTCGCAAAACATCGGGCTGCTGACCTCGAATGATTTTGGCTTGGTCGAGCGCATTCGCAACGGCGAAGAAATCTCTTTAAGCGAATTTACCGACGGACTCGATCCGATTGCGCAGGCGATTGTCGAGCACGGCGGCTTATTTAACTACAACAAGGCGCGGCTCGCCGGCCAGATTTCACCGCCGCCTTTGGAAACAAAAGCGCGGCCAATGACGATCGTCGAAAAAATAATCGCGCGTCATGCATTTGTGACTGCCGGCAAGATTGGGGTTGAAGCGGTGAAGCCCGGCGATGCGCTGTTTGCAGTGGCCGACGTCCGATTTTCGCATGAGTACGTCACGCCGATGGCGGAATCGTTGTTGAAACAGGCGCTTGGCCCCGACGCGCGGGTGACGGAACCAGAATCAGTTTTTGCCTTTCGCGATCATCTCACTTTTCTCGGCCGTGTCATGTCGCAAAAGCACCGCGAGATGGGTCTATTGGAAAAGGCGGAAGGCCTCGCCACGACACAGGAAGACTTCACCACCAAGCAAGGCATACGTCTCTACGGTGAAAATCCTGAAGGCGGCTCGGAAGCAATCTGTCACAACGCCGTCGTCGAAGACCTGGCGTTGCCCGGTCAAATTGTGATCGGGACCGATTCGCACACCTGCATGGCGGGCGTGCTGGGATGTTTCGCTTTTGGCGTTGGCTCGACTGACATGGCCAATGCCTGGTACGCCAAAGACATTCGCATTCGCGTGCCGGAAACAGTTCGTTACGTTCTGAAAGGTCGAAAGCGTTCCGATGTCGCGGCGAAAGATGTGATGCTTTACATCCTTGCGAGTGAGTACATGAAGACGAGCAAAGGTATTGCCAAAGTTCTCGAGTTCGCGGGCGAGGACTTAAAGAACTGGTCCATGGATGAACGCGCTACGTTGACAAACATGTCAGTTGAAGCGGGTGGCACAACGGGCGTGATTGAGCCGGATGAAGTCACGCTCGATTACATCGTAAAGATGCGCGACTTGGATCCGGAAGAGGTTCGCAAAGGTTTTACCTACAGCGACACGGACGCCGAATACGCTGCCGTGTTTGAAATTAATCTTGATGAAATTCGACCGATGGTGGCGACGCCCGGCGATCCGCGCAATGGAATTCCTATCGACGAAATGGCCGAAGAAGTGCGCATCGATGCGGCTTATGGCGGAAGTTGCACGGGCGGCAAGATGGCCGACATGGACATGTATGCTGAGGTATTACAGAACGCGCTCGACCAGGGCAAGCGTGTCGCACCCGGTGTTCATCTCTATCTTCAATTTGGATCGCAGAAGATCAAACAGTACGCACGCGAGCGTGGCTATATCGAAATTTTTGAGCGCGCCGGCGCTGAGTTAATCGATCCATCTTGCGGCGCTTGCATCAACGCCGGACCCGGCGCATCACCAAGCGCCGAGACCGTGACAGTCAGCGCCCAGAACAGAAACTTCCCTGGGCGTAGTGGCCCGGGCAAACTCTACCTCGCTTCACCTTATGTAGTTGCTGCTTCGGCAATCGCGGGCAAGATCGTCGAGCCGTTTGAGTTTCTGCGTGAGCGCGAAGTGGAATTGATCGAGGCGTAACGGGTCCCTATTGGGTGAGATTTCAGGAGCCCGAGGGAGCTAGCAGGCGCGCGACTAGTCGATGCATGCGATTGAAGTCGATCGGTTTGGTCAGGTAACCAGAGACGCCCGCATCGTAAGCCGCTCGCTGGAAACCTTCGGTGCCGAAAGCAGTGACCGCAATTACCGGTATCTCCCGCAGAGCTTCCTGCTCGCGAATCCGGCGCGTCGCGCCCAAACCGTCCAACTGCGGCATACTGACGTCCATCAAAATTAAGTTAGGTAGCGTGTACGCGGCGACCGTAACTGCTTCCTCGCCGTTCGTGGCGGTCACCACTCGGTAACCCTGCTGCTGCAGATCCAAACTCAGCATCGCCACGTGGTCCGCAGAATCGTCAACTACCAAAATCACAAACTTCTTCGCCGTATCCTGATCCATGGTGACATTGATGCCGCCGCTTGGCGATGCTGCGCCTTCGCCTGGGCGATCAATTTCCGGCAGCGCGGTGGTGGCCATAGGATCTTTGAATTCCATTGGTCGGATTATAGAATACAACTTGAATAGTTCCGCATCGGTTCCTGCCTCGGTGACAATAAAAACATGAATGAGGTCCGTGCTTAGCTGGTGACTGACATTAGCCGGCAGTTCACAGCTGCAATAAAGTCGAAAGAAATTGAGTCGGTGAAACAGACGCCCGCTCGGCGCGGCCTGACGTGGGGACATCTTTTTGTGCAAAGTTCAGCTAAAATATTCCCGCTGCGAACCCCGCTTAATTCTCTATGTCAATCAAGCCTATAGTCGATTACCCCACGCCAGTACTCTTGGAACCCGGCGAGCCGGTTGTCAATTTTAATTCGGAACTCGAGCTACTCACTCGCGACATGTTCGATACCATGTACGACGCGCGCGGCGTCGGCCTGGCGGCACAACAGATCGGCCTGGCATTGCGTCTGTTTGTAATGGATTGTGACGGCCTCAAGCTGGTCGCAGCAAATCCGGAAATCATTTCCGCCGAAGGCGAGCAGGACGGAGAAGAGGGCTGTCTTTCAGTCGGTGCGATTCATGCAGAACTGAAGCGGGCGGCAAAGGTGAAGTTGCGTGCGCAGGATGTAGCGGGAAAATTCTTTGAAAAAGAAGTTACGGGTTTGGCGGCGCGCTGTTTCCTGCACGAGACGGATCACAACGACGGCATCCTCTTCATTCGCCATCTCAGTCCAGTCAAGCGCGATTTGGTAGTTAGGAAATTTCGTAAGCTGAAGAAAAACACCTAAGAGTGCCAGTGAAAGTTTGGTTGTGATATCGACTTCCAATCAGAAACTGGAGTCGGGAGAAACGCGGAGCGATCTCATTAGCACCGCGGCTTCAGCCCGGTGATCAAGTTACAAAATGATTTCTTGAACCGTTTCCAACGGTTTCTTTTAATCTCCTGCCAACAAAAAACCGTTAGAAAACGGTTCCCCTTATTGATGCCGGCTTTCTGTCACCGGGCTGAAGCCGCGGTGTTAATGAGATCGCTTCGCGTTTCTCCGTCGCTCAGTTCAACTGAAAAGACCCGGCATTCGCGACTCTCAACATGTCCGACTGACCAATGTCATTCCATTCATGTCAGACAAATCGGGCCGCGATGCACATGGTCCATCGCAGCCCGAATGTGAAGAACAAGTGATCGTCTTCTTAACGATTTACGATTCACGATTCACGTTCTTACGGTGTCGCTGCCGGCGAAGCCTTCGTCGCGGGCGTATGCGTCGTCGCCGGTGACGGTTTCATCGCGGGCGATGCTTTCATTGCCGGCGAAGCGGCCATCGCTGGTGACGGTGACATTGCCGGCGATGCGGAGGCCGTCGGCGCCATGACCGGTACACTTGCCGCGGCGACGAGTTTCCATTCGCCATTGCGGCGAGCGTAAGTGTCTAAGAAACGTGTTTGACTCGGTATGTTGACGGTCTTGCCATCAGCCATTTTGTACTTACCGTTGGTCACGATGTTTCGACCGGTGGTAAACGCGGAATCGGCGTCGATGACCGTCACTTGCAAATCGGCCACCTGCCAGGAATCGGCTGTCAGTGCTCCGCCGGAAACGTCTTTAAGATCCTGTGCTTTGTTTCCTAAAGATCCTTCCGGGTAAATAAAGACTGCATCGTCGGCTTCAATGCGTTCGACGGCAGCTGTGTCTTTCTCTTTAATTATGCGCGGCCAATCATTTTCGATGCGCAGCAGTTCCGCTTGGATCGAAGCCGTATCAACCCTTTCCGGCGAAGGGGTGGTAACAACAACTGGTTGATTGGTATTGGCTGCAGGCTGGCAACCGCTCAACAGCACCGCCAACCCCAGGGAGCAAGCCCCCAAAAAGACAGTTCGTTTCATTGATAAACTCCTTGGCGTGGTTGCACGCCCGGCAAAAACAAATTGTTGGGAAAAGCATGTTGCTTCTATGCCAAATCCAGCGCAGAGTCAATAGTTTGAATCACACTTTTTGGTGCTTTCTTTAGTCTCTCTCTCCCGGGCCCGCCAGCCCCGGCAGCGTTTACAAAATGGACCAGCAAACTATTGACATCCGGAATTGTTGGCGATATTGTGCGCGGCAGTTCATTAACCGGCGGCCGGCCAGCCCCGACTCCACCAAGCGTATCCTGCGAATCCTTCGGCGCTGCCTGACCGCAATTTCTTCGAGAGGAGAAATCCCGATGATTAAGTTAGTAAGTGGACCCTCAGCGTGGCTCCGCGTTTTCACGCTAGCGGTTCTGGGGTCTGCATTCGCGTGTCTTCTGAGCGTGCCAATTGCGACGGCTCAGCACAAGAGTGAAGAAGACACCTCGGTGTTTCACGACTATCGCGGCATTCAATTGGGAATGCTCGCCAACGACGTCCGCAAGAAACTTGGCGAACCGAAAGATAAGAGCGACCAGCAGGACTTCTACCTTTTTGGTGAATCTGAAACCGCACAAATTGTTTATGACAAAACCGGCAAGGTGGTCACGATCTCCGCTGACTTTCTAAGCGCGGGCGCCGGCGTTCCGACCTGCAGACAGATCCTCGGCGCCGAGGTGGAAGCCAAGGCGGACGGCTCTATTTACAAAATGGTGCGTTTTCCGAAAGCAGGCTATTGGCTCTCTTACAATCGCACCGCTGGTAACTCACCGCTGACGACGGTAACGCTGCAAAAGATTCAGTAAGGGCGTGGCCTGGCGTATTAGCCCGAGGCCAGCGGTTGCTGCCGTCTCCGGTAGACGCACACACATCTGCAAACGTATGCTACGGATGAAATGTCCGCCATCGCATACGTTCATCCATCAGACAATATTCCCGAGTCCAAGGTAGGATCCCCGCCTCAGCAATGCAGCACAGGTGTTACCCCGCACGAACTGGCGCGCTTAATAAAGCAGCGCGCGGCCGCTGCCGGCTTTGAAAAAGTTGGTATCGTGCCGGCCGGTGCGCTCGACCGCGAATCCGATCACCTAGGTGAGTGGTTGCGCCGTGGCTATCAAGGCGAGATGAAATGGATGGCGCGCGACCCGGAACTGCGCACCGATCCGCGCAAAATGTTCCCAGCCGCGCGCTCGGTAATCGTCGTTGCCAAGAACTATTACACACCGGCACAGCATGAAAGCGACGACAGAACCGGCAAGGTGTCACGTTACGCCTGGGGCGACGACTATCACGACGTGCTAGGCGCTCGCCTGCATTCGCTGCTTTCGGACATTAAAGAAATCGTTCCCGAAGCGGACGGAAAAGTATGCGTGGACATTCAGCCGATGATGGATAAGGCCTGGGCAGTGCGTGCCGGGCTCGGCTGGCTTGGTAAACATACAAACGTCATCACTAGAGAATATGGATCGTGGATTTTCATCGGCGAGTTGTTGCTGAATCTTGAACTCGAATACGATACCCAACCGATCGATGATCACTGTGGTAGTTGCACGCTTTGTATCGACGCGTGTCCGACAGAAGCAATTACGGAACCTTACGTGCTCGATTCAAACAAGTGCATTTCCTACGCGACGATCGAGCTGCGTGCCGCTGACATTCCGGCGGGAGTAAAAGAGAACCTTGATGGCTGGCTTTATGGTTGTGATATCTGTCAGGACGTTTGTCCCTGGAACCGCTTTGCTGAGGTGACAGATGAAACTCGCTTTCAACCACGAGCAGGGAATGTTAATCCACAACTTTCCGAGGTGCTCGAGCTGACGCCTGAAACTTATGCTGCACGCTTCCGTAGTAGTGCCATGAAGCGCGCAAAGATTTCCGGATTGCAACGCAACGCCCGCGCGTTGCTTGAAACAAAACAAAGCTCGGGTTAGGAACCTCTTCCACAATTTGGTTTCGACTTGCTTAATTCTTCATCGCGTCTATCCGACACAATTTGAAAATGCACTTACTTAAAAACCCTGCACTCCGAGGCCCAATCCCAATGAAAACTTTCGTCTTCTTGCTAATCGCCTTAACCCTTATGTCATTTCCCCAATCACTTTCCGCGCAGCAGCCAAAGACGCCTGCCGACCTGCGCAAGCTGGCTGACGATTACTACAAGTGGCGTAACCAGCAGTTTCCGGTCTTCTCGAGTGACGCGGGGCTGCATACCTGGGACAACAAACTCACCGACTACTCCCTGTCGTCGGTGCTGGCGCGAAAACTTTACGTTCAGGAACTGCTGGCAAAAGTGCGGGCGATGCCGACTGCGAATTGGAGCAAGGACGATCGTATCGACTGGCTGCTGTTTCGTTCGCAGCTTGATGGCTCGGATTTTTTCAGCCGGGTGATCAATTTTGAAGAGACCGATCCGCAGACTTACGTCAACGAATGCAGCAACGCCATCTTCTCGCTATTGAAAAAGGAATACGACACGCCTCGCAATCGCGCGCTCGCGGCGACGGCGCGTCTGAAGCAGATGCCGTTTGTAATCGAACAAGGAAAGACGAACTTGTCGAAACCGGTTCGTCTCTATGCGGAACTGGCCATCGATTCCGCGCGCTCCATCGATACTCTTTTCACCGACAGCTTGATGACGTTGACGAAAGATATGTCGCCGGCCGAAAAAAGTGATCTCATCAAGGCGCGTGATGCGGCTCTGGTTTCAATTCATGGGTTTGCCGATTGGCTGGAGAAGCGGTTGCCGGGAATGCCCGCGTGGAAGCCGATGGGCGAAGAGAACTACAACTATCTGCTGAAAAATATTTATTACCTGCCGCTCGATGCGAAGCAGGTTGAGATGCTGGGCCAGGCCGAGCTCGCGCGCTATCGCGCACTTGAGTCGATGCTGCCTGATCCTTCGCTCGCCGATCCAAATCCGGCGCGCAGTGCGAACGTGCCGAAAGATCAAGCGGCTTTCTTGAAAGCTTACGAGAGCCGCGAAGCCGAGATGATTGACTTTCTCAAGACCAATCGCCTGGTGACGCTGCCTCCCTATCTCGGACGTTTTGAAATTCGGCAACTGCCCGAGGCGTTCAAACCGACCAGCCCCGGCGGCTTTATGAATCCGCCTGGCGTTTACGATAAAGACGATAGCGGCTTTTATTTCATCCCGACTTACAATCCGCAATCGAAAAACTTTTACATTCGCGCGGCAATTGAAGACCCGCGTCCACTCCTTGGCCACGAAGGCATCCCGGGCCACTTTCTGCAACTCTCGATTGCGAACCATTTAAAGGATGAAATTCGCCGGCAGCACAGCGACGGAGTTTTCGTTGAAGGCTGGGCGCTCTACGGCGAAGAGATGCTGATGCGCACCGGCTTGTACCCACTCAACTCTGCATCGCAGGGACAGGTGCTGCGGCTTTCGCGTTACCGCGCCGCGCGCATCGGTGTCGACGTAAACCTGCAAACGGGCAAGTGGACTTTCGAGCAGGCAGTCAAATATTTCATGGAAGCGGGCGGACTCGATAAAGAGGCGGCGACCGGCGAAGCAGCCGGCGCGGCCGCGAGCCCGACGCAAAAGATTTACTACATGGTTGGCAAGTGGCAGATCAACCGGCTGCTGGGTAAATATCGCGACAAGCAAGGCGCTAACTTTCGCCTGGGCCAGTTTCACGACGACTTGATCAAGAATGGCAGCCTGCCACTTTCAATTGTTGAATGGATTATGCTGGATGATTCGTCGTCGCTGGACCAGGCGCTGAAGTAACATTCGCGCCATTTGAGTCAACAATAAGTGTTTAGGACAACCAGGTGGCTTTGACCTTATCTGTGCACCTTTGTGCGCTTTGCTGTCTTCCCGGCCATTGAGAATTCGACAAGTTACCAGCGCAGAGGCACAAAGCAACCAAAGCATCCGCTAAGTAAATTTCCACAGGTCGCTAGAACAATCTACCGGAGAACAAATGAAACTTAAGAGTAGTTATCCCGCGGTCGTCATCTCTCTTTTCGCAATCTTAATGTTCTGTACTGCTTGTCCGCGAAGGCCGGAACGGCAACATCCAGCGAGCAACCTCGGTCCGCCAATTATGTTGCCCAAAGGCGTGACGAATGCTCAGTCCGACTCGGCAGCCGCGACCGAGTCAGCAGTGCTTGTCTCGGTGGCTGTGGACGGCATCTACTATGTCGGAGCGGAGCCATACCCATTTGATCAAGTCGGCGAAAAAGTCTCGCCCCAACTCTCTGGACAAAAAGATAGCGACAAAATCGTGTTCTTTGCCGGCAGTTATAATCTCGACTATGGTGTTGTAGTAAAACTCATTGACGCACTCCGCAAGGTAGGCGTGGTCAACATCGGTTTGCTGGTGGATCAAGCTGGAAGCAAAGGGCGCAACAGCTTTAGAGTGCAGATCCCGGCTGAGCCCAACCCAAATGATGATCTAAGCAAACTCAAACCTAATCCGCTTACTTTAGTTGCTTCTATGTCAAAGGACCTCAAGTTGCGGCTTAATCAAGACCCGATGGGAGAAGCGTCGGATCCTACGACTTTGACGCAAAAGTTGGCCGGCATTTTCCAACAACGCAAGGCAGTGCATGCCTACCAGCCGGGAATGGAGACGCGCACTGATGTGCCGGAAGATGAGCGCCTGGAGAAAACCGTGGTCATTAAGGCGCCCCGCTCGATACGTTACGTTGACGTCATACATTTGATTGATGCAGTTAAGGGCGCCGGCGCAAATCCAATAGTTTTGCAAGTTGACGACTTGTCGGATTGAATCGAGCCTGCACTACGAACAGGAAAAACGATTAATGCAGTTTGAATATCTGGTCTGCCAAACTCAATATGGCCGCGTCACGTTTGCGAACGGCGAATGGCAAGGAAGTGTTGCCTTGAGCTCCGGCGATTCACAGGCAGCGCTCGATTCGTGTCCGCAGGTTTGGGACTATCTAAATGAAGCTGGTCGGGTGGGCTGGCAACTTATTACGGCAGTAAATGCGACCATCACAAACGATGGCCAAAACTCGCAAGTTTCCAATCAACTCTTTTTGAAGCGCGAGCGCATGTCCTAGGCCCAAACTTTAGGAAGATTTGATTGAATATCTTCGACGCGTAGCGTCGTTACGAATTTAGCCCGGCGTTTCAACGCCGGGATCAGGTTCATCCTTGCTCTTCGTCGCGTAGCGACGATTGAGCAGCGGCTAGTTTCTACCGTCGCTACGCGACGCGAATACTTTGTTTAGAGTTTCCCGGCCTTGAAAAGGCCGGGCTAAACTCGCACCGACGCTACGCGTCGAAAACTCGAAACGATGCATGCGGCCAACCCATCCTTCGCTCTGGAAGTTGAACAGAGCTTTGCGCGCCAGGCAATCATGAAGCTGATTGGCGCCCGCCTTTCGCTAATTGAGCCCGGCGTTGTCGAGATCACGCTTCCCTATCGTTCCGACCTAACCCAGCAACAAGGTTTTCTGCACGCCGGCGTAGTGACCACCATCGCCGACTCCGCATGTGGTTACGCTGCTTACAGCTTGATGCCGGCGGGCTCGGAAGTTTTGAGCGTAGAGTTCAAGGTAAATCTACTGCGGCCGGCGCAAGGCGAATCCTTTCTCGCGCGCGCAGAAGTGATTAAGGCAGGACGGACCTTGACCGTCGTGCGCGCTGATGTTTTTGGTGTAACACAGGACGGTAATCGAGAATTAGTAGCGACCATGCAGGGAACAATGATCGCCGTTCGTAAGTAGCATAGACTTTAGTCTGTGCGCTCTGGTAGGCACATAGTCAAGCTATTTGATCACCTCCGAATGTGATTTCTACCGCGAAGCGGTTACGTAACTTAGGCCCAGGGTTGGCGCGTCGCGCGGCTACCCTGGGTAGAAGACCGACAATAGGAATCGCTACCCCAACGGGGTTGTGTCGGTGATCTCGACTGAAGGGACGCCACCCCTTTGGGGTGGGGCTCCTTTTACACTTTGAACCCAGGGTAGCCGCGCAACGCGGCTACCCTGGGCTAAGTTACTAACCGCTTCGCGGTACAAATCGCTCTATTTAGGACACTGAGCCGGCGGCAGGCCCAGAAAATTTTTCATCCAGCAGATCGTCTCCATCGGTTTCTCTTCCTGCGGGACATGCCCGCAATCATTGATCAACTCCAAGCGCGATCCGCCGATCGCCGCGTGCAGCATCTGCCCAATCTGCAGTGGTATGACCTCGTCGTTCAGTCCCCACAAAATGTAAGTAGGCACATTGATGCTCTTATACTGCTCAGTTATTTTGTCGATGCCCGGTGGAATGACGCCCTTTGCTATTTGTAGCAGGGCATAACGCCCGTTGTGTGCACCAATCGGCGCGGCGTAGGCATTGATCTGGGACTCAGTGATTAGATCTTTATTGTAATAGGCGTCCTTCAGGACAGTGTAGGCAGCCTGGTGAGCCGAAAGCAGATGAAGCACCAGCCATCCCAGTATTGGCGTCCGCAAGACTATCAGATACCAGGGCAGTAACAGATCGTAACCGCCGCTGTCGATCAAAATTAATTTCGACAAGATCTTCGGACTTTCCGGTTTACATAACTCGATGGCGACCAGGAGAGAGACTGCGCCTCCATATGAATTTCCCACCAGCGTCAGGTTCTTTAATTTCAGTTCCTGAATAAACTGAAGAACCAGGTCGCGTTGCGTCAGGATTGAGTAATTCTTGTCGCGGGGCTTCGCTGAATTGCCTGAGCCCTTGAGGTCGATCAGAATAATCTGATAACCAGGAAACGTGTTCTTCACCTTCACAAATTCGCGCCAGGAGTACATGCTGGCGCCCAGACCATGAATGGCAAGCAACGGCTGTCCGGTTCCGTAGATGGCGTAATAGAGCCCGGTCCGGGTACAGCCCGATTTGTCGGGCGTTGGCATTGGCGGCGGGGTGTTGCCACATTTCGCGAAGGCGGAGGAACAGCAGCCGAACGATAACACAGCGGCAAAGAAAACTTTTAGCAGAGAAGACTTTTTTGATGTCATGGCCGGAATGATAAGCCGCGAGCGATTATTCGTCACCAAAATTTGAGGATTTTCTTGTTTGGTCCAGCGCTTTGCACTAACCTGCTGCCGGTCTTAGAACTATCTATACAAGTTAGTCTCGATTGTTACTGGGTCGACGACCCACAATCCAAACGAACTCGGGTCAAATTCATAATCTTAGAGCCCGCTGCTTGCTAATCTGTTGTTGCATTTACGACTTTCTGGGCAAAGTATGTCTCGACAAAGCTTTTACTCGTTAGTGCCGCTTATTGTTTGTATCGCCTCGTGGTCCATAGCGCTGGGGCAAGAAAATATTCCGATCGCGGCGCAATGCACGGCTAAGGCACTTGCTGCCTCCAGGGCGCTGCCGCAACTGACTTACGAATGCCCCGCTGACGTTAATGATTATGATGAGAGGATCCTGAAACTCCCGGCACGAATTACCGCGCTAAGGAAACTAACGCTTGAGTTAGAGTCGTTCACCAATCCAGCCTGGTGGCAGACAAGCATTAGCGCTCTCAACTTTTGTGAAATCCACGGCAGTACGGGCCAACTCACGCCCGAGGAGAAGGAAAAGGTCAGCATGGGTGGTGATTTCGCTCACCGCCTCTATGGAGACGATCACTTCCGCCTGGTCGTCGTGTTCGATCCCTGTTATCAAGCTGGGTACAGCGGCAGCAACCTGTTCCTGCTCTACCGGCCACAGCAAAAAGTTTTCGTGACGCAACTTATTGATGGTTACTTTTCGCGCATCGAAAATTCAGTTGATATGAATGTGGGTTTGCTAGGCGCGCAGCCGATCATCGAGATCAGCACTGGCAACTCTATGCCGCCTACTTTTACCAATTACTACTTCACAATTGATCAGAAAACGAATAAGGCGGTCCCGAAAAACCTTTTCAAGGTCGGCAGGAAGTTTACGAACGAGATTCGTTCGGCAATGCTTTTCGACGAGCCGGCTCGCCTGGGGTTGCCAATCGATGCCGACGTATTAGAGCTCATCAAGAACAAGCGTCTCGTCAAAAGCTTCAGCACCTTCGCCGAAGATGAGCGCGGAAAAATCGAAAGCAACGGGCGGAAACTGCGGCGAACTGTTTACCGCTGGAATGGCCGGTTCTACCTGCACTCGGCGCCTTGAGTGGCATAGACTTTAGTCTGTGTCTGCCGGGGTTTGCACAGACTAAAGTCTATGCCACTTCCGGCCACCAATTTGGCGTTGTCCCTTCTCCCGCGTATCATTTGCACCAGCAATGTCAGGCACTCTCAAAGATTCGTACCACCGCCCGATTCGCGATCTGCGCGTGTCGTTGACCGACCGTTGCAATTTTCGCTGTTTTTACTGCCTGCCACATGGCGAGCCGCCGATTGCGCCGAAAGAGCAGATGCTGTCCTACGAAGAGATTGAGTACGTCTGCGACATTTTCGTCGAGCTCGGAATAGAGAAGATCCGATTAACCGGCGGCGAACCAATGATGCGCCGCGACATTGAAACGATTATTGAAAAACTGACGGCACTCAAGCCGAAAGGTCTCCAGGATCTCGCGCTCACTACCAACGGTTATTTTTTACCCGACCGCGCTCAGGCGTTAAAAGATGCCGGCCTGGATCGGATTACGATCAGTCTGGATAGCTTAAAGCCGGGCACGTTCAAGCAAATGACCGGCGTCGATGTACTGGACCGGGTGCTTGCTGGAATCGATGCAGCAAAGCAAGCGCGGCTCGAGCCAATCAAGATCAATGTGGTGGTGGTGCGCAACCACAATGAAACTGAAGTGGCTGATTTTGCCGCCTTCGCGCGTGAGCACGACGTGAAGATGCGCTTCATCGAATTCATGCCGCTGGATTCCGGACACGACTGGTCGCGCACCGACGTGGTGTCGGGCCGGGAGATTTACGAACGCATCATCGAACGCTTTCCCCTAGTACCGCTTGATGTATTTCGGGGTTCGGAAACTTCTTCGCGTTACCGTTTTGCGGACAGCGGACCTGGCGAAATTGGCATCATAGCCCCCGTAACGGAGCCTTTTTGCGGCGCTTGCTCGCGCATCCGACTGACTGCGGACGGTCAAATTCGCACCTGTTTATTTTCAACTGTCGAACATTCGCTGCGCGATGTAGTACGCACCGGCGCCAGTCGCGCTGAAATTATCGACTTCATTGAATCAGTAATACTTAAGAAAGAACCTCGCCATTACATCAATGATCCTCAGTTCGTGGCGCCTTCGCGTTCGATGAGTTTTATCGGCGGGTAGAAATTTTTGAAATGAACCCACTAGCATTAACCCGAGCTGTATTAAGCAATCGGCTTTTCGCTCCCCTCTTACTCCTTATTGCTTTCGCAACGAGT
The DNA here is from genome assembly GCA_036265575.1 of Pyrinomonadaceae bacterium. Classification (GTDB taxonomy): domain Bacteria; phylum Acidobacteriota; class Blastocatellia; order Pyrinomonadales; family Pyrinomonadaceae; genus PSRF01. The sequence goes on from DATAOU010000093.1 coordinate 14,411, forward strand.
TTCGCCCAAAGCGGCCGTACAACCGCGCCACCAAAAGAACCGCCGGCGGGCAGCCGCTCTTCGACAATGCGCGTCGAGTTGCCGACGCCTGTTGCCGAGACTCCGGTGCCTTTGCTGGGCAGTCAAACAGGATTGCAGACGTTGAGCTTCACGACGCCGGATGCAAACTTTGAACGGGTATTAGTGGAAGGTGCGGCCTTTTCGGCCGACTCGGTCACCGAGCATGTACAGACGTTGGCCGATGGAAATCACATGGGCCGAAAGTCGGTGGCCCATATCTTTCGCGACAGCGCCGGGCGCACGCGCCGAGATCATGAGCTGCAACGGGGCAACACGCTGGCGCCGGACGGCCAACCGCCACGCTTAATAATCATCAACGATCCGATTGCGCGCGTGAACTACACAATCGACACGCTCTCCGGCACCGCTCAGAAACGCCAACTCCCGCCGGCAAAAATTATGGAGCAGATGGAACGGTCAATGGGAGGCAATGCGCCTTTCAGCGTTCTGATGCCGGCCAGTGCTGCTCACCGGCGCATGGCCGAAGGCGACGCTGCTCAACCGCTACCCAAACCAGTAACGGAAAAATTACCGCAGCAAACAATTGAAGGGGTACTGGCGGAAGGCACTCGCGTTACGATGACAATTCCCGCGGGCGAATTTGATAACGAACAGCCGATGGTCATCACCCATGAAGAATGGTACGCCCCGGAGTTGCACATGATCGTATTGATGAAGCATAACGATCCGCGCTTCGGCGAAACGACATTTCACTTGACCAATATTCTGCGCGGCGAACCTGCGCCCGAACTCTTCCAAGCGCCCACCAACTACAAAATTGTGGACGATAGAAATCGCGACGGCATGATCGGTCCTCGGGATAGACCACCAGTCCTGCGCAAGCAGTGAGAGACTGGAACTACCGGTTTCTCCGTGGTGCCTCCGTGGTGAGTGACGCTAAGCAAACACTCACCACGAAGCCACAAAGAACACAGAGGACACACAGAGTTTCAAACCAGCGCGCTACGCGGTCGTCGCTCCTTGAGCACCCTGGTTCTGCATTGCCTTGATGTCGTCCAACAAAACGCGCTCGTGACCTTCGGGATTCACCTTCAGGTATGTCTTACGCAGCGTGCCTTGCGGGTCGATGACAAAGGAAGTGCGGTCCCAGTACATTGTGCCTTTGTAATCGCTTTGACCTACGCCGGCGGCATCCAGCAGTTCATGATTAGGATCGGCAAGTAGATCAATCGTAAACGAAAACTTGTTGCAGAAGTCTTTGTGCGAGGCCACGTCATCCGCGCTGACCCCCACCACTGCGATGTTTGCATCGTCAAACTCCTGCTTGGAAGCGGTGAATGACTTTCCCTGTATCGTGCAGCCGGGGGTGTCGTCCTTGGGATAAACATAAACGACGAGCCATTTGCCCGCGTAATCATCGAGGGAAACGGTCTTGCCATCCTGGTTTTGAAGTTTGAAATCTACGAAGCGTTTGCCTTCTTCTGCTGCCATTATCTTCCTCCGAAATATCCAGACTTGAATTTATTGTGTGGACCGATTGTGACATGAGAGCCGCACCGTTGCACGCGCTCAGAAACGGACTTAGAATCAGAACTCGAATTTGATAATTCAGCTAGCTTTCGGGGGAGCCCTGGTTTTGCAACGGATCGGGCTGAGAGTCCTGACATTGCCCATTGCCGATAGCCAAATGCCGGTTTGAGAACGAAGCTTTTTAAATCGGCAATCGCAAATCGGAAGTCGGCAATCGATGGAGACCCCTTGAACCTGATACGGTTAACACCGTCGAAGGGAGAAACAACCGTCCTGGCGCAATTAGAGCTGGGACGGGCAAACCGTTCCATCCTCTTCAGGTGGAGCGGTTTTTTATTCGTGAATCGTCAATCGTGAATCGTAAATAGTTCAGCACTGGGTTGTTTACGATTTAGCTTAGCGATTTACAGCAGTTTGTTTTCACCACCAAACGTAGACGCGAATATTTCATTAACGATTCACGATTTACGATTCACGATTTACGAGGTCCATCATGAGTGCCGCAATCACAAAGTCAGAACCGGGAGCGGTAGCGACCGGGTCAACCGATCAACTGCAGATAGATAACTCTACTGCCGACGTCGCATTACCAAACTCGCGCCGTGTTTACGTCGCAGGTCAACAGCCGGGCGTGCGTGTGCCTTTTCGCGAAATCGATCAAAGTCCGACGCGTAATTTCGACAACTCGCTGGAACAGAATCCGGCCGTACGCGTCTACGACACGAGCGGTCCATATGGCGATCCAGCGATGCGAACCGATGTGCGCAAAGGCTTGCCGGCATTGCGACGTCATTGGATTCTCCAGCGAGGTGACGTGGAAGAATACGAAGGGCGGTCATTGCAGCCCATCGACGATGGCTACTTAACCTTTGATGCTGCCAATCAAGCACGCCAAAAGGAAAAGGGTCGTCTGGAAGACTTCCCTGCCTTGAACCGGACGCCATTACGCGCGAAGAAGGGTTCGTGCGTGACGCAGATGCACTACGCGCGCCAGGGCATCATCACGCCCGAGATGGAATTCATTGCCATCCGCGAAAACCTCGGCCGAGGTAGCATAGACTTTAGTCTGTGCTCGGATCGTTCATCACTCAATCACCAACATCGCGGCCAATCGTTCGGCGCTTCCATTCCTGAATTCGTCACTCCCGAATTTGTCCGCGACGAAGTTGCCCGTGGCCGCGCCATTATTCCCGCAAACATCAATCACCCTGAATCCGAGCCGATGATCATTGGCCGCAACTTTCTGGTGAAGATCAACGCCAACATCGGCAACTCGGCTGTTCTGTCATCAATCGACGATGAAGTTGAAAAGATGCGCTGGTCCATTAAATGCGGTTCAGACACGGTCATGGACCTTTCGACCGGCAAAAATATCCACGCCACGCGCGAGTGGATCAT
>DATAOU010000094.1:0-10486 GCA_036265575.1 Pyrinomonadaceae bacterium
CGCGTTTTTACCGTCCCGCAAATTTGCGTTATTATTTGCCCACACTTTCAGATCAGATTTTATCCGCGCAAATTGTCCCTCGTCTCCCCTGACGAGTTTTGCGCCCCTTCCTTAGGAGATTGATCATGACTGAAGCACGAATGCAGGAAAGGCCTACCTTTGCCCCGGGAACTTTTTGTTGGGTGGAACTGGGAACCAGCGATGCCATAGCGGGAAAGAAGTTTTACACTGAGCTTTTTGGTTGGACGGTTGAAGACCATCCGATGGGACCAAACGAGGTCTACACGATGTTGAAACAGGATGGCAAAGACGTAGGCGCGCTTTATCAATTGAATGAAGAAATGAAGTCCGCCGGAGTGCCTCCACACTGGATGTCTTACGTTTCGGTCGCCAACGCGGATGAAAGCGCCGCTAAGGCGAAGTCCGCCGGCGCAACTTTGATGAAGGAGCCATTTGATGTAATGGACGTCGGGCGAATGGCCGTGGTGCAAGATCCTACCGGTGCGATGTTTTGTCTCTGGCAAGCGGGCGTTCACCAAGGGGTCGCGCTTTACAATGTGCCGAACTCGTTGGCTTGGAACGAACTGGCGACTTCCGATACTGACAAAGCGGGCGAGTTTTATTCCACCTTGTTCGGATGGACCAGGAACGTGCAACAGTTTGGGCCGATGACTTACACCACCTTCAGGAACAATGATCGCCCGGCTGGCGGCATGTATAAGCCCGGACCGGAAATGGGGAACATCCCGCCGCATTGGCTGCCGTACTTTGCGGTTGATGATTGTGATGCCATGGTGACTAAAGCTAATCAGTTGGGCGCCAAGACATGCGCGCCGCCAATGGACATTCCCGATACCGGGCGGTTCGCTGCGCTGCAGGATCCGCAGGGCGCCGCGTTCGCGATCATTAAGCTCACAATGCCGCAGGGGTAAGGCCAAACGTCGAGACTAGGAAAGTTCGGTAGACCCTGAAGCGGCTTTGCCGCACACCGTGCGGAAAGCCTATGGCTTTCCGTAAATGCTCATCGATTTCCGAGGCTTTGCCTCTGCTAACGAGGCGTAGCCTCGCTAAGTTAATAGGGATCTCGGAAAGGCATAGCCTTTCCGCACGGTGTGCGGCAAAGCCGCTTTCTAATATGAAATCACGGATCGTCTGGCTGCTGCTGTGCTGCATTTGGGGCTCGACCTGGTTGTTCATCAAGGTCGGTTTGAGAGATCTCCCGCCGATCAGCTTTGCTGCGATCCGTTTCCTGATCGCGGTTATTATTCTTGCGGCAATAATCTTTCTGCGAAGGCTTGCGCTACCCAGTTCGGCCAAAGATTGGTGGCTGCTCGCCGGCACCGGCATGCTGGCGTTTGCGCTTAACTATGGTCTGATCTTCTGGGGGGAACAATACATCTCTTCGGGACTCGCCGCGTTGTTGCAAGCAACCATTCCCGCCTTTGGATTAGTAATCGCTCACCTTCATTTACCGGCAGAACGTATGACTCCGCTAAAGCTGCTCGGCGTCATCCTGGGCATCGCCGGCGTCGGAATTATTTTTTCGAACCAACTGACGTTTGCTGGTCCGAAGGCTCTGGCTGGCAGCGTAGCTCTGGTAATCAGCTCAATCTGTGTCGCTTACTCAAATGTCCTGGTCAAGGCCTACGCGAAGAACCTTGAACCGACTGTCATCGCCGGCGGCCAAATGTCTTTTGGTTTGATACCACTCGCGTTCATCGGCTTGGCGACCGATGGCAATCCGCTGAATTTTCATTGGACGCGCTTGGCGATCATTTCCTTGTTCTATCTTGCGATAGTCGGTTCCGTTATTGCTTTCATTTTGTATTACTGGCTGGTGCGCCGCATCGATGTGACGAAGTCAATGCTGATCGCGCTGGTGACACCCGTGACCGCTGTGATCCTTGGGATGTTAGTGCTGCACGAAGAAATGAACTGGCGCACGTTGGCTGGCGGTGCGCTAATTATGAGTGGGATAGCGTTGCTGGTGATTCACCGCAAGAAGAGGGAAGTGGTACTGATTCCTGAGAGCTAGCCGTCGCCTGGACTTTAGTCTATGGGGTAGGGATTCTGATCGAGTAGTTTGGTCTTTGGACGCTACGCGTCGAGCAGTGCTTTTGGAAGTTGCGCTGCCAGGTAAGCCTCAATCGCGCGCGCGACGAAAGGCGCCTCCAATTGGGAATAGCATTCCGGAAGTTTTCTTAACTGCTCGAGTTGTTCCGGCATTAACCAAAACCCGCCGACTTCGATTCCAAAGCGATTGGGAATGGCCAGTTCCAGAGCAGTGCGGTGAACCGCACGCAGATACTTAGCCACATCCTTCTCAAGCTCAACCACGCAGTCGCTCAGTGCAAAGCCAAGAAAGATCACATCCGATTCGGATGAAGCAAGGTGCAGTGCGCGCGCGGGTTTCATTCTTCAAGACTTCCAGTGTAGTGGCGCAGACTTCAGTCTGTGTATTTATCGAAGGCACAGGCTGAAGTCTATGCCACGGGATTGTAGCTGCGAATTAAGCCGCGCACGACGCCCTGAATTTGAATGCGTTCCGGCGTCTTGATAAAGATTGGTTTGAACTGCGGGTTCGCCGGCTCCAGCCGAATGAAGTCAGGCTCGCGATAAAACTTCTTCACGGTGGCGTAGTTGCCATCAATCAAGGCCACAACCATCTGGCCATTCTCGGCAGTCTGCTGTGACGACACTATTATGATGTCGTTGTCCTGGATGTTTTCGTCAATCATCGAATCGCCACGCACGCGCAGCGCGAACATGCGATCACGGCCCAGCATGTTCTTGGGCGCCTGGACGGTTTCGTGAGCGAGGATTGCCTCGATGGGCTGGCCGGCCGCGACGGTTCCCAGCAAAGGAATCTCAAACTCGTCCGGCTCTTCTTCCTGCTTGATAATCTCGATGCCGCGACTGACGTTGGGAATGCGCTTGATGAGGCCCTCGCGCTCCAGCGCTGACAGGATGCTGTGCACGCTCGCCGATGAAGTCATCTGAAACTGCTTCCCAATTTCCGCGATCGTGGGTGGCAGTTTGTGAGCCTCCGCATAGCGACTGATGAAGTCATAGACCTGCCTTTGCCTGGCTGTTACGGGCATCCCTTACTCCTTTCGAAAAACCCCTTGCCTTAAAATCGCCCCAGTGGTATTTTCGGTAATAAGCGAAAATCATGCGAATATTAGCGAATGAAGAGAGAAGCGTCAAGCAGAAAGTAGCATAGACTTTAGTCTGTGCTTTGCGTGGCGGAAGGAATTGTGGGGCATAAATATGAGCTCGTAGCAGCACACAGACTAAAGTCTATGCTACTTCAGAACGCGGGCGAGTTTTCTGAGATCGTCGACAAAGCGACGATGCTCCAGGCGGCGGGTTTCATCGTCTGGCGCGCGAAGAATTGAAGATGGATGCACGGTCGCCATGACATAGGGCGCGAGAGTCGATTCGATAAACGCGCCTCGCTGTTTGGTAACGCGAAATTTTGGGCCGAGCAATGCCTGCGCCGCCGTGGCGCCCAGGGCCACAATTATTTTTGGTTTGACCACAGCGATTTCAGCCTCGAGCCAGGGACGGCAAGCAGAGATTTCGCCGGCGTTGGGTTTTTTATGAATGCGGCGTTTGCCACGCGGTTCCCATTTGAAATGTTTGACAACATTGGTGACGTAAGTTTGCGAACGATCGAGACCTGCTTCTTCGAGCGCGCTATCAAACAAGCGGCCGGCCGGACCGACGAAAGGTTTGCCCGAAAGATCTTCTTCGTTGCCTGGTTGTTCGCCGACGAATAGAACGGTGGATCGCTTGCGTCCTTCGCCGAAGACAGTTTGCGTGCCTCTTTTCCAGAGATCGCAGGCTTTGCAATCGGCCGCGGCGTCTTTAAGAGCAGGCAAGGTTAATTTGTCGGGAAAGAATTCTGCAGCCGAGCCCTGTGAAGTTTTGCGTGGCATGTTGGTCGCACAGACTTGGGCCTGTGTTTAGCAAAAGAGCACAGACTAAAGTCTATGCTACAAGCAAACTAACAGTTTGCTTTACAAAGTTAAATCATGAGAGCAGCAATTTCAAAAGCGGAAATTGAGTCCAGCATAGCAACTCGCTTTGGCGACGCGTTTAAGCATCACGAAACAAAACGCGGAGAAGTGGTTGCTTGCGGTATTCCCGAAATCGATGCACTCGCCGGGGGTGGCTTGCCACGCGGCGCTATTACAGAAATTTTTGGCCCGGCATCTTCAGGTCGCACCAGTTTCATGCTTTCAACTTTGGCATGGGCGACAAATCACGACGAAGTGTGTGCACTCGTCGATATGAACAATACGCTCGACCCGGAATCGGCGGAGCGGTCAACTGTGAATTTTGAGCGGCTACTGTGGATACGTTGCGACAATAATTTGGAGCACGCTTTCAAAGCCACGGATCTACTGTTGCAGGGCGGCGGTTTCGGTATCGTGATGCTCGATCTTGCCGATCTCTCAGCAAAAGCCGCGCGCCGAATCATTTCCTCCTGGTGGTTTCGCTTTCGTCGGGTCGTGGAAAACACGCCGACCGCGTTACTGGTAATTACTCAGGATTGCAGTGTGCGGTCCTGCGCCGCGTTGTCGCTGGAAATGAAAAACGAGGCGGTGGTGTGGTCACAAGTGAATCAGGATGAAACTAAGAAGAAAGACTCTTCCTTAGTCGATCTTTCAACACGAGTGAAAACTACCGCCCCGTTTTTAGTTACCCAGGGAATGCTGTTGCGCTCACTGACAATGTTGGTAGAACGTCACCGGCCATTGAGCCCAACAGTAAGAGAAACCAGCTTGCAGGTCAGCGCCCAGTGAGCAGAAATAATTCAGCGGGCTCTGCTCAAAAAATTTCGTTCCATGGTCACGATCACCTTCTGTGGTCACCGGGCTAAAGCCGCGGTGCTAATGAGATCGCTCCGCGTTGTACCTTCGAACCCATTGTGCAAAGTAGTTCCAGGCATCTACTTCTTGCCACCAGCGGCGCAAATGAAAGCTTCAACTTCATCGCTGTAAGGTTTCTGAAAATGCGCCGGCCAGTTGGATTGGTCAGCGTACAATTTCCTTAACCCGGCGCTGATTTCCGGATCGCCGCCGGTAAACTGCTGAATCAAATTTGACCAGCGAGCTGCGAGCGAGCGCGATTTTTCAGAAGTGGGATCTTCACCGTCGCGCACTGCTGCCTCGACTTCTTTGATCAGTTGTGACCAATCGTTCTGCCCTTTTTCGATTACATCCGGCGTCGCGCGCTCGGCGAGTTTTTCGCTTGCGGCTTCCGAGTAGTATTTTCTGGTCCATTCCATATCGTTTTGCATATTGATCACCTCGATTATTTTTTTGAATGCCTCCCAGTCGGGTACTTCACTTGCGATAACCAGTTCGGCTTGCTCAATCGCCTGAACTGCCATTCCCAGATGATGTCGTTTTTGGTTGATGATTTTTCTTTGCCGGCGCAAGGCTGCGGCCAGATCGCGGCCGTTCTGTGCGAGCAAAGTTTTTATCTCCTGAAGAGAAAAGCCGATGTATTTCAGCGTGACGATTTGCTGCAGGCGCGCTAGATCGCTTTCCCGGTAAAGCCGGTAACCGGTTCCGGTGTACGCGCTCGGTTTCAACAAGCCAAGCCGGTCGTAGTGGTGCAGCGTACGCACGGTGACGCCGGCCCGGGTGGCAAACTGTTGCGCCTGATATGAAGGTTCCTGGTTTTTCATCACCTGCTGTCCTTTCAAGAAAACCATCCTAAAGCCTGACGTAACGTCAGGCGCAAGCGTTTTTATTCTTGCCAAACTTTTTACATCCCGACCATTGACGTATTCGGTAATTTTCGCTAATCTTCGTTTTACCTTAAAACTGAAAGGCTTGGTCATGTTTGCGGGCATACACGCGCAAAATCTGTCGGAAGAGCTGTCTCTAGCCGAGTTTGCTTACTCTTTTTCTCCTTTTGTCGAAGGGGTGTGGCCCGACACGGTGGTGATCGACGTCGAGGGCTGTGGCCTCTGCTTTGGCTCGGCTTATGAGTTGGCAACCATCATTGCGAAACAGGCCGGCGTCTCAAAGCAAACTGGTGGACTCGAGGCCCAGGTAAATGTCGCGCTGGCTGCGAATCCTGATGCGGCCATACATGCAGCGCGGCGGTGCGCCGGAATAACTTTTACTGCTGCGGGAGAAGAACTGACGTGCCTCGGACCATTGCCCGTTAGCGCGTTGGAATATTCCCTGGTCAATATTGAAGACAAGCGGGCCGCAGAAATTTTCGAGACGCTCAAGCTTTGGGGCGTACGCACTTTTAAAGAATTTGCCGAACTCCCTGTTGCCGGTGTTTCCGAACGGTTGGGTCAGGAGGGTTTACACCTGCAACACCTCGCTGCCGGAAAAACGGAGCGACACTTAAAACTAAAACAAGCCGCGCCGGTATTCGAAAGTTCGCTCGAGCTCGACTATCCCGTTGCGCAGCTTGAAGCCCTTTCTTTTATCTTTGCCAGGTTGCTCAATCAAATTTGCGCTAGTTTGCATGACTACGCGCTGGCGACTAATGAGCTGCAGGTGCGGATGAAGCTTGAAAACAAAAGCGTGCACGAATTAAAGCTCAATCTGCCATATCCGATGCGCGATCAAAAAGTATTTTTGAAACTACTGTTGCTTGAGGCTGAAAGGCAGCCGCCAACAGAGGCAATAGTTGCAGTGGCGATAAATTGTGAACCGGTTAAGCCGCGCGTTTTACAAACGGGATTATTTATTCCGCTGGCGCCTGAACCGGCAAAGTTAGAGTTAACGCTGGCGCGACTGGCAAAGCTGGTTGGCTTGGGGAATGTTGGTTCTCCTCAAGTTTTGAATACGCACCGGCCGGATGCGTTCGCTGTTAAGAGGTTTGAGTTGAAAGAGCGGCGTGCAAAGCTTTCTAAAAAGCATGCCGGCAGGATTCCCGTGCTGGCAGCAAACAGCAAACAGCCTGAAGTAATTCCAAATTCCAAATTTCAAATTCAAAATCCGCAATCCGAAATCCGCAATCTGCAATTCGAAGTTCCCACTCCGAAATTCGCTATGGGCTTTCGCCGGTTTCGCCCGCCGCTCAGAGCGGTGGTCGCGGCAGCCCGCGGATATCCCACCGAAATAAATGCCTGGGGGAAGGACCGTAGTGTTTATGGAAAGGTGGTAGGACTGGCCGGACCATGGCGCACCACCGGTGAATGGTGGCGTTCAGATCTTTGGGCCCGAGATGAATGGGATGTGGCCGTGGAAGTCAGAGGTCAGAGGGCAGAAGTCAGAAGTCAGAGGGCAAAGGTCGGAGGTCAGAGGTCGGAGATCAGAGGTCAGAGGGCAGAGGTCGGAGGTCAGAGGCCAGAGATTGGAGTTCTAAGCAATCATGGTGGTCCAAGCCAAACTCTTTATCGCATTTACCGGGAACTGCGTAGTGGCACCTGGTTCGTTGAAGGCGTTTACGACTGAAAAAGTGAGCTGTGAGCTGTGAGCGGTGAGCAGAAACAAAAGCAGTTACATAAGAAAACAAGTTCAGCGATCCCGCTTCGAATGCACACTGCTCACTGCTCACCGCTTACTGCTTACGTTGAGATGCACGCAAGATCGGCATTCAGTTTTCTCGAAGGCGCCTCAGTGCCGGAGGAATTGATTGCTGCGGCAATGGCGCTCGAGATGCCGGCCATGGCGCTGTTGGATCGCGATGGTTTTTATGGCAGCCCGCGGTTTCATCTGGCCGCGAAAAAGAACGACATCAAGGCCCACATTGGGGCTGAGATAACAATAGTCCAAAGTCCAAAGTCCAAAGTCCAAAGTCATGATCTAGTCCAAAGTTCAAAATCCCAAATCCAAAGTCATGATCTCGCCCAAAGTCCAAAGTCCAAGGTCCAACGTCAAACTACTAATTGCAGATTCCAGATTCCAGATTCCAAAGCGGACATTGGACCTTGGACCCTGGACATTGGACAAAAACCCTCAGGTCACCAAAGAGAAACGTTTTCGCTGCCTCTCCTTGTCCGTAACCGTACCGGTTATCAAAACCTCTCACGCCTGATCACGTTGATGAAGTTGCGCGTGCCCAAGCATGCCAAGCCGGGCGAGTGTGCGGTCACGCCTGAGGAACTGGCAGCGCATGCTGAGGGGTTGATTTGTTTGACAGGCGCCGCCGATGGGCCATTAGCAAAAGCGCTCCATCACAGAGACACAGAGAACACAAAGGAGGCACAGAGGCAGACAGAGTGGCTCATTGATGTGTTTGGCAAACACAATGTCTATGCCGAGCTGCAACGCCATTTCAATCGTGATGAAGAAGCGCGCAACCAGGCGGTGGTTGAGATCGCCACACGTTTGCATCTGCCGCTGCTGGCGACCAACGGCGTCAGCCACGCGACGCCGGCACAACGTGAAGTCGCCGACGTGTTCACCTGCATTCGCAATCACGTGCGCCTGGAAAGCGCCGGCCGCTTACTTGCCATGAATTCTGAACGGTACCTGAAATCAGCAAAGACAATGCAACAGCTTTTTGCCGATTTGCCGGAAGCCATTAACAACACTGTGGAACTTTCTTCGCGACTGGAATTCACCCTTGAAGATCTTGGTTACGAGTTTCCCAAATACCCTGTTCCAGCGGGCGAAACAATGTCGTCATTTTTACGCCAGCGTACGGAAGAAGGCGCGCGCCGGCGCTATCCGGGAACGAATGGAAAGCCGGCTTACGAGGCCGCGCGGCCACAACTCGAACGCGAGCTCGCGTTGATCGAAAAGCTCAAACTCGAAGGCTATTTTCTGATCGTTTGGGACATTGTTGAATTTTGCCGCCGGCAGGGAATCCTGATTCAGGGTCGCGGCTCGGCTGCCAACAGCGCCGTCTGTTATTCGCTCGGCATTACGGCGGTCGATCCGATCAGCATGGAACTTCTCTTTGAACGTTTTCTTTCTGAAGAACGCGGCGAATGGCCGGACATCGATCTGGATTTGCCCAGCGGCGACCAGCGCGAGCGCGCGATTCAATATGTTTATGAACGTTATGGAAAACTCGGCGCCGCGATGACTGCCAATGTAATCACGTATCGCGGCCGCTCTGCTGCGCGTGAAGTGGGCAAGGCGCTCGATTTTGATGACGCAACCCTGGGACGCCTTTCCGGGCTGGTGCACACCTGGGAATGGAAGGATCCGAAAGACTCAACCGCGCGACAGTTTCGCGAAGCAGGGCTCGACATCAGAAACCCGCGCATTAAAAAGTTTTTCGAACTGTACGGCATGGTCCAGGATCTGCCGCGTCACCTGGGCCAGCATTCGGGCGGCATGGTCATTTGTCAGGGCCAGCTCAATTCGGTGGTGCCGCTGGAACCAGCGGCAATGCCCGGGCGCGTGGTAGTGCAATGGGACAAAGAAGACTGCGCCGACCTGGGACTGATCAAAGTGGATCTGCTGGGTCTGGGAATGATGGCGGCCCTGGAAGAATCGATTGTCTTAATCCGGGAATCGTATAAAGAGGAAGTTGATCTGGCCCACCTGCCACAGGACGACGAGGCGGTTTATGCTTCCTTGCAAAAAGCCGACACGATTGGTTTGTTTCAAGTTGAGAGTCGCGCGCAGATGTCATGTCTGCCGCGACTGCAGCCGAAAAAGTTTTACGACATCGTAGTGCAAGTGGCCATCATTCGGCCTGGTCCAATCGTGGGCAACATGGTCCATCCCTATCTGAAACGCCGGCAGGGCCGGGAGCAGGTTGTGTACGCGCACCCGTCTTTGGAGCCGGTACTAAAACGGACGCTCGGCGTGCCCTTGTTTCAGGAACAACTATTGAAGATAGCAATGATTTGCGCAGACTTTTCCGGTGGTGAGGCGGAAGAGCTGCGGCGCGCGTTCGGTTTCAAACGCTCGGAAGCGCGCATGAAGGAAATAGAAGTTAAACTGCGGCGCGGCATGGCGCGCAAAGGAATTACACCCAAGGCCCAGGAGGAAATTGTGCAGGCGATCACGTCGTTTGCGCTTTATGGTTTTCCCGAATCACACGCGGCCAGCTTTGCTTTGATTGCTTATGCCAGCGCCTATTTGAAGTGTCACTACCTGGCGGCGTTTACGGCGGCGTTGCTGAACAATCAACCGATGGGTTTCTATCAACCATTTACCATCGTCAAGGATGCGCAGCGTCATGGTTTGCAAGTCAAACCGGTTGATGTAATGCAGTCTGAGTGGTTGTGTACGCTGGAAGAAGAAAGTCCAAAATCCAATGTCCAAAGTCCAACGTCAGGAACCGATAAACAGACGTTGGACGTTGGACATTGGACGTTGGACCAACAGCAGGCTTTGGACCAACCAGCCTTACGTCTCGGCTTGCGCTACGTCAAAGGTCTGCACGAAGAAGCAGGTCGCGCGATCGTACGCGCGCGAAATGAAGCGCCTTTTTTAAGCATCGACGACCTGCAACATCGTGTGCCGGAGCTGCGCAAAGACGAACTTAGAAAACTGGCAGCGGTCGGCGCGTTGAATTTCATTCAGGCGAGTCCAAAGTCCAA